>WLDE01000241.1 GCA_009704985.1 Actinomycetota bacterium | reverse complement strand
CGATTCGGGCGGGGGTGTCGCGTTCGGTTCGTTGCTGTTTGCGGCAGGTGATGATCTCGTCGGCTCCGTCGCATTGCTCGGCGGCGAAGACGGCATAGGCGCGGGCGATGAGGCGAGGCCGACCGGTGGGCGTGTCGTCGCTGTCGTCGGTCTTGTTGCCTGCGTCCGCGGGGTTGGTGGGCTTCCAGAGCACGACTTGGGTGGCGCGTTCATATGCGGGTAATCCGCGTCAAGGCCTTGGCGGCCGAGGCTGGCCCCCGCTGCGGCTCGCGCCGATGCCCGCCCGGTTCGAGGCCGCGGTCAGCTCGTCGCCCGCGTGGGCTAATGTGAGTGAAGAGCCGGAAGCGGGCCCGAGTCGAAGTCATGGAGGGCTGACATGCGATTCAGGACGTTGGCCATTGGCGCAGCCGTGAGCCTTGCGGCAGGCGTCGCCTCGCTGGGTGCCGGGACTGCCGCTGGAGGGACCGTGCCTCCCTCGTCAGACCCGCCCGCAACGAGCGATGTCGCGACGAGTGGGAAAGCAGCGGAACTGCCGCCGCTCGACCCGAAGGAGATCGCAGTCGAGATCCAGACCTACGCCAAGCACTACGGCGTCGACGAGGACGAGGCGTACGAGCGCCTCTCATGGCAACGGAACTTGGGCGCGTTCACTGAAGCCGCCAACGCCGAGTTCAGCGATGATTTTGGCGGGGTCTGGATAGACCCCGCAGATGGCGGACGCATCAAGGTGGGTGTGACGGCCGACGCGGTCGACTCGGGACTTTCACGAATCGCCGAGGCGGCGCAGACGTTAGGTATCGCCGAGGCCGTGGACGTCGTACCGGTCAAGATCAGCTTCGATCGGTTGGCAGAGGGGTCGACATGGTTGGGGTCGCAGATTGCCTCGCTCGTCCCGACGCCTGACCGCCCGGTCGAATCAGGGCTCGCCACCGACAAGAACACGATCACCTTGCGGTTCGCGTCGCCCCAGCTGACAAAGGCCGAACAGACCCTCGTCGATGCGGCAACGGCCCAACTTGGCGAGGCGCTCACCGTGTCGTTCGATGCTCAACCAGACTTGGTCGATGGTTGTGTGCATCCTTACTGCGACAGCCCCCTTCGCGCCGGTATCAGGATCTCGGCAACTGGCGCAGGCTGCACCGGCTCGTTCATCGCCAAGAGCAAGGTGGACACGAAGTACTACCAGTTCACCGCCGGGCATTGCATGGTGCAAGCGAGTGGCACATCCTGGACCACGAGAGACACGGCAGGCACGACTCACACCATTGGGCCGGAGCACAGTTGGAACTGGGGGACGGGCTACTGCGGTGGGACCGCATGCTCATCGAGTGATCGTGCAATCGTCAGAGTTTCGGACCTCCCATTCTGGGGCACGCGTGGGTTCGTTTTCGTGCGCACGGGCCCTCACACGACACCGAACACGCTTTATCCGATACGCGCCGACGGCTTCAGCACCGTCAATCTGTGGGTGTGCATGTCTGGTGGGACGACGGTGCCAACAGAGTGCGGCTCGGTAGTCGAACTCAACAACACGGGGACACCGTGTATCTCCGGCGGAACGCTCTGCGCCACGATCACCGGACGAGCGAAGGCCAACTACTGCCGCCAATCCGGGGATAGCGGAGCCCCGGTGTTCGCGCTGAACACGGCATACGGCCTCCACAGCTCGGGTAGCGGCTGCACGGCCTACTACATCGGAATTCGGGGCTCAGAGACGGCCTTGAACGTCGACGTTGTGTTCGAGCCGTAGTGAAACAAGGGCTCAGGCGTCGTGATCTCGCAGCGAGCATAACGATGTCCGCGATGGCGACGGCCTGTGTCGGAAGCGATGGTGAGAGTGTCGAGCTGATTCTGTTGCCGTCCGTGGTGCAGATCGACTACGAGGTCGCAGACGTCTTGCTGGACTCGATGGTTGGCACGCTCGCGTTCGAGGACCGATGTGTATGGCTGGTCCCGGGCAACCCTGCTGAGAGTCGTTCGATAGTGGCGTGGCCGGAGGGCACGAGATACGACAACGACGGCGACGAGATCGTCCACGAAGAGGACCGCTTTCGGGCATCCGCCGACTTCGTCGCGGTCGGCCTCCTGCGGATCGCTGACCTGGACGAATCGGCATCCGAGGTTGCTCGGCGTTGCATCGAGCGATCTGGAACGTCGACCGAAGTGCTGATCGCAGTCGCTCCCGGGATCGAAGTTCGTGGTCCGTGACCGGTCATCGCGCTGTGTTGTCCCTGCGGTGACCGGTCAGCCGGCTTGCCCGTCGAGACGTTCGAGGAGTCCGTCGAACACGCGTTGGCGCCCGAGTAGGCCTTTGGCTGCGGCGTCGTCGCGTTGTTTGCGGAGGGTGGGTTTGAACTCAACGGTGGTGACGAAGAAGGTGCAGGTCTCGCAGATCGATTCGAAGTGGCAGTCGATCTCGACAGGTCGGGCGCAGTACCCGTTGCCGAGCATGCGGCGATGCATCTCGGCGCGGAGCTTGCGCATCTCGGCGCCTTCGGCGTCGGCGGGGAGCTGGGTGGGCTGCTGGTAGAGGGCTTCGACCTGTTGGGTGACGCGGAAGTATTCGTCGGCGACGGTGCGGTCGGCGATCTTGGCGTAGACGAGGGTCATGGCGAGGCTCTTGTGGCCGAGCAGGGCGGCGATCGCTTCGAGCGACATGCCCCGGTTGATCGCCTGGGTGGCGAGGGTGTGGCGGAGTTGGTGTGGGGTGACGTGCGCAATGCCGGCACTGTGAGCGCTCGCTGAGAACCGCGTTTCACGCTCACTGAAAACCGCGTTGGTGCCGGGGTCTTCTGGCCGGCATCCTGTCCATGGCCATGTCAAAGTCCTCGCTGGTGGCCAGGAAATGTCCTCGCGGTGGTGAGTAGGTAGATCCACCCTGCGGGCCGGGCCGCCTCGAGCGGTGATCGTGAACGACGACCAAGTCAGTTCAGATCACACGCTCGAGGGTTGGCCCAATTGTTGTCAGCGAGGAAGAACATGGATGTTGTTGGCGCGTACGCGCGTCTGGGGACCTATTGCGTCGCTGGTGAGGCGTGCGGTGTGGATCCGAAGACCGTGAAACGCAAGGTGCTCGCGCATCAGGCCGGGCTGTTGGATGACGAGCGAGCAGAGCGCGCGCCGGTGCCGAAGAACACCGACAGCGTCCGTGGCGTGGTGCTCGAAGAACTCCGCGAGACCGGCGGCCGCGGACAGCGAAGCGGTTGCTGCCGATCGCTCGCAAGGCCGGCTACGCGGGTTCGGACCGGAACTTCCGGTGGCTCGTGGCCGGGGTGAAGCGACAGGTTCGTGCCGAGGTCGGCCGCCATCAGCGTCGGCCGGCGGTGTGGGTGCCGGGCGAGACGTTGGTGATCGACTGGGGGCTGCACCCGTCAGGGTTGAAGGTGTTCTGCGCGGTCCTCGCGTGGTCGAGGTTCCGGTTCGTGCGTGTTGCTCGGGATGAGACCGCTGCGACGACGATGGCGTTGCTCGCCGACTGCTTCGACATGCTCGGCGGTGTCCCGGGCAAGGTGCTCGCTGATCGGATGGGCTGCTTCAAGGGTGGCACGGTCGCGAACGTGATGATCCCGACGCCGGACTATGTCCGGTTCGCGACCCACTACCGGTTCGTTCCGGACTTCTGCCACCCCGCCGATCCCGAGTCGAAAGGGATCGTCGAGAACCTCGTCGGCTACGCGAAACGCGACCTGGTCCTGCCCGACTCTGACGACCTCGGCGTGTTGAACGACGCCTGCCGTGACTGGTGCGCGGAGGTCAACGGCCGTGAGCACTCCGAGATCTGCGCGGTCCCCGATGTCCGTTTGATCGATGAACGCGAGCTGCTGCGCGAGTTGCCGATGCTGCGCCCGCGCATCGGCCGAGTCGAGGTCCGCAAGGTCGACAAGCTCTCCACGATCCGTGTCGCCTCTGCCCGCTACTCGGTCCCGCATCATCTCGTCGGCACCCAGGTCGAAGCGGTCACCTTCGACGGCAAGGTCAGGATCTACACCCTGGCCGGCGACCTGGTCGCTGACCACTGCCAGCTCGCACCCGGAGAGGCAGCCGTGCTCGACGAGCACTACCCGACACCACGTCGGGCGCCGTCACGCGGGCGAAGAGCGCGCAGCGGGATCGAGCGCGAGTTCCTCGCGTTAGGTGAAGCAGCCGAGGTGTTCATCCGCCAAGGCGCCGCGGCGGGGATGACGATGCTGCCGAAAGAGATCGGCGAGATCGTCGACGACATCCTGCCCGCGCACGGCCCCGAGCTCGTCGCCAAAGCGGTCGCACGGGCGGCACGTTTCGGCAGGTTCCGCGCCGCGGATGTCCGCTCGATCCTCGCGATCGGCACCGCCCTCCCCGAGCCCGCCGCCGCTGGCGACGCGGTCGTCGTTGCGCTCCCGACCGCTGAGGTCCGCTCCTTCGACGCGTACGCGATGGAGAACCTCGCATGAGTCGCCAACCCGCCCCGCTCGCACCCGACGTCGAAGCCGCCCTGCGGCGGCTACGGCTCGCTGCGATCCGCCGCGAAGCACCCGACGTGCTCGCCACCGCGAAAGCCCAACGCTGGGCACCCGAAGAAGTTCTCCGCGTGCTCATCGAAGCAGAGATCACCTCGAGAGACGCGTCGAACACCCGGAACCGGATGGCCGCCGCCCGGTTCCCGATCGACAAGACCCTCGACGAGTTCCGCCTCGACCAGTCCTCGATCCCGCGCTCATCGCACGACTATCTCGTCACGCTCGAGTGGATCCGACAAGCCGAGAATCTCTGCCTCGTCGGCCCCGCAGGCACCGGCAAGACCCACTACCTCATCGGCCTCGGACACGCCGCCGTCGCCGCCGGCCACAAGGTCCGCTACTTCACCGCCGTCGATCTCGTCGAGCACCTCTACCGCGCGGTCGCCGACACCACCGTCGGCCGCGCGATCGAGACCGTCTGCCGCAACGACCTGATCATCATCGACGAGATCGGCTTCGCACCCCTCGATCACACCGGCTGCCAACTCCTGTTCCGGCTCGTCGCCGCCGCCTACGAACGACGCTCCATCGCCATCGGCTCACACAGCCCGTTCGACCAATGGGGACGCTTCCTGCCCGACCAGCCCACCGCCGTCAGCCTGCTCGACCGGCTCTGCCACCACGCCCACATCATCATCACCACCACCGGCGACAGCTACCGACTCACCCACCGCACCACCCGCAAGGACACCTGACCGCGAGGACTTTCGTTGGCCACCAGCGAGGACATCCGATGGCCACCAGCGAGGACATCAACTTGGCCATTGACACATCCACCGCCAGCCGGGGGTGGCTCCTCCAGCGTGTCGTGCTGCCAGGCATCGACCCGCTGAAGGAGCCACCCTCCATGATTGACCAGGAGACCTACGTGAGGATTCACGAGCTGCATCGCCAGGGATGGACGTGCAATGAGATCGCCGCCGAGATGGGGTTGCACCCGTCGACGGTGTCGAAGTATCTGAAAGCCGACGGGACGCCGACAGCCCGGCAGGTGCCGGACGAGTTGTTGGTGATGAACGCGTTCTGGAAGCGGCGGATCGCGTCGTTGATCGACGCGTACCCGCGCCTGTTGGGGGTGTCGGTGTTCAACAAGCTCCGCGCGGAGAAGTTCACCGGCGGCTACTCGACCGTGACCCGCGAGCTCCGCTCGGTCCGGGGCCCGAGGTTCCGGGCGGCAGAGGTGGCGTCGGTGCCGATCCACACCGACCCTGGTGAGGAAGCCCAGTTCGACTTCTGCGACCTGTCCGACTGGGCCCGCCGTTGGGGCTGGTCGACGCCGCTGTGGTGTTTCGGGATGATCTGGTGTTGGTCGCGGTGGCGGATCTGGTGGTTCACCAGCTCGGAGGACCGGCAGCACACCTTCGAAGGGATCGCCCGGTTCTTCGACGCCGCCGGCGGGATCCCGGCCGCGTGTCGCACGGATCGGATGGGTGCGCTCGGCCGGTCACAGGGTCAGCGGTTCGTGCTGCACGCACCGACGGTCGGGTTCGCTGCGCATCACGCCACGACGATCACGTCGTGCAAGGCGAGGGACGCGAAACGCAAGGGCAAGGTCCTGGGCAGTCGGGTGACCGGGGTGCTGTGACGACCATGGCGGAGAGAGCTGCAGCGCCTCCGGAGGTTGGTGCAGCTCCGGCGTTGCTCGGTCCCGGGACCTACGTCGCGGGACAGCACCTCGACCCGGGGTTGTACGAGGTGACCGTGAACTCCGGCGTGTCGGCAGCGCTGTCTGTCCCGCTCGGTGAACGCGATTCGTTCGGGAGCATCCTCGAGCTCCTCAGTGTCCCCGATTTCGCTGGGGGACCGGACGGCCCGGTCGCGACGTTGCGACTGGAGCTGTCGGACGGCGACGAGGTCGTCCTCACCGCTGGTTCTCGGGGGAAGTTCACGCTCGCGTTCACGCCGGTGGTGTCGCGGTGGATCGAACCGATCGACGGAACGGTGACCCTGCACAGCGGGAGGTGGTCCGTCGGCGAGGATCTCGCGCCGGGGCGCTACGTCGCGGACGTCGCTCCCGGTGCACGAGGGTTCCTGAGCGTCGATCGCGCCGGAATCCGAACGGCCATGGAACTGCTCGACGGCGACGGCTCCGACGGCGGTCGACCCAGCGTTGCTCTTGACCTGTCGATGGGCGATCGCGTCGCGGTCAGCGGGATGAACGAGGTGACCCTCAGACCGGCCGAAGGCGGAGCGATCCCAACGTCGACACCGGCGTTCGAGAGCACCACGCCGTCGGCAGCGACGCTCGTCGCGTGCGACCTCCTGACCATCGCGGACATCGAAGCGTCCGGGCTGAGCGTCCTGGACGCGACAGGGACCGATCCGAACACACCGGGCGACGAGTGCGAGTTCGTCCTGCCGAACGCTCCGAACTCGGTGGTCGCCGGCCGCGTCGGGGTGGATCTGATACCGGCGGAGATGGGAGCGGCCTTTCGGCCGGAGGGCTCGCGGGGCGAGGTCCTGCTCGAGGGGATCGGGGTCGAGGCGTGGGGATCGGAGGGGTTCGCCGCCGCCCGCCTCGCCGACGGTCGGGTCGTCATCGTGGTGGTCGCAGGTTTGGGGCTGGTCGATCCCCGCCCGTACGTGGTGGAGTTGCTGGCCGTGGCCGTGAGCCGCGCAGAGATCGCCGACCCGTGACCACCGTGAGGCGCCATAGCCTCGACCCGTGCCGCAGACCCCGACCGAACCTCGCCCGGCGGCGGTGGTGATCGGGGGTGGGCCGGCGGGGTTGATGGCGGCCGAGGTGCTCGCCGGCGCCGGGTGCTCGGTCACCGTGCACGACCACATGGCCTCGGTGGGGCGCAAGCTGCTGCTGGCCGGGCGGGGCGGGCTGAACCT
>WLDE01000240.1 GCA_009704985.1 Actinomycetota bacterium | reverse complement strand
CGGGACGCGCGAGGCGGTCGCCGCAGGAGGTGCACCGTTCGGCGAGGTGGTGGTCGTCGGTGACGACGCTCCGCTCATCGACCGACTCGTCGCCTGGACCGGGCGCGACCCGCGCCGCTGACGTCACGACGGCCCCGTCGCGCCCGTCGTGACGGGGCCGTCCCATCGGCGAGACTCGGCGCATGGCGAACGACGACGGACACGACACCGACCCGACGACGGGCGACACCGACCCGACGACGGTGCGCACGGAGCGACTGGACGGCGGGGTGTGGGTGGTGACCATCGACCGGCCGCACGTGCGCAACGCCGTCGACCGGCCGACGGCCGAGGCGCTCGCCGCCGCGTTCCGCGAGTTCGAGCGCCGCGACGACCTCCTCGTGGCCGTGCTCACCGGCGCGGACGGTGCCTTCTGCGCGGGCGCGGACCTCCGGGCGGTCAGCACCGGCCGCGGCAACCGGGTGGAGGCCGACGTCGCCCTCGACGGTCCGATGGGGCCGACCCGGATGCTGCTCTCGAAGCCGGTGATCGCCGCCGTCGAGGGGCACGCCGTGGCCGGTGGACTCGAGCTCGCCGCCTGGTGCGACCTGCGGGTGGCGGCCGAGGACGCGGTGTTCGGCGTGTACTGCCGCCGATGGGGCGTGCCGCTCGTCGACGGCGGCACGATCCGGCTGAGCCGTCTGCTCGGCCACAGCCACGCGCTCGACCTGATCCTCACCGGCCGGGGCGTGAGCGGTGAGGAGGCGCAGCGGATGGGGCTCGCCAACCGGCTGGTACCGACCGGCCGGGCGCTCGACGAAGCGATCGCCCTCGCCCGGCAGATCGCCGCGTTCCCCCAGGTGTGCCTCCGCGGTGACCGCCGGTCGAGCTACGACCAGTGGTCGCTGCCGCTCGACGAGGCGCTCGCCCGCGAGACCGAGCTCGGGCTCGCGACCATCCGCTCCGGTGAGACGGTCGCCGGTGCCGGCCGGTTCGCAGCGGGCGCCGGGCGGCACGGCGCGTTCGACTGACGGCCACCACGCGTGGCGGTGGCACCGCCGCGAGCCGGGATGACCGTGGTCGTGCGACGGTCCGCGGCTACGATCTCTGTCGCTCCGGCTCCCTCCGTCAGCGCCACGAGCGCCAGGCCCGTCAGGACCCGACCGCATGAACCCACCCCTCGACCGCACGCCCCACGGCTCCACCCGTGCCGCCGCGCGCCGTCGCTCGGGCGACGGTCGTGCCGCCGTGCAGCCCGACCCCCGTCGCAGCACCGAGCGCCCTCGCATCACCCCCGACCCTCGGGTCAGCCGGGCGTCGGCCGGTGGCGATCCACTGCTCGCCGACCCCGGCGTGCGCCGCGCCGACCCCCGTCGCACGGGCGATCCGCGGGCGACCGGCGAACCTCGCCGCACCGTGCGCATCGACGGCCGGATCGACCGGCCCACCGATCCCCGGCCGCGCGGCACGAATGACGACCGCTCCCGCAACGACCGGCACGACGACCGGCACGACGACCGGTACCGCGAGGTGCCGCTGCGCGACGTGCCGGCGTACCGCGCCGCCGTGGGCCGCGACGAGCACCGCAGCGACCGCCGACCGCTGTTCGCCGCGGCAGCTGCCGCCACCCTGCTCTGCGCCGTGATCGCCTTCCGGGGCGGGGACGACGCCGACGAACTGGTCACCCCCGCCGTCGCCGCCGCCGAGGACACCGCGGACGCGGCGGCACCCGCCGACGCCGCTTCACCGGCGGTGGCCGCCGGTCCCGCCGTCGCGACCCCGGCCTCCGACCCGGCCGCGCTCGTGGCCGCCGATCCCACTGCGGCCGGCGAGGTGCAGGACCTCGACGGTGATGCGCTCACCCGGGCCGACACCTGCCTCATGGACGAGCTGTCCGTCCGGCTCGGTGACAGCGGCCAGAGCGTCACCTGTCTCCAGCAGGCGCTCACCGAGCAGGGCTTCTACACCGGCCCGGTGTCGGGCCAGTTCGACCAGGCCACCTTCGTCGCGGTCGAGGCGATGCAGACCGATCGCGAGCTCTACGTCGACGGCATCGTCGGTCGCGAGTCGGCGATCTCGCTCGGCATCTGGCCCGACGAGGAGAGCTTCGTCACCCGCACCCCTCCCCCGCCGCCGGGCGCCGTCGACCTGCTGGGCTATCCGCTGTCGTCGGTGGCGTCCGCCGGAGCGGACGCGCCACCGCTGCCGGAGAACTCCGGAACCGGCCGGCGCATCGTCTACGACCGTGCCGGCCAGCGTGTGTGGGCCGTCGGCAGCGAGGGCGAGATCATCCGGTCCTGGCTCGTGTCGGGCAGCAAGTACTCGAACGAGCTCCCCGGCACCCACGAGGTGTACAGCAAGTCCGAGGTCTCGACGGCGTGGAACGGCAAGGCGTATCTGCCGAAGATGGTCCGCTGGCTGAAGACCCAGAAGGGTGCGATCGGGTTCCACTCGATCCCGCTGCACGTCGAGGACAGGTCGCCGTACCAGACCGAGGCCGAGCTCGGCCAGCGGTTGTCGGGTGGCTGCCAGCGCCAGGCGGTCGCCGATGCGGACTTCCTGTGGGAGTGGGCCGACATCGGCACCAAGGTCGTCGTCATCTGACGACCCGGCACCACGCCTGACGCGCCACTGCGGGACGAACACGCCCGAGGGGCGCATCCGTCCCGCAGGGGGCGGGGGGATCAGGAGGGAACGGGGAGGATCGGGCCGTCAGCGGCCGGCACCCACCAGCTCCCGGTGATCGTCGGCACCGGCCTGCGGCACGACCGGGTCGTGACCGTCGCCCTCCTTCAGGCCGAAGCGGTCGTGGAACCGCCGCAACGGCGCCGGCGCCCACCAGTTGGCGTTGCCGGCGAGGCGCATGAAGGCCGGCACCAGGAACGCCCGCACGATGGTGGCATCCATCAGCACGGCGATGCCGAGGCCGATGCCGAACATCTTGATGAAGCTCACGCCCGAGGTGCCGAAGGCGAAGAAGGTGATCGCGAGCAGTGCTGCAGCAGCGGTCACGATGCTCCCCGTGCGCTCCAGGCCGAGGGCCACGGCGGCTTCGTTGTCACCGGTGCGGTCGTGCTCCTCCTTGATCCGGGAGAGCAGGAACACCTCGTAGTCCATCGACAGGCCGAAGGCGACGCAGAACATGAGGATCGGCATCGATGCCTCGAGGGTGCCGGTGGCCGTGAAGCCGAGCAACTCCGACAGGTTGCCGTCCTGGAAGACCCACACCATCGCACCGAAGGTCGCGGTGAGGCTGAGCGCGTTGAGCACGAGCGCCTTGATGGGCACCAGCAGGCTGCCGGCGAGCAGGAACAGCAGCACCAGGGTCGCGACCACGATGATCGTGAGCGCCCACGGGAGCGCGTCCCGGATCGCCGCCTTGGTGTCGACCAGGCTGGCGGCAGAGCCCTGCACGGCCACGTCGATCGGCAGGTCGAGCGCCCTGATGTCATCGACGAGTTGCTCACCCTGCTCGCTGACCACAGCGAAGTCGGGCACGACCGACATCCAGGTGATCTCGGCGCCGTCGGCGGCGAAGAACCGGGCGTCGGCGGGGGAGGTGGCGACCAGCTCGCCGGCGACGAACGTGCCGGCGGCGCTGTCCACCCGGTCGACGCCGGGCATCACCGAGATCGTCGCCGCGCTGGCCGCGATGTCGTCGATCCGGCCGGCACCGACGCCGTCGGCCACGACGCCGAAGCTCTCGGCGGTGTTGCCGCTGAAGTCGGCCCGGAGGATCTCCGACGCCTGACGGCTGCCGGCAGAGGTGGGCAGCACACGGTCGTCGGGGGCCCCGAAGCTCACCCGCAGGAACGGCGCGCCGAGCAGGAGCAGCACGGCGACCGCGGTGGCCGCGATCGGCACCGGGCGGCGCATCACGAACACCGCGATGCGGTGCCAGAGGCCCTCGTGGTCTGGGCGAGCCTCCCGCCGACGGCCGATGCGCAGGGCGTTCACCCTCGTGCCGAGCACGGCGAGCAACGCCGGGAGCGCGAGCAGCGAACCTGCGAGGGCGAGGAGCACGACGGCGACCCCGGCGTAGGCGAACGAACGCAGGAAGTAGAGCGGGAACACCAGCAGCGCGGAGAGCGACACGGCGACGGTGAGAGCGCTGATGAGCACGGTCTTGCCCGCCGTCTCGACGGTGCGCACGACGGCGGCCTCGACCGAGCGGCCGGCCGCCAGCTCCTCTCGGAAGCGGGACACGATGAACAGGCTGTAGTCGATCGCGAGGCCGAGACCGAGCGCAGTGGTGAGGTTGATCGCGTAGATCGACACATCGGTGACCGAGCCGATCACGAACAGGCTGAGGAACGTGCCGAAGACGGCGATGAGGCCGACGAAGAGCGGCAGGCTCGCCGCGACCACGCCACGGAACACGAACAGCAACAGCATGAGCGTGAGCGGGATCGCGATCAGCTCGGCGCGCAGCAGGTCGCCTTCGATGGTGTGCCCGATGTCGGCGAAGACCGCCTGCTGGCCACCGAGCAGCACCTCGAAGCCGCCCTGCTGTCCGGCGAGCTCGCCGTCGATGGCCGTGACCGCCTCGTCGATCGCTGCGTCGTCACCGGTGACCCGGGCGAGCACGAGCGCCGTGTCGCCGTCATTGCTGCGCAACGGCGGTGGGCTGCCGAGCGACCAGTACGACGCGACCTGCTCGACGCCCTCGATCGCGTCGAGCCGAGCGGCGATCGCCTCGCCCTCGGCGACCAGGTCGGCGTCATCGACGCTGCGCCCGTCGGCGGTGAGCACGAGCACGACATTCGGTTCGCCGCCGGCGAAGTGCTCGTCGAGCAGCTCCTGCGCTCTCACGCTCTCCGAGCCGGGGTCGTCGAACCCCGCAGTCTTCAGCACGCCGAACGCGCCGCCGCCGAGCACGGCGGCCACCACCAGGAACAGCACGGTGAACGACAGCACGAGACGCCGTCGCCGCACCGTGAAACGACCGAGTCGGGTCAACATCGCAGTACCTCCTGTCGTGCGGCAGGGACTCCTGCCGTCGGCATCCATCATCGGATGCGAGCACCTGCTCGCACAGCGGACGGTGGCCCGTTCCTGCCTCGTTCCGCCGAACGGGCCGCGACCCGTACCACGGTCCGGTGACAGCGACGGTCTGCGTCGCTACGGTGGTGCCCGTGGAGGCGACGACACCACCCCTCGCAACGTCCGGCGAACAGCCCCAACTCGCCCTTGCCCAGCGTCCCTGGTCGACGACGGTCGTGATGTCGTTGGCTGCTGCCTGTGCCGCGCTGATCGCGATCTTCGGCTCCAGCGCGTCGATCTCGGGGATCACGATCGCGTTCGCGCTGATCGGGCTCGTGCCCTGGGCGCTCGAATCGGGGGGCGTGCAGCTCCGACCCCCGCTGTTCGCGGTGCTCACCATCGCCCCGGCCGCCGTGATCGTGCTCGCCGACCGCAACCCGGGCGGCCTGTTCCCCGCCATGATCGCGGTGGTGGCCATCACCCATCGCCGGTGCAGCTCGGTGGTGCGGGTCGCCTGCCTCGCGAGCGTCGTCGGCCTCACCGTCGGGCTCACCGTGCTCGAGGGAGCGCGCAGCACCGGCGGCGTGTACTTCCTCGGCGGGATCGGGGTGTCGTGGCTCGCCGGTTCGATGCTGCGACGCCAGGAGGCCCTCGTGGCCGAGCTGCGCCAGGCCGCCGAGCGCGAGCGCCGCCACGCCGCGGCCGAGGAGCGAGCCCGGATCGCACGTGAGGTGCACGACGTCGTCGCGCACTCGCTCACGGTCACCATGCTGCACGTCACCGGGGCCCGCCGCGCGATCTCCACGAACCCGGAGCGGGCGGCCGAGGCGCTCGAGCGGGCCGAGACCGTCGGCCGCGAGAGCCTCGACTCGATCCGCCAGGTGGTGGGGCTGCTGCGCGACTCCGTCACCGGAGCCGACGCCTCGGGTGGCTCCCGCGATCCGGTGGCCGACGCTCCCCTGCCCCAGCTGTCCGACATCCCGGCGCTCGTCGCCCAGTACCGGACTGCCGGGCTCTGCGTCGCGGCCTCGGTCGACATCGACGGGATCGCAGCCGATGCGACCACGTCGCTCACGGCGTTCCGCGTCGTGCAGGAGGCACTCTCCAACGCCCTGCAGCATGCGCCCGGCGCACCGGTCGAGCTCCACGTCGCGGGTGACGGGCACGGCACCGTGCTGCGCATCGTCGCCGAGAACCCGGCGCCGACCCGAGCGCGCACGAGCGGGCGTCAGGGACTCGGCCTCCTCGGGATGACCGAGCGGGTCCGCGCCGCCGGAGGATCGGTCGACGTCGGTCCGGCCGACAGCGGCGCCTGGCGGATCGAGGCCGCACTCCCGCTGCGGCGCTCCGCTGCCCTGTCGTGAGCCCCGACGCAGTCGAGCCGGCGGTCCTCGACGGCGGCCGCCCGCTCCGAGTGGTCCTCGTCGACGACCAGCAACTCGTCCGCGCCGGGATCGGCTTCATCCTCTCGATCGAACCCGGCATCGAGGTGGTGTCGGAGGCGTCCAACGGCGAGCTGGGACTGATGGCCGTCGAGGCGCACCGGCCCGACGTCGTGCTGATGGACATCCGCATGCCGGTGATGGACGGCATCACCGCGACACGACGGCTGCACGAGGCGGGCGGGCCACCGGTGCTCGTGCTCACCACCTTCGACGACGACGACGTGCTGTGGGGCGCCCTGCAGGCGGGTGCCGCCGGCTTCCTGCTGAAGGACACGCCCGCCGACGACCTGATCGCCGCGGTCCGCACGATCGCCGCGGGTGGGTCGTGGCTCGACCAGCGCGTGACGCCGCGGGTGCTGCAGGCGGTGCGCTCAGGTGCGCCGCGCGGCAAGGGCGACGTGCCCGGGGTGGACCGGCTCTCCGAGCGCGAGCTGGAGGTGCTGGTGCTGATCTCGCAGGGCGCGTCGAACCTCGAGATCGCCGACCGGCTCTACGTGAGCGAGCGCACCGTGAAGGGCCACGTCGGCAACATCTTCGCCAAGCTCGGCGCGCGTGACCGTGCCGCTGCGATCATCCTCGCCTACGAGGCGGGGTTGGTCGTACCGGGCGCGTCGGGGTCCTGACCGCCCCGCTGCGCGATCCGCCCCTGCCGGGGTCGTTGCGTGCCGAGGTCGTTGCGTGCCGAGGTCGTTGCGTGCCGAGGTCGTTGCGTGCCGAGGTCGTTGCGTGCCGAGGTCGTTGCGTGACGAGGTCGTTCGTCAGAGCGACCGGGCGGGGCAGGTGGCGGTGCGGCAGCCGGTCGCCGGCCAGGTGACGGCGTTCAGCCGGGCGAGCGCGCCGGTGGTGGGCCGCTGGGCGAGCGTGAGGTTGCCGAGCCGTGGCGGCGGCGGCGGTGCCGGTGACGTGGTGGGCGTCGGCGGGCTGGTCGGTGCCGGAGCGGTGGTCGGGGTCGGCGCCGTCGTCGCAGGTGCCGG
>WLDE01000239.1 GCA_009704985.1 Actinomycetota bacterium | reverse complement strand
GATCGGGGAACACGTCGGCCGCGTTGCCGCGGGTCCAGGCCGGGAAGCGAGGCCTGATCGTCGAGTCACCGAACCAACGTGCTGCGGACATGTCCCCACCTCAGATCGTCGAGGGCGCCCCCTGCGCCCGGCGGCATCTTGTCGGATCGGCGCAGCGGACGATGACTCGAGCGTGGAGCGTGGAGCGTGGAGCGTGGAGCGTGGAGCGTGGAGCGTGGAGGGGACGGGGGAGGGGGAGGGCGACGGGAGTCGGTCGCGAGCACCATTCCCGACGAGGTACTTTTCGGGGGTGTCGAGGTGGCGGATCACGAGGATGCAGCTCCGCGAGTTGGGTCTCCGTCACTTCGCTCGGTTCAAGGTGCAGCGCCTCCGCGCTCGCCGCGTCGCACCCGGTACTCCGCTGACGATCCACACCCCGTTGGGCCGTCATGCGCTCGTGATGCGGGCCGGCACCTCCGATGCGCACGTGTTCTCGCAGATCTACGTCGAGCGTGAGTACCGCTGCCTCGACGACGTGCCGACCGCGGATCTCGTCGTCGACTGCGGCGCCAACGTCGGGTACGCGTCGTCGTACTTCCTGAGCAGGTACCCGACCGCTCGAGTGGTGTCGGTCGAACCCGAACCCGGCAACTACGCCACGCTCGTCCGCAACGTCGAGCCGTACGGCGACCGGTCCACGACGATCCAGGCCGGCGTCTGGTCGTCGTCGGTGGGACTGGTGGTGGAGGAGGTCGAGCCGGGGCAGGGGCGCGAGTGGGCGGTCACGGTGCGCGAGGCACGCGACGACGAGGCGCCGAGCGTCATGGCGGTCGACCTCGCCACGATCCTGCGCGACTCCGGGGCCGAGCGCATCTCGATCCTGAAGGTCGACATCGAGGGGTCGGAGGCCGAGGTCTTCTCCCGTCACACGGACGGCTGGATCGATCGGGTCGACAACCTGGTCGTCGAGCTCCATGGAGATCGCTGTCGCGAGGTCGTGCTGGCCGCGATGGAGGGCCGTGGCTTCGAGGTGTCGGAGTGCGACGAGCTCACGGTGTTCAAGCGCCCTCGGTCCACGAACTGACCGGCGTCGATCGGGGCGTCACCGAGGCCGTGCGTGTCAGCGCACCTCGCGCACGAAGGGCTCAGCACGCACGAATCGGGCGAACTCCTCGACGAAGAACTCGGTCGCTCGCCGCTGGTTCGACGCAGTGGCCGCCGACGCGTGGGGGGTGATGATCACGTTCGGCAGATCCCACAGCGGGCTGTCCGCCGGCAGCGGTTCCACCTCGGTGACGTCCAGCGCGGCGGCGCCCACCCTGCCCGACCGCAGCGCGTCGATCAGCGCGGCCTCGTCGACGAGCTCGCCGCGGCCGACGTTCACGACGTGCGCGCCGGGTGCGAGCAGCTCCAGCTCGGTGGCGCCGATGATCCGCCGGGTCTCCGGTGCGAGCGGCAACGCGACGACCAGCGCATCGACGCGCGGCAGCAACTCGTGCAGACGGTCGAGCGTCCAGGTCTCGCACGGTTCGTCACCGCTCACGGTGCGACGCATGCCGATGGGGCGCATGCCGAACTCGGCGGCGAGCCGAGCGGTCTCCGTACCGATCGGGCCCATGCCCAGCACGCCCAGCGTCGTCCCCTCCACGTCCCCCACGTCACGCGTGCGCCAGACGTGCTGCGACTGGTCGCGGAGGAACCCGGGCAGGTCGCGCCGCAGCGCGAGGAGCGACATGATCACGTGGTGGGCGATCGACGGTCCCGACGATCCCGACGAGTTCGTGAGACGGGCACCCTTGTCGAGGATCATGCGGAACACCGGGTGGTCCACCCCGGCGCTGCCCGAGTGCAGCCACCGCAGCGTCGGCGACTCGAGGCACACCTTCATGTAGGGCGCGGTCGAGTCCGGCCACATGTCCATCGACAAGAACGCGATCTCCACGCGGGCGACGTCCTCGGGAGGCACCATCTCGCCGGGACGGAACGCAATGCGTTCGAGGTCGGGCGCGAGCGTCAGCAGGCGGTCGCCGACCGCGTCCCACACCACGTCCGACACGAACAGACCGACCATGCGGTCCACGGTACGTCGGTCAGAGCGCGAGCTTCGGATCCGTCCGGCACTCCACGTGCCGATCGACGCCCACCTGGTAGCAGTGCACGTCGCCGAGGTTGCCGGCGTGGAGGGCGACGGGGTCGACGACCCCCGGTCGAGTGTCCGGTGACGGGCACGGCGTGTCGATCGACCCGCCGGGCGTCCACGGCGCCGGGCACGGCTCGCCGTGCAGCGACGACACGACGCGTGAGATGTAGTCGGCCGCGCCGTACGCCCCGCGGATGGTGAAGTGCACGCCGTCGGAGGTGAACCAGTCCGTCCGGCCCTCCGTGTACGCGTCCCAGTCAGCGATCACCACGTCGCCGTAGGCGCCCGAGGCCACCTTCTCGCGCAGGATCGAGTTCTGGATGCGGAAGCTCTCCGCCTGCGCGCCGCCGTTCGACGGGTTGTTGTAGCCGACGTCCTCGCGGTACGTCAGCCAGACGATCCGCTGCGCGCCCTTGTTCCGTGCCGCGGCCACCACCTGGTCGAACGCATCGGAGAAGCTCGCGTGCCAGTCGTTGTAGCCGGTCATCACCACGACCACGTCGACCGGCGCCGTGAGCGCGTCGATCGCGCTCACGGCGTTGGGCGGTGTCCGGCCCTCGCGCCCTCGGCACGAGGCACCGACGAGTCGCCGGCAGGACTCGGCGTCGAGCACGAAGCTCGACCCCCGCAGCGCCTGGCGCGAGTTCGTGTACCAGCGAACTCCGGCCAGCGTGGAGTCACCGATGAGGTACACCCGCCGATCCGTGTCGGCGACCGGGGTGTTCGGCGCCGGCGACGATGCGGTCGTGGCCATCGGTGCACCCGTGAACCAGCCGGTCACGTCGACGACGAGCTCGGTGCCGGCGTTCGCGAAGGCCGCGACGCCGGCCGCGGACGTGGGGACGATGCCGAACTGCGCGACGTCCTGGCGGCGGCGATCGGCGTTCGCCGTGGAGGCGAGCGGCCGGTCCGTCCGCGACGGGTACGCGGTCACGTAGCCGCCGCGCCACGTGCCGGTGAGCGTCCAGTTCGCGGCGATCGCAGCGACCGGGCCACCGGTGATCGTCCTGGGGTCGAGCTCGATCGTGCCGCCCGGGAACACGGGCAGCGCGGGGCGGGTGTCGACGAGCCGTCGGGGGGTGGTGGGGACGAACAGCCCGGCGTTCGACCACGGTGCGGACGGCCCGGTGAACCAACCGGCCATGTCGACGATCAGGTGCTCGCCGGCCTGGCTGAAGATCTCGAAGCCGCCGGCGGTCACCGGGACGATCTGCCCGGTGGCACGCACCTGGCCGAGGCCATCGGTGTTGAGCGTGCTCGACAGCGGCCGCTGCGCGCCGCTCGGATAGGCGGTGAAGAACCCGGCGCCTCGCGAATCGCTCGTGGCGATCGTGACGGCGAGCGCCGTCGCGTCGGCGGGGACGCCGGGCGGGAGCGGCACGGTGACGGACGAGCCGGGTGCCGGGCGGCCTGCGCCCTCGCGGGTGTCGAGCAGCCGCGTCGGCACGGTGGGCACGAAGCGCCCGGCCGTCGCGTCGCTCGTGGCCACGAACGCGCCGGTCACGTCGATCACCACGTGGGCGCTCGCACTGGAGGCGACCCCCAGCGTGCCGTCGGCGCCGGTCGCGATGATCGCGCCGTTGGCCCGGGTCTCGCCGGGGGCGTAGTTGATGGTGGACGTGGTGGGTCGGGAGACGTCGCCCGGCCACACGGTCGCGAACCCGGCGGCGAGCGGCTGGGTGACGGTGACCGACAGCGCGAGGGCGGTGGTGCCGGCGGGGATCCCGCACCGCCCGAGGGTGGGCACGACCACCGTGGTGTCGCCGCTGAGCCGAGCGCCGCCGCCGTCGCGCGTGTCGAGCAATCGGCAGGGGGTGACCGGGACGAATGCGGAGGGTGCCGACGACGGTGCCGCCGATGCGGACGGCACACCGCCGAGGGGTACCGGCGCGATCGTCGAGACGGCACCGAGCACCACGGCGCACGCCACGGCGGACGCGACCGTGGACACCGTCGTGGACACCGGGGTCGACCGGGGGAGGTCCCGCGCGGAGCGCTCCCCGTCGGCACGGTTCCGGCGACGCTGGAGCCGGAACGCCGCGATCACCGGACCCGGACCCCGTCGAGGTAGTGGATCTCGTGGCGGAGGGTCCCGTCCGCACGCCACTTCCGCACGGCCGCCTCGCCTCGCGGCCCGTCGTGGCGACGCCCGCCGCGGTAGCGCTCCTCGTAGTGGATCGCGCCGCTCGCGTAGAACCCGCGGACCGCAGGGGTGCGCGGGTCCGGGTCCTGGAGGACGCCGGCGGCGTAGTGCATCTCGTACTTCACCTGGCCGTCCGATCGGTGCACGCGATAGGCGGGGTAGCCCTTGGTCGGGTCGTCGAGGTGGCCGTCGGTGTACCAGGCGACGTAGCGCTGCTCGCTCGGGAACGACCGCCGGACGCGGCCGGTGAAGTCCGGCGGGATCTGCTCGTCGTCGTCGACGTCGAGGGTGTTGATGACGCGGAACGACATCGAGTTGGGCAACAGCTCCATCATCGATCTCCGCTCCCCGGTGCGCGAACGCCGGACACCATGCAAGTCACGACGATGTCATCGGCGTCCCGTGACGACGTCTTGAGCACCGGCCGCGCGGACCCCACGGCTGGGTGGGAGCAACGGACCCGACGCAGGGCGCGCCACGACCCTGCGGTCGAGGTGGTCGGGCAGCCGTCGGGCGACGTCGAGCGGCCGTCGAGCGGCCGTCGAGTGAGGTCAGACGGCGAGCAGGTCGCGAGCGCCGGTGTCGCTCGACGGGTGACGCAGCTTGCTCATCGCACGCGCCTCGATCTGGCGGATGCGCTCACGCGTGAGGTTGAAGTGCTCGCCGACCTCTTCGAGCGTGCGCGGCTCGCCGCGGTCGAGGCCGAAGCGGAGCTTCAGGATCTCGCGCTCGCGCTCGTCGAGCGGGGCCAGCAGGCGGGCGATCTCCTCGGGCAGCAGCGCGGTGGCGGCGACCTCGAAGGGGCTCTCCGCCGAACGGTCCTCGACGACGTCGCCGAGCTCGGCATCGCCGTCCTCGCGCAGCGGCTCGCTGAGCGACAGCGGTTCGGCGGCGAAGCGCAACGCCTCGGTGACCTTGTCCTCGGGCATCTCCACTTCCTTGGAGAGCTCGGCGAGGGTGGCGGGACGGCCGTACTTCAGCTCGAGCCGGCTGCGCGCCTTCTGCAGCCGGGCGAGGGTGTCGCCCGCGTGGACGGGAAGGCGGATCGTGCGGCCCGTGTTGGCGATGCCGCGCGTGATGGCCTGCCGGATCCACCACGTGGCGTAGGTGGAGAACTTGAAGCCCTTGCGCCAGTCGAACTTCTCGACGGCGTGCATGAGGCCGAGGTTGCCCTCCTGGATCAGGTCGAGCAGGGGCAGACCCGAGGCCTGGTACTTCTTCGCGATCGACACGACGAGTCGGAGGTTCGACTGCACGAAGGCGCGCTCGGCCTCTTCGCCCTCACGGGCCAGGCGGCGCAACTCTCGCTTCTTGGTGGGCGTGAGGTCCTTGCCGGCGTCGAGTTCGGCCACGGCCTGCTTGCCCGCCTCGATCTGCTTGGCGAGACGAACCTCGTCGTCCTTGGTGAGCAGGGTGTACTGACCGATGTCGGACAGGTACAACCGGACGAGGTCCTCTTCGTCGCGTTCGACGCGATCTTTCGCCACAGAAGTCCTCCGGTTCGGGTCGGTCGGTTGCAGTGCCGTGGCCCCGGCGGTCCGATCGGGCCCGAGCGATCGCTCGTACACGGGTCGGTGGTCGTCGGGATCGGCGTGCTCGGATCCGGCACGGGTGTGTCCCGGATGGCCGAGAGGTGAACGATACCGACGGCCATCACTCCACCACACCAGTCAAGACCAAACCGCAGGAGCATCGGCAATCGTGATCCTGCGTTCGGGTGTATCGCTGGAATCGCGGGACGACCGGTCCGGTCCCGGCGTGGCCGCGCCCAGGTCGAGTGCCGGGTCGCGCGACCCGTGAGCGCTGCGGCACGCGCCGCGCGAGCGGTGTCAGGTCGGCAGGCCCGCGAGCTCCGCGTCGGTCTGCGCGAGCAGGAATGCGGCGTGCCCCGGCTGCGGGGCGACGTCGACGAGGGAGGTCACCACCGCGACCCACGCCCGTCCGGTCGCACTGTCCCACCAGCTGCGCACGGTGCCCTGCACGGCGCGTCCGTCGGGTGCGGTGGCGGTGAAGGCGGCCTCCACGGTGCGCGCCGTGCGCCCGTCGGCCGGGTCCAGCGCGGCGAACGGTCCGGCGGTCGCGGTGGGCCACTGCGTCAGCAGCGCCGCCAACGCCTGCAGCTCGGCCACGGCCGGGTCGGCGGTGTCCGCGGTGCGCTCGACGACGAAGGTCTCACCCGCGGGATGAGCCACCACCACGCGGCCGGGGACGGACCCGACGTCCACCCACCCCGTCGGGGGCATCAGGGCGAACGTTCCCTCGACGCCGAGCTGCGGGTGCACGCTCGAGACCCGCGCCGGCGCGAGCGGCGTGAGCGGAGCGGCGCTCCCGACGGCGGGTGCGGCGATGAGGGATGCCGCGAGCTCGGCGAACGCAGCGGGGACGAGCGAGGCGTCGGCGGGTGCGAACGGGGTGGCGGTGACGGCGTCGATCGCCACGTACCGGTCGGTCAGCAGCACCAGGCCGTCGGCCCGGCGGAGGACGTCGATCCGACCGGTGTAGCCGGTGCCGTCGGCGGCGAGCACGCGATACCGCATCGACCGGCCGTCCACCGGCGCGCCGCTCGGGTCCGGCGGACGCACCGCCACCTGTCCGTACGCCGCCGACGCGTAGAGCGCGTCGAAGCCGGTGACGTACTCCTGCAGCACGACGATCGGGTCCTCACCGGCGGTGCGCGCGCTGACCGCGGCGAACAGCCGCACCGTGCCGTCGCTCACCTCGACGCCGGGTGCCACGGCGGCGGCGGTGAAGCCGGCCGGCAGGGTGAACCCCACGCCTCCGCCGACGTCGACGCGGCCCGGATCGGGGGTCGTGGACGCCGTGGTGGACGCCGGGGGAGGCGTCGTGTCCGTGGTGGCCGGGGGCTCCGACGTCGGTGGGAGCGTGGGCGCAGGGGACGGCGGGGTGGTCGGTGCCACCGAGGCGGGTGCGGTCGGTGTGCCGGCAGCGGGCTCGTCGGCGTCGTCCCGAGTCCACCACCACGCGATCGCCACCGCGAGCACGACCAGCAGCGTCGCGGTCGCGATCGCCACCCGCCGCGAGGTGCCTCGGGAGTGTGCCGGTCGTGCGCGGCGCTCGGGTTCGCGCTGCGGCGCGGGCGCCGTCGGAGGTGTCGGCGCAG
>WLDE01000023.1 GCA_009704985.1 Actinomycetota bacterium | reverse complement strand
TCGTCGCGTTCGTCGCCGTCACGGTCGCGACCGTGGTGGGTGCGTCCGTCGGGGCGGCGCCCACGACCGTGTCGGCGGGGACGGGCCAGGTGCCCGACGCCGTGGGCCCGCTCGTCGGTGCCGGTGGCGTCGTGCCGCTTGCGGCGCGACGTTCGCGCCGCAGGCCCGGTGCCATCCACAGCAGCACGCCGATCGCGATCAGGCCGAGGCCCCACGGCACGTCGCCGAACACGAACCACGAGCCGATCGAGCCGATACCACCGGCCAGCACGAGCAGGCCGATCGCGGCGTACAGGGGAAAGCGGCGCTCGTCGCGCACGATCTGCTCGGGCGACTGGGCGCGCTCGGGTGCGTCGGGCAGCAGGATCCAGGCCACCACGTAGGCGAGGACCACCACGGGCAGCACGAACGCGATCAGCACGAGTGCCAGGCGGGTGGTGCGCCGGTCGAAGCCGTAGGTGCGGCTGATGCCGGCGACCACACCGCCGAGCACGTTGTCGCCGGTGTCGCGGGCGACGGGCATCCGGTACCACGGCACCCGGGGTGTCGCACCGGGCTGGTGCGGGGTGCCCGGGCCGCCGCTGGATCCGGGGCCGCTGGGTCCGGGGCCGCTGGATCCGGGGCCGGCGGGGGGTGCCGGCGGTGGGGTGGTGGGGGGCGGGGGTGTGCCGGTGCCGGCGTCGGTCGGGGCACCCGCGTCGTTCATGAGTGCAGTCTGTTCGGTCATGGCATCAGCGTGCGTCACGCCGGTCGTCGCCGCATCGGGTGACCCCCTGGTCGGACCCTGATCCGACCCTGAGCGAGTCACCGGGTGGGCGGTCCGGGTGTGCCCCGACGCACGGGTCGGGGTGCGGGATCGGGGCGCGGTTCAGGGTGGGGGTCGGGGACCGATCAGGGAGGGCCCCGATGGCGGGCCGCCCGCGACGTGCGATCATCTCGCCATGACCTCCGGCGCGCCGCGCGCCCCGTTTCCCGCACCGTCGGGCCCGCCCGCGTCCGGCCGGACGTCGACCCCGTCGCGCACGCCTCGCAGCCTGCGCCGGGCGGTCACCTTCCCCCGGCGCGACGACGGCCGGATCGTGGCCGGGGTGGCCGGAGGGTTCGCCGACGAGTACGGCGTCGACCCGACGCTGGTGCGCGTGCTGCTGGTGGTGCTCTCGCTGGCCGCCGGCACGGGCCTGGTGCTGTACGCGCTCGGGATCGTGCTGGCGTCCGAGCCCACCACGTCGCGGCCGCCGCGCCCCACGGATCCGCAGCGCACCCTCAGCGTGGCCTGTGTGGCCACCGGCATCGTGCTGCTGGTGCGCTCGACCGGCCTGTGGCTCGGCGACGCCGTGATGGTGCCGCTGGTGGCCGTGGCCGCCGGGGTGGTGGTGCTCGGGCTGGTGCGCCCCGATCGGCCGGCGACGCCCGGGGTCGCGGCGAACGCGAACGGGTCGGCGGCGGTGGTGGAGCTCACCTCCGGTCGCCGGGCGCGGGCGCGCCTGTTCGCCGGTGCGGCGCTCGTGTCGTTCGGGTTGTTGGTGGTCGGCGTCCGCGAGGACGCGTCGAACGGCCTGCGGATCGGCGCGTTCGCCACGGCGCTCACCGTGATCGGTGTGGCGGTGCTGGTGGGGCCGTGGCTCGCCCGCCTCGCGCAGGAGGCGGCGGCCGAGCGGCGCGAACGCATCCGGGTGGAGGAGCGCGAGGCGATGGCTGCGCACCTGCACGACTCGGTGCTGCAGACGCTGGCGCTGATCCAGCGCACCGCCGACGATCCCCGGCGCACCGTCACGCTCGCGCGTCAGCAGGAGCGCGAGCTGCGCGAGTGGCTGTACGGCCAGGGCGTCGCGCGTCGCACGGCCGGGGGTGTCGGACCGGTGGGCCTCGCGGCCGCGCTGCGCGGCGCCGTGCAGGACGTGGAGTCCACCTACGACGTGCGCATCGAGGCGGTGGTGGTGGGCGACGCACCGCTCGATCCGGCGATGGACGCGCTCGTGGCCGCCGCGCGTGAGGCGTGCGTGAACGCGGCGAAGCACAGCGGCACCGACGAGATCTCGCTCTACGCCGAGGTGCGCGGCACCGCCGCCGAGGTGTTCGTCCGTGACCGCGGGAACGGGTTCGACCGGGCCGCGGTGGCACCCGATCGTCGCGGCATCGCGCAGAGCATCGAGGCTCGGCTCGAACGTGTCGGTGGCAGCGCGCGGGTGGAGACCGCCGCGGGTGAGGGCACCGAGTGGCAGCTGTCGGTGCCCGTCGCGGCCGTGCCGACCGCACCGTCGACCGCGCCGCCGGCGCGACGATCGGAGGTGCCGTGATGCGGGTGTACCTGGTGGACGACCACGCGCTGTTCCGCGCCGGCGTGAAGGCCGAGATCGGTGAGGCGGTCGACGTGATCGGGGAGGCCGGCACGGTCGACGACGCCGTCGCGGGTGTCCTCGCGATGCGCCCGGACGTCACGGTGGTGGACGTGCACCTGCCCGACGGAGGAGGCCGCACGATCATCGAGCGCGTGCTCGCGCACTGGCCGGAGGCGGTGTTCCTGGCGCTGTCGGTGAGTGATTCGGCGGAGGACGTGGTCGCGGTGATCCGCGCCGGCGCCCGCGGCTACGTGACCAAGACGATCGACGCCCCGGCGCTGGTCGACGCGATCCGCCGCGTGCACGAGGGCGACGCGGTGTTCTCGCCGCGGCTCGCCGGGTTCGTGCTCGACGCGTTCTCCGGGCACCTCCCGGCGCCGAGCGACCCCGACCTCGATCTGCTCAGCTCGCGTGAGCAGGAGGTGATGCGGCTCATCGCCCGCGGCTACACGTACCGCGAGGTCGCCACCCGGTTGCACCTGTCGGTGAAGACCGTGGAGACGCACGTGTCGGCGGTGCTGCGCAAGCTGCAGCTCTCCAACCGCCACGAGCTCACCGCCTGGGCCGCGGACCGTCGCCTGCTCTGATCACCCGGCCCTGATCACCCGGCCCTGATCACCCGCCCCTGGCCGCGCGGCCCTGGCCACGCCGCTGGGGGCGCGTCGGGACGTTCGTCCGTTCCCGGCGTGTCGCGGCCAGGGGTACGGTCGGTCACGTCGCCCCGCGGCACGCTGCCGCACCGGGTGATGAGCGAAAGGAGTGTCCGAGATGGCCGATCTCGCCACCGAGAGGGTTCGCAACGTGGTCCTGGTGGGCCACAGCGGCGCCGGTACGACCTCGATCGCCGACGCGCTCCTGGCACGAGCGGGCGTGGTGCCCCGTGCCGGCCGGGTCGACGACGGCACGAGCGTGCTCGACACGGAACCGGAGGCCGTGAAGCGACGGATCTCGCTCTCGATCGGGTTCGCTCCCTTCGACTGGCGGGCGAGCGACGGTGCCACCTACCGCGTGAACCTGCTCGACACGCCGGGGTACGCGGACTTCGAGGGCGAGGTGGAGGCGGCGATGTCCGTGGCCGACCTCGCCGTGTTCGTCGTGAGCGCCGTCGACGGCGTGGAGGTGACGACCGAACGCCTGTGGCGGGCAGCGGTGCGCCGTCGGCTGCCGCGGATGGTGTTCGTCAACAAGGAGGACAAGGAGCGGGCCGACTTCCACGCCGTGCTGGAGCAGCTGCGCGCGACGTTCGGCGCCGGCTTCGCGCCGCTCGAGCTGCCGCTCGGCGAGGCCGGCACGTTGCACGGCATCGCCGACGTGCTGAGCGAGCAGGCCTTCGAGTACGAACCGGGCGGCACGCACCACACCGAACCGCTGCCCGCCGACGTGGCCGACGAGGAGCACCGCCTGCACGACGCCGTGGTGGAGGAGATCGTCGCCGGTGACGACGACCAGCTCGAGCGGTACCTGTCCGGCGACACGCTCACCGTGGCCGAGCTCGAGCGAACCCTGCGCCACGAGGTGCTCGACGGCCTCGAGTTCCCCGTGCTGCTCGGCTCCGCCGCCACCGGCGTGGGTCTCGACCGTCTCGCCGACTTCGTGTGCGAGCTGGGCCCGTCACCGCTCGACCGGCCGGCGACGGTGCTGGCCGGCGACGAGGTGGTGGAGGTCCTCGCCGACAAGGGTGCGAAGCCGCTCGCCCACGTGTTCAAGACGATCGTCGACCCCTTCGTCGGCCAGCTGTCGGTGTTCAAGGTGCTGAGCGGCACCGTCCGGGTCGACGACCACCTGGTGAACAGCCGCACCGGCACCGACGAGCGGCTGCACAGCCTGTTCGTGCTGCGCGGCAAGGAGCAGCTGCCGATCACCGAGGTGGGTGCCGGTGACATCGCCGCGGTCGCGAAGCTGGCGTCGGTGCGCACCGGTGACACGCTGGCGCCGAAGGGCACGCCCGTGCGCGTGGAGGCACCGTGGACCTGCGTGCCGCAGTACGGGGTGGCGATCCTGCCGCGCACCCAGGCCGACGACGACAAGCTCGGCAGCGCGCTCGCCCGGCTGCAGGCGCAGGATCCGATGCTCGCCGTCGACCGCGACGAGGTGACGCACCAGACCGTGCTGCGCGGCCTCGGCGACACCCACGTCACCGTGGCGATCGAACGTCTCGCGCGCACGTTCGGCGTCGACGTGGACATCGTGCCGCTGCGCGTGCCGTACCGAGAGACCATCGCCGGGTCGGCCGACGTCGAGGGCAAGCTGAAGAAGCAGAGCGGCGGTCACGGCCAGTTCGCCGTGGTGCAGCTGCGGGTGTCGCCGTTGCCGCGCGGCGCGGGCTTCGAGTTCGTCGACGCCGTCGTCGGCGGGGCGATCCCGCGCAACCTGGTGCCCGCGGTGCAGAAGGGTGTGGAGGAGGCCATGGCGGCAGGCGGCGTGCACGGCTTGCCCGTGGTCGACGTGCGCGTGGAGTGCTACGACGGCAAGTACCACAGCGTCGACTCCAGCGAGATGGCGTTCAAGACCGCCGCCGCACTCGGGCTCAAGGAGGCGCTGGCACGCGCCGGGTCGGTGGTGCTGGAACCGGTGTCGCTGCTGGAGGTCACCGTGCCCGCCGGGGTGCAGGGCGACGTGATGGGCGACATCACCGCGCGTCGCGGACGGGTGATGGGCACGTCCGCCGCCGATCACGGCGAGCAGGTGATCACCGCGCACGTGCCGACGCGCGAGCTCGTGCGCTATGCGATCGAGCTGCGCTCGATGACCGGTGGACGTGGTCGCTACGTGGCGCGTCACGCCCACGACGACGTGCTGCCGTCGAACCTCGTCGACGCGGCGGCGCGCTCGCACCGACGCAATGGCGACGGGGGAGGCGACCAACCCGACGCCCGGGCTGGTGGCAACGGCAAGGGCGGCAACGGCAGGGGCAACGGCTGATCCGGCGCCGCCGGGGCCGCGGCACCGCCGCGTCCGACAAGATGGGCGGGTGACCCCGCCCGACGGCCCCGACCCTGCGGACCGAGCGTCCGACGCGTCCGACCCGTCCGACGCGGACCGCGAGCGCGAGCGCGACCTGCGCACCGATCGCGACGGCGCGCAGCTCGACTTCTCGGCCGACATGTCGTACACCGACTACCTCCACCTCGACGCCGTCCTCGGCGCGCAGCACCCGCTGTCCGACGCGCACGACGAGCTGCTCTTCATCGTCCAGCACCAGACGAGCGAGCTCTGGATGAAGCTGATGCTCCACGAGTTGTCGGCAGCCACCGACGCGATCGCGGTGGACGAGTTCCACCGCGCGTTCAAGATGCTGTCGCGGGTGAGCCGCATCATGGAGCAGCTCGTGCACGCGTGGGACGTGCTCGCCACGATGACCCCGCCTGAGTACTCCGCGATCCGCCCGGCGCTCGGTCGCAGCAGCGGCTTCCAGAGCTGGCAGTACCGCTGCATCGAGTTCGCCGCCGGCAACAAGAGCGCGGTGATGCTGCAGCCGCACGAGCACCGCCCCGAGCTGCACGCGATCGTCGACGCGGCGCTGCGGCGCCCGTCGCTGTACGACGAGTCGCTGCGAGCGCTCGCTCGCCGTGGCGTCGACGTGCCGGCCGAGCGGCTCGAGCGCGACTGGACGCAGCCCTACGAGGCACACCCGGGTGTGGAGGCGGCGTGGCTCGAGGTGTATCGCGACCCGGACCGGCACTGGGACCTGTACCAGCTGGGCGAGGAGCTCGCGGACCTCGAGGACGCGTTCCGGCTGTGGCGGTTCCGCCACGTGACCACCGTGGAGCGCGTGATCGGGTTCCGGCGCGGCACGGGTGGCACCTCGGGGGTCGGCTACCTGCGGGCGATGCTCGACGTGGTGCTGTTCCCCGAGATCTGGTCGTTGCGCACCTCGCTCTGACCTCACGCTCCGCGCGATCGCGGTATCCACCACTCCGGTCCGTGAGTGTGCTAAGCGACCGTCAAGAAATTGCAACAGAATCTTCGGTTTCGCCTCTCGACGCGGTCGGAGCTCGACGCCTACCTTGTGCCGACTCGCGACCATGAGGGGCACATGGCGATGAAGGGTTTCGACATCATCATCCGACACGGGACGGTGGTCGACGGTACGGGAGAGGCCGCACGGCGCGCCGACGTCGGCATCGTCGGCGACCGGATCGTCGCCGTCGACGAGCACATCGACGCCGTCGCCGCCCGTGAGATCGACGCCGAGGGGCGCATCGTCACCCCCGGCTTCGTCGACATCCACACCCACCTCGACGCGCAGCTCGCCTGGGACCCGGTTGCCTCGAGCAGCTGCTACCACGGTGTCACCAGCGTGGTGATGGGCAACTGCGGTGTCACGTTCGCACCGTGCAGGCCCGACGACCGCGAGTACCTCGCCGAGCTCATGGAGAGCGTCGAGGACATCCCGCGCGACGCGATCCTGCAGGGGTTGCCGTGGGACTGGGTCACCTACGGCGAGTACCTGCGCACGATGGAGCGCCTGCCGAAGGGCGTGAACGTCGGCGGCATGGTGGGCCACTGCGCGCTGCGGCAGTACGCGATGGGGGATCGGGGCCTCGGCACCGATGTCCCCACGGCCGACGACCTGGCGACGATGACCGACCTGCTGCGCGAGGCGATGGAGGCGGGTGCGCTCGGGTTCTCGACCAGCCGCACCTACCTGCACAAGGTGCCCGACGGCCGTCCCGTGCCCGGCACCCACGCCCAGCCCGACGAGCTGTACGCGTTCGCCGACGTGCTCGGCCGTCACGGCGCCGGTGTGTTCGAGTCGGCGAGCCGGATCGGCGAGGGCGAGCGCGACGACGCCGACGTGCCGAAGACTCGCGCCGAGCTGGCGTGGATGGGCGAGGTGAGCCGCCGCAGCGGCCGGCCGGTGAGCTTCGGACTCACCCAGCACGACAGCCGCCCCGACCTCTACGCGCGGGTGATCGGCTTCGCCAAGGAGGAGAACGCCCGCGGGGCGAACCTGCGTCCGCAGACCACGGCGCGCAGCGTCGGCATCCTGTTCAGCATCGACACGCGCACACCGTTCGACCGCTCACCCGCCTGGCGGTCGCTGCGCGAGATGCGCAACGGCAAGAAGCTCGTCGCGATCCGCGACGCGGCGTTCCGGTCGAAGCTGATCGACGAGGCCGAGCTGCACCCGCCGACGGTGGACCTGGATCACCTCCACATCGTCAACCGCGGACGCAACGGTTCGGCCGAGGCGCGCTACGACCTCGATCCCGAGCACACGCTGGGTGCCGAGGCGCGCCGGCGCGGCATCTGCGCCGCGGCGTGCTTCATCGAGCTGCTGCTCGAGACCGACGGCGCGCTGGTGCTCAGCTACCCGTTCCTCAACCAGCGCCTCGATGCGGTGGAGGAGATGCTCGACGACCCGTTGGTCACGCTCGGCCTCGCCGACGCCGGCGCGCACGTCGGGCAGATCCTCGATGCGAGCCAGCCGACGTTCTTCCTGTCGTACTGGGTCCGCGAGCGGCAGCGCTGGAGCCTGGAGGAGGCCGTGCGGCGGCTCACGAGCGACACCGCCGATCTGTTCGGCATCCGCGATCGCGGCCGCCTGCAGGTGGGTGCGTTCGCGGACGTGAACGTCATCGACCTCGAGGCGCTGCGTCTGCCGCCGCCCGTGTACCGGTTCGACTTCCCGAACGGCGCCGGTCGGTACGTGCAGGGGGCGGAGGGCTACGACTGCACGATCGTGAACGGCCGGATGTTCATGGAGCACGGCGAGCACACGGGGGTGCTGGCCGGATCGCTGCTGCGGAACTCCAACGCCCGCTGAGCCGGGACGCTGCGGCACTCGGGTCGCGCGTCGGTCTGGCAGGATGCTCTCCATGACCGCTGTGCTCCTCCACGGCAATCCCGAGACCCCGGTGATCTGGGATCCGCTCGTCGCCCACCTGTCGCCTGCCGTCGCCTCGGGGGTCGTCACCCCGCAGCTCCCCGGCTTCGGCTGCCCGGTGCCCGACGGGTTCGGCGCCACGAAGGACGAGTACGTCGACTGGTTCCTCCGCGTGGTCGAGCCGATCGTCGCCGAGCACGGTCCGGTCGACCTGGTGGGGCACGACTGGGGCGGTGGCATCGGCATGCGCGCGGTGTCGCTGCGACCCGAGCTGTTCCGCAGCTGGGTGTGCGACGTGCTCGGTCTCTTCCACCCCGACTACGTGTGGCACGACTTCGCCCAGATCTGGCAGACGCCCGGTGCGGGCGAGCAGTACTTCGAGCAGTCGCTCGCCACCCCGGTCGCGGATCGCGTCGCGTTGTTCGAGGGCATCGGCATCCCGCGTGCCACGGGCGAGCAGCTCGCCGTGGCGGGCGACGAGCTGATGGGCCGGTGCGTGCTCGCCCTCTACCGCTCGGCGGCGCAGCCGGCGATGGTGCAGTGGGGTGCCGAGCTCGCGCCCGCGGGCACGGTGCCCGGCATGGCGGTGGTGGCCCCGCTCGATCCGTTCGTGCAGGGCGAGACGCTGGGTGTCGCCGTGGCCGAGCAGCTGGGCGCGCGAGTGCAGGTGCTGGAGGGCCAGGGGCACTGGTGGATGCTCGGCGACCCCGCCGGTGGCGCCGCCGTGCTCGAGGCGTTCTGGGGGTCGGTCTGATGGGCCTGCTCGACACCCCGGTGGATCCGCTCGAGTTCACCTGTCCGCGCTGCCACGCGCAGGTCACCGAGACGTACTACGGCCCCTGCACCGACTGCCGGGGCGAGCTCCGCCTGAAGTTCCAGGGCGAGGGTCGCGAGGTCGCGGTGGCCGAGTACGTGCCGAAGATGAACGTCACCCCGAACGCCGTGGCGCTGAAGGACGACTGACGTCGTCGGTCGACGCCTGGCCGAGCGGTCGACGCAGATCGACGTCGGCCGAGCGGCCGTTCAGGCGAGGATCTTGGCCTTCAGCGTGGCGTACTCGTCGGCGCTGATCGCGCCGCTGTCGTGCAGCGCCTTGGCCTTCTCCAGCTCGCTCGCTGCGCCACCGGTGCCCGCCGCCTCGCGGATGTAGGCGTCGGTCATCTCCTTCTGCTGCTGCGCTGCGCGCAGGTTGCGCTTGGCGAGGTCGTCACCGTGCTTGATGAGGTACACGATCATGGTGATGACCGGGAAGAACAGCCAACAGATGGCCCACAGGGCCTTCTTGCCACCGCTCATGTCCGAACGGAAGATGTCGATCACGATCGTGATCGACACGATGATGTACATCACCATGAAGTAGAGGACGAGCAGGCTCCAGAGCAGCTCTCCCAACCCGATGCGTGCGATCATCCCGATCCCCTCCCGTTCGCGCGCCGTCGGCGCAGCGGCGGGGACGTTACCCCACCGGCTCTCAGGGTGGTGACAAGCTGTCGCCCATGTCGCCATCGGCCACCGGCGCTCCGGCCGTCACCAGCACCTCGATCACCCCCTCGATCACCCCCTCGGCCGCTGAGGACCTGCGCGAGCAGCTGTTCGCCCACACGCGGCGCCTGCAGGCCGTGTGGTCGCTCGACGGTCGCGAGGTGGAGTTCGTCGTCGGGTTCGAGTCGGGCGCCGAGGTCGGTGGCTTCGTCACCGTCACCACGCCGGCGGGGCGGCGGCTCGTGGTGCAGGTGCAGGAGCTCGGGGTCAGCGAGCGCACGGGGGCGAACATCGACGTCGACGCGGCCCGGCTCGGCATGGACGAGACCCTGGTGCGCAGCGCCAACGTCGACCTGGTGGTGCGACGCGTGCGCGGGCGCGGCGTGGTGCTGGACGAGCTGGTGGCCGACCTCGACGAGCTGTCGCTCGTGTTCTCGCACGTGCCGAAGGGGATGATCGCCGAGTCGCGCTCGTTCCAACTCGGCGAGATGCTGGCCGCCGGACCGGTGGCACCCACCCCGATGCGATTGCGGATGGGTGGCCGTTGGACGCCCGAGGGCGGCGCGGACCTGCCGACCACCTGGGCGCGACCGTGATCGGCCGGCTGCGTTCGCTCGGGGCGTTCCTCACGGGGTGCGTCGCGATCGTCGGGCTGCTCGTCAGCGTGCTGGCGGTGTGGGCCACGGACGTACTGTTCGACTCGACCGAGGTGGGCACCGCCGTGGAGCGCGCGCTCGCCGAGCAGGAGGTGACCGACTCGATGGCGTCGCTGCTCACCACGGCCGCGTTCGAGGCGGCCGACCTGGAATCGCGGATGGAGGCGTTGTTGCCCGGCGAACTCGCCCAGCTGGTGCCCGCGCTCGTCGGCGGGGTGCGGTCGTCGCTGGAGCAGCGGCTCGCCGACCTGCTCGCGACCGAGGGTGCGCGTGATCTCGTGGTGGCGGTGGTGGAGCGCAGCCATGCGGCGCTGATGCGGCTGCTGGAGGGTGACGGCTTCGTCGACGGCATCTCGGTGACCGACGGCGAGGTGCGGCTCAACCTGCTGCCGCTCGTCGTGCTCGGTCTGCGCGAGTTGCAGGGCCTCGGGTACCTCGACGGCATCGAGCTCCCGCAGCTCACGGCCGCGGGCGATCCGGCGGAGCAGATCGCGACGCTCGAGGCGACCTTCGGTCGCACGCTCCCGCCCGACCTCGGGCAGCTGACCGTGTACGAGAGCGACTCGCTCGACGACGCGAACGCCACCGTCGCGGCGGCGCAGCGGATGCTGGTGTTGGTGAAGCGGGCGGTGGCCGCGGTGATCGCGCTGACGCTCGGCGCCGTCGTCGCCACCGTGCTGCTCGCCCGTGGTCGCCGCCGTGCGGTGCTGACGCTCGCGATCGCCAGCGTGGCGGTGATGCTCGTCGCCCGCTCGATCGTCCGGAAGATCCTCGACGAAGCGCCGGTGGTGGTGGTCGACCCCGGTGGACGGGCCGCCGTGTCGGCGATGCTGCAGTCGCTCACCTCCGGGTTGTTCGTGTTGGTGACGCTCGTGCTGGTGCTCGCCGCGGCAGTGGCGGTCGTGGCCTTCCTGCGAAGCGAGCAGCCGCTCGCGGTGCGGTGGCGCGGCGGTGCGGGTCACCTGCGCGGTGGCGCCTGGTCGGTGATCAGCCGGCACCGTGACGCCACGGCGATGGTCGCGTTCGGTCTCGCCGTCGCGGTGATCGTGGTCGGCGGCATCGGACTCGCGCAGTTCCTGGTGGCGGTGGTGTTGGCGGCGGTCGGTGCCTGGGCGTGGTGGGCCCCGCGGGCCGACGGTGACGGCGACGGCACCGATCGGGCGGGCGACGTTGGCGGCGCGGACGATGTGGCCGTGGGTGCCGGCCGATGAGCGACGCCCACGCGCCGGCGGGACCGCCCGTCGAGGAGGCCGACACCCAGGCTCCGGTCCGTCGCTACTGGCGGCTGTTCCTCACCGTCGTCGCGCTGTTCGTGGTGCAGGCCGCGTTCCAGGGCGGTCCGGTGGCACGCGTGCTGGAGGTGGTGCTGGCCGGAACGGCGCTCGTGCTGGCCGCTCAGTTGGAGGCGGGCCGCGAGCGGGTGCTGCGGATCGCGGTGCTGGTGGCCGTCGGGTCGCTCGTGCTCGCGGTGCTGCGGGTCGCGCTCGGTCGCGACGGCGACGCGGGCGGTGGACTGCTGCTCGTGAACGGCCTGGTGGTGGCGGTGGGGCCTGTGCTGATCCTGCGCTCGATCGCGCGCCATCCGACGGTGTCGGTGCGCACGATGATCGGCGCGCTCACCACCTACGTGCTGATCGGGTTGTTCTTCGCGATGGTGTACCGGGCGATCCTGCTGATCGACCCGGGTGCGTTCGCGTCGGCGACCGGCGATCTCGATCCGGCGGCGATGCAGTACTTCAGCTTCGTCGCGCTCACCACGGTGGGCTTCGGCGACATCACCCCGGTGGCGTCGCTCACGCGCACGCTCGTGGTGTTGGAGGCGCTGATCGGCCAGATCTACCTCGTGACGGTGGTGGCGCTGGTGGTGGGCAACCTCGGTCGTTCGCGCCGTCAGGGCTGAGCAGTGTCGGGTCCGGCGTCGAGGCCGAGGTGTGCCTGCAGCCGGTCGGCGTCGGCGTCGGTCCAGCCGTCGGGTGGGGCGATCGCGGTCCAGGCGTGCACGAATTCGGTGCGGTAGTCGTGGCCGTAGCCCGGTGACGCGGAGAAGCCGGCCATGAGGTCGAACGACTCCTGCACGAACGTCACGAACGGCAGCCAGCCGGCGTCGCGGGGCACGTCGTAGGGCGGCGGGTCCTCGCCCCACCCGGGCGGCGACCAGAGGTTGGCCATCCGCCAGGTGCCGATCGCGTCGCTGGGGTGGTGCACCCACAGCACCCGCGGTGACGCCCACGCCGGGTCTGCGGCGTCGATCTGCGAGATGCGGTTGACCACCCGCACGTTCGGCTCGTCCGCCACGACCGGCCGCCACGAGGGGCTGCCCGCGTCACGCTCGTCGACGAGCTCGCCGAAGATCGCGTTGTTCCGGGTGGGACCGGTGAACAGCGCGCCGTCGTAGCGGTCGGTGATCGAGGCGATCGACGCGTCGAGGCCGTCCCGGTCGAACCCGGTCTCGGCACCCATCGAGCCGAGGCTCTCGCCGAAGGCCAGCAATGTGGGCCGGTCGTCGGCGGGCAGGGTGGCCCAGTGCTCGTGCATGCGGTCGATCAGGGCGGCGCCGAGGGTGCGCGGGCTGTTGGTGTCCACCAGGAACGCGATCCAGCTCGGCAGGTACGAGTACTGCACCGCCACGATCGCGGTGTCGCCGGCGTGCATGAACTCGACCGAACGCGCGGCGTCGGGGTCGACCCAGCCGGTGCCGGTGGGAGTGGCGACCACGAGCACCTCGCGGTCGAACGCGCCGGTGCGTTCGAGCTCGGCGATCGCGAGGTCGAGCCGCTCGTCGACCGAGCCGGCCGACTGCAGCCCGACGTACACCCGGATCGGATCGAGCGCGTCGCGCGAGGGGTCGAACGCCTCGATCTCCGCCGCGGTGGGTGCGCCACCGGTGAAGTTGCGGCCCTCGTAGCCGAGTTCGTCCCAGTCGACGAGCGAACCCGGCCCGCCCGAGAGGGTCGCGAGCTGGGGCGGCTCCAGGCCGTCGGCCGTGGTGTCGTCGAACGCGCCGAAGTTGGTGTCCGCCCACCGGGCGAACTGGCGGCCGCCGAGCCCGACGAGCACGAGTGTGGCGACCACGACGATCGCGGTGACCGTCACCCCGACGAAACGGGCGGGCACGCGCCGCTCGACACGTCGTTCGAGGGCGACGACGAGATGGCGCATGGTGCGCGCCAGCACCAGGAGCACGGCGGACAGCACCACGGTGAACACCACCAGCATCAGCACCGCGCTCCACGACATCGGCGCCATGCCGACGAGCTCGCGCTGGTCCTGCTGCGTCCGGTACCAGTGCACGAGCTCGACGATCACGAGGAGCAGGACGAGCACGGCGATCGCGACGACGACCGGCCGGGTCGGTGCGACACGTCGCGCCGCAGGAGTCGTCGCAGGTGCGGACGTGCCGGCTGCGGCACGGCGGGCCCGCACGTGGCGTACGAGCGCGGCGAGGACACCAGCCGCACCGTGTCCGATCGTGAGGCAGATCGCGCTGATCGCGGCCTGGATCACGGCGGAGCGGGGCAGCAGGGTGGGACGCAGCGACGCCCACCACAACAGCGCCGCCCCGACGCCCGACACCACGGTCGGCGGGACGACCAGTCGCTGCCGCCAGGTCATCGGCGCGGATGCAGCGGCCGTCACGAGCGCCGTCCGGTCGGCGTGCTCGGACGGCACCTCGCGGTCGTCCACCGGGTGCGCGTCGTCGGGCCGATCGCCCGCTGCGGGATCGTCGATCATCTGCGTCGTCCTCCCCTCGACGGATCCGATCATCCCACGCCGGTTCGCCCAGCCCGCGCGAACCCGTCCGAGCGTGGGACGAGGTGCCGCTCAGATGATCGCCGTGATCGCGCCGCGCTCGATCGCGGTGACGAGCAGCGCGTGGTCGCGCTCGGTCTGGTCGGCGTACGCCTCGGCGAAGTCGGCGATCGACTCACCGAAGCGCTCGCTGTTGCCGAGGTAGCCGTGGATCGACACCGAATCACCGGTGCGGGCGTGCGCCCGTGCGAGCGCCCACCCGCAGAACCCGGCGTAGGTGCCGAAGCCCGCGGGTCGCAGCGTGGTGACGTCGATCGACCCCTTCGCGTCCCACAGTTGGCGCACGTAGTAGTGGTGGCCGGTCGGCTCGTCGGTGCCCCAGCCGAGCAGCACGTCGCTGGTGGCCTGGAGCATCCGCTGGCCCTCCACCACGCGCTGACCCTGGTGGGTCGCGAGCTCCGTGCCGCGGGCCTGCTCGACCACCGAGCGGTTCGCCTCCTTCAGCTGCAGGAACAGCGGTCCGCCGTTGGGCCCCTGGAACAGCGCCACCCAGCACCGCGTGCCCACGCTGCCGACGCCCACGACCTTGCGGGCGAAGTCCACGAACCGGTAGCGGTCGAACAGGGCGCGTCGATCGGCGCTGAGCGTGAGGCGGTACTCGGCCAGCACCGCTTCCAGGCGAGGGACGAACACGTCCTCGCCGACGACGTGCTCCACCACGGGCGGGTCGTCGACGATGCGACGCCGCCCGTCCACCTCCACGGTGAGCTTGGCGAACGCCTTCAGGTGGTTCTTGCCCTCGAAGCGGGTGAGCTGCGCCTCGAGCCGGCGCCGTGCGGCGGCGGCCGCGGCGCGGGCCTCGATCAGCTCGCGCACGTCGATGCGGGCGTACCAGACCTCGAGGTGGGTCATCGCCGAGTAGCGCTCCATCCAGTCGCGGTACTGCGCGACGGCGTCGAGCACCGCGCGGCGGGCGGTGATGCGGTCGAAGCCGTTCGCCCGTGCGGCCACGACGAGGCTCGCGGCGAGCCGCTTCACGTCCCACTCGAACGGCCCGAGCGCGGTCTCGTCGAAGTCGTTGAGATCGAACATCAGGCGTCGCTCGGGGCTCGCGAAGATGCCGAAGTTCGCGAGGTGCGCATCGCCGCAGACCTCCACCTCGATGCCGGCGTCGGGGGTGGCGGCGAGGTCGTGGGACATCACGAGCGCGGACCCGCGCAGGAACGCGAACGGCGAGGTCGCCATCCGGCCGAACCGGAGCGGGACCAGCTCGGGCACGCGGGTGCGGTTCTGCTCGACCAGCAGCTCGACGGGGTCGGGCCGGTCGGTCGCCGGCTCCCAGGTGCCGTGGACCGACCGGGGCGTGGCCTTGCGGATCGCCTTGGCCGCAGCCTTCCGCTCGTCGGGTGTGGGGACCGGGGCGTCGAACGCCGTGGTGGTCGGGACGTCGTGGGTCCGCCGCTGTCGTGCTGCCGCCATGGGAGTCAGTCTGACAGAGCCCTCCCTGCACCGACCAGGGCACCGATCCGCGATGAGCGATGCGTGGCGGTGGCGACCGCATCGCTCATCGCGCAGGTCGCGCCGGACGGGCCGGCGTCAGGCGTCGGTGGGCTGGTCCTGATGCGCGTCGGCGAGGCCGGCGCCGGGGCGGAACGTGGTGTCCTTCTGCCCCTGCTCGCGCGCCTTCTGCATGTTCGCCATGGTCGTGGCCATCGCCTGCGCCGCGCCCTGGTGGCTCATGATCTTGCTCATCACGGCCTTCGACGCGCCGGCCATCAGCTCGGCTTGGCGGTCGTGCAGGAAGTCGGCCGACGCCTGGAGCCCACGGACGTAGCCGTTCAGCTCGGGTACGACGTAGCGGGCGACGAGGTCCCACGAGCGCTTGGTGTTCTCCCAGTTCGCCCAGTCGTGAGCGAAGCCGAGCACCACGCCGAACCCGCCGGTCACCGACTGGAGGTTGCGGATCGCGGCGACGAGGTCGTCGGGCGTGCCGACCACCGCGGCGCCACCGCCACTCGCGCCACCCTCGGCCACCTGGTCGAGCAGCTCCCACGGATCCTCCACGCGCACCGCGCCCGGGCGGCCGAGCACGTGGACGTTGTAGTCGTTGTGCCAACGCTGCAGACCGTGCACGGCCTCGCGGCGGGCCTGCTCTTTCGTCTCGGCGATGTGCCAGCTCATGAGCACGCGCCAGTTGCGCCGGTCGACGGTCCGGCCGTGCTGGGCGGCGCTCTCCTCGGCGAAGCCCCACTGGGTGGGCAGCGCGGCGATGCCCTCGGTGGACGTGGACGCGATCGACAGGGCGCCGATGCCGTACTTGCCGGCGAGCTGCATGCCCGACGGCGAGATGCTCGACGCGACGGTCATCGGCATGTCCTCCTGCAGCGGCAGCAGCTGCAGCGCCGCGTCGCGGAGGGTGAACCACTCGCTCTCGTAGGAGAAGCGCTCCTCGCCGCTCAGCAGGCGCGTGATCACGCCGAGCGCCTCGTCCTGCCGGTCGCGCTGCACCATCGGGTCGATGCCGAGGGTGTGGGCGTCGCTGGGGAGGGCGCCGGGGCCGCTGCCGAACATCGCCCGGCCGCGGGTCATGTGGTCGAGCTGCACCATCCGCTGGGCCACGTTGAACGGGTGATGGTACGGCAGTGAGATCACGCCGGTGCCGAGGCGGATGTGGTGGGTGACCTGTCCGGCGGCGGCGAGGAACATCTCGGGCGAGGCGATCATCTCCCAGCCGCTGGAGTGGTGTTCGCCGCACCAGAACTCCTCGAACCCGAGCCGGTCGAGGTGCGAGGCGAGCTCGAGGTCGCGCTGGAACTGGAGGGTGGGGTGCTCGCCGAGCGGGTGGTGCGGGGCGAGGAACGTGCCGAACTGCAGCCGTGCCATGCCTGCACCCTAGGAAACCGGACGTTCCGTGGAGCCACCGGACGCGGTATCGTGACGGTCCCTCCGGCCGCCGTGCCGGCAGCGGGGACGTAGCTCAGTTGGCAGAGCGCCACCTTTGCAAGGTGGATGTCAGGGGTTCGATTCCCCTCGTCTCCACGAGAGAAACACCAGCTCAGACGGTACGAGGCCCCGCTCCGGCGGGGCCTCTTCCATTTCCAGGTACACACTAGGTACACAGGACGAGCCGCTACTGGACGCCACGAGGCGGACAAGACGGGACGAAACGACACCAACTGGCGGAACGGTGTCGACCGGCCGAGGTGGCGCGGCGGGCGGGGAAGTTCACCGAGATCCGGCGGATCGCGTCCGGATGTGGGTCGTGAACCGAAGCTCGATGAAGCCGGCCAATGGCGCCGGCAATCTGCTCGTCCGGAGGTCCGCGGACGTTGTTTCACCGCAGCGACTCGAGCGCGTCCAGTTGTGTGACGTGGACGATCCTCGATTCAGCGGCGAGCCCGGAGCGCTTCGATGAGCACGGCTCGCAGAAGTCACCAAGATTCGGTCAACAACGAAGTGGCTGCGCGTCCAGTTCTTCTAGGTGGGACCTGTGTCGTGTGCGCGATGGCGGGGTGCGCGATGAGCGTGCCGGTGCCGGACTTCTTCACGTTGCCGGAGGTGGGCCGGATCCTTCGGATCGGTCGGAACTCGGCGTACAAGGCGGCGACCGAGTACGAGAAGACCGGCGGCGCATCAGGCCTGCCGTTCGTGAGGTTTGGCAAGCTCAAGCGCGTCTCGCGAGTAGTACTCGAGAACCTGAAGGGTGGGCCGATCACCTGGCCGCTCCCGGACGACGAGCGCACGGTGGAGATCGAGGCGACGAAACCGGACGGTGAGTCGCCGCCACCGATCGAGCTGCACGACGCGGCCGGCGACAGTGGATCGAGGGAGCTGCAGGACTCCGCGAGCGACTCGGAAGTCTCGACCCCGACGCTGCCTCGTCGACCGCTGGTCGTCACGCGGAACGACACGTCGCGTCCGACGCCAAAGCACAGTGCGGTCTCACGCAGAGGTCGACCTGTTGATCCCCGCACGAGCGCGGATCAGCAGCTCGGTCTCGAGTTCTCATCGGCGCCCCTCCCGTGAGTCTTCGCGTACGGCTTCCCGGTTGCTTGGGCTGTTGGTTGGACAGACAGGTGCCCGTTTGGGGCGGTGAGGTGTGGTGATGCGTGTGACCACGTTGTACGCGTCGTCGGCTGCCTCGTCGGCTGCGTATCACACGAAGTACCTGACGCAGGCGCCGGGTGAGGTTCCCGGGGTGTGGATGGGCGCTCAGGCCGACGGCCTCGGTCTGGTCGGGAATGTCGAGGGGGAGCAGTTGCAGGCGCTCCTCGCCGGTCTGGATCCCGTATCGGGTCGGAGTCTGGGTCGGGCGTTGACGGACCGGACGACCGCGGACGGTCGAGTGGTGAAAGCGGTGGCGGGGTTCGACGCGACCCTGTCGGCACCGAAGTCGTTGTCGGTGCTGTGGGCCTTGACCGGTGACGATCGGCTGCTCGAGTGCCACGACGTAGCGGTTCGCACCGTTGTGGATGCGTTCGAGCGGTGGGCTGCGACGACCCGGGTCCGCTCGAATGGCGGCCGACTGCATCTGGACACGCAGGGGTTGTCGGTGGCCGGGTTCCGCCAGACCACGTCACGGTTGGATGACCCGCAGATCCACACGCACCTCGTCGTCTCCGCGAAGGTGCAGACGCAGGATGGGCGGTGGATGGCGTTGGACGCGCGGGTGTTGAAGCAGCACCAGCGAACCTTCGGTGGTCTGTATCAGTCGGTGCTCCGCTCTGAGCTGACGGCAAGGTTCGGGGTCGGGTGGGAGCGGATCGTGAACGGCCAGGCCGAGATCACCGGCCTCGCCCCGGAACTGCTCGCCGCGTTCTCCAAGCGTGCCGCGCAGGTCGATGTGGAGACCGAGGCCCGTATCGAGGAGTTCGAGGCGCGTGAGGGCCGGGCGCCGTCGCGGTTCGAACGGGCAGCGATCAAGCGTGAGGCCGCGGCGGACACGCGCGTGAAGAAGACCGGCACCGCCGCCGCCGAGCTGCGGGGCGTGTGGCGGAAGGAGGCCGCCGATCTGGGTTACACGCCGGGGTCGGTGATCGACGCCGTGAACACCGCCGGCCGCGCACAGACGGAGCCGGCCAAGACCACGGTCGCGGAGATCGTGACAGCGCTGTCGGAACGCAAGAGCGTCTGGCACGACCTCGACGTGCTCCGCGAGATCACCGACCGCTTCCAACCACGCCAAGGGATCGCCGGAGACCGCTGGGTGGGCGTGCTCGATCGAGCGCTCGCGCAGGTGATCGACGCGTGTGTCGGCCTCGACCCTGAGGAGGCAGGCGGCGCCGAGGGACGTGGCTCCGATGGCCGGTCGGTGTGGATCGAGCCCGTTGCGCCCCGCTGGTCGTCGCAGCAGGTGATCGACCAGGAACTCGATCTGCTGGCCTGGACCCTCGCCGCGCAGGATCCTGAGCCGTCACCGTCGATGACGGTCGAACGCGGCGGGCTGGACGTGCTCCAGGCAGCGGCTGCTGCCGACGTGGCGGGTCGGGATCGGTTGGTGGTGATCATCGGCCCGGCTGGAGCCGGCAAGACCAGCATGCTCACCGCCGCCATCGACGACCTCCGGCGACACGACCGGACGGTGTTCGGCGTTGCGCCGTCCGCCAAGGCAGCCCGTGTCCTCGAAACCGAGACAGGGATGCGCTCGGACACCTTGGCGAAGCTGCTGTTCGAACAGGCCCGTGAAGGCGGACCGAGGCAGGAATGGCGCTTGCGGCCCGGGACGACCGTGATCGTCGACGAGGCCGGCATGGTCTCGACACTCGACCTGTGGCGCCTGACCGACCTCGCCCAACGCCTCGACCTCCGAGTCGTGCTCGTCGGTGACCCACATCAGCTGCAGGCCGTCGCCCGCGGTGGCATGTTCCCCGAGATCTCGACCACCGCCACTCGCACCGTCGAACTCGAGCAGGTCCACCGGTTCAGCCAGGCATGGGAGGCCAAGGCCTCGCTCCGGATCCGGCAAGGTGATCCTGCGGCCTTGCAGCAGTACCTGATCAACGGGCGGGTCGCCGCTGGCTCACTCGACGAACACCTGGGCCGGATCAGCCGGCGGTGGATCGAGACGCACCAGGCGGGCACGACGCTGGCGATCACGACCACGACGAACGAGCATGCGTCGCTCATCAACCATCACGTCCAGGCGGCTCGCATGAAGGATGGTGCGCTGACCGGGTCCTCGGTGGCCGCGGCCGACGGAGAGGTGTTCCAGGGCGATGTCGTGATGACCCGCCGCAACGATCGGACGATCGTCACCACCGGCGGAGAGCCTGTCCGCAACCGCGACCGCTGGACCGTCACCGCCACCCACGACGATGGATCGATCACGGCGCGCTCATCGACCAGTGATGCAACCGTGAACCTGCCGGCGGCGTACTTGCGGGAGTTCGTGCACCTCGGATACGCCACCACCGAGCACGGCAACCAAGGGGTCACGACCGACGAGTCGATCACGCTCGTCACGGGCACCACCACCGGTCGAGGCCTCTACGTCGGTATGACGCGGGGTCGTGAGTCGAACGAGATTCTCGTCATCACCGACCGGCCCACCGAGCAGGCAGCGGTGGACGTCCTCGGCCGAGCACTCGCGACCGATCGGGCAGACACACCGGCCGTGGCGCATCGACGTGAGCTCGCCCAACGCCAACCGACACCAAGGCTCGCTCGTCGCGCGACCGAACCAGAATGGCTGTCCGGTTGGCGCGCGTCGATCCAGGATCGGCTGCGCACCATCGACCAACGGCTGGCGTCGATGGGGGAGCAGCGGCCGGCGCTCGAGCAGGCGGTCGCCCGGGCGCGAGCAGCGCTCGACCGAGCGCAAGCGATGCCAGCGCCGTCCGATGTGGAGGTCGCTTCGGCCCGGCGGCGAGCGAACATCGATCGCAGCGCTGCCGCCGATGCACGATCAGCGTTGAAGCATGCGACGTGGCGCACACGGCGGCCGCTCGAGCGCACCAGCGAGGAGGCCAACGAGCGCGCCGCCCGCAGCTCGAACCTACTCCACGAACTCGAGGCCGCCTTCGAACCCGTGCGCAAGCAGCGACATGAGGCACGAGTCGCGCACGGCGATGCAGCCGAGCGGCTCGACACCCACGATCGGCAGATGACCGAACTGAAGCTCTTCCGACAGGACGACACCGGTCTCACCGGAGCGATCAACACCTGGCGTCGCTGGGCGGCTGGGGAATCGGTCGCGTCCGCCGACCTCGGCGCCGCCGCCTGCGAACTGTCGTGCTACGTGGCCACCACGAGCGAAGCCCGAGCCTTGCTCGCGACCTTCGCCCCTGATCACCCAGCACTCCACCAGCAAGCGCCAGCGATCGACCGAACCGAAGTCGACCGGGGCATCGAGTTGTAACAGAGCAGCCCTGGCCTGTTGTTGCGTGGTTCGGCCGCAGACTCGATGAACAGGGTAGGAACAATTCGCAACATTTCTATGGACTCGAGTGCGAACGTCGGTCCTGCATGGGACGGTGACCTTGGTTCTCACTTAGGAGGTTCTGATGCGCCGACGGAACGGTTCTCGCTTGGTGGCGGTCTTGGTGGCTTTCGGATCGGTCCAGGCTTCGCTGGCTGTCGCAGAGCCGGGTCCTGATTCGCTGAGCACCGATGGCATTGCGGTGGCGTTGGCACCGTTGCGTTCGGCGGCGCCTGCTGTGGAGCGGGTGGCAGTTCCGGAGGGGCGGTTCGAGGTTGGGGCGCCGGTCGAGGCGAAGCGCATCGATGAGATGTTGTCGGAGCGGTCGGCGTCGTCGGAGACATGGCGCTATGACGATGGTTCCATTGTGGTGTCGACGTACGCGGTACCGAAGTTCTTCCAGCCGAAAGGTGAGACGGGTTTCGTCGAGATCGACTCGAACTTGGTGATCGATGGTGATCGGTTGCGGTCGAGCGCGAACCGTTGGGAGGTGTCCTTTGGTGCTTCAGGTGCGAAGGAACCGATGCAACAGTTCGTGCTCGATAGCGGGATCATCGGCTTTGACCCTGTGGGCGCGGATTTCGGGGTGACGCCGGTGGCTGATGGCACCACGGTTGTCTACAGGGGGTTGTGGCGCGCGACCGACGCGGTGTACCAGGTGTCGGCGGTCGGGGTCGATGAGCGGCTCGTGCTGCATGGCCCTGACGCTCCGACGACGTTTGCGTTCGAGGTCACTGGAGCGACACCCCGCCTGATCGACGGTGGTGGCGTCGAGTTGCTGCTTCGCGACGAGGTGGTGTCGGTGATTCCTCCTTTGACCGTTGAGACAGCGAAAGACTGGTTGCGTCCGAGCGTCGCGGGTGCCCGGTTCGTGGTGGAACCGTCGGAATCAGGAGAGGGCGGTCGCGTAACGATCGCTATCGACAGCAAGTGGCTGGCGGGACTCTCGGCCGATGAGTTCCCGGTGGTGATCGACCCGACGGTGTACACGAACAACAGCCTTGGTACGCAGATGCTGAGCTACGACGTGAACAACACCACGTTCGCCGGCCTGCGGTTTGGCTACAACGCCTCGAACGGCGCGACGTGGCGGGCGAGGGCGTGGGTGCCCATCCCGGATCCGGCGCAGCTCGCTCCGGGCGGTAGTCAGCCGTGGCGTTTGACCCAGGCACGGTTGTTCCTGGAGGGTGGGGGCGGTCACCTGACTGGCTTGAGCGTGGTCGGGCACGGCTCGGTGCAGCCGTTGTCCTTCACGGTGATCGGTCAAGGCACACCCCTGCCGACGAGCACGTTCGACGCGCCTCATGCGGACATCACGAACTGGGCTGCGTCGCGGGTGGGCACAGGGTCGTGGTACGGGCTCGTCGGAACCGAGAACCCGCCGACCAATACCTTTGGCACGCTGTCCAATGTGCGGGCCGACTACAGATTCTTCCAGTCGCCTGATCCGGTCGTCATCACGTCTCCGACGGGAACGATCTCGACAACTACGCCATTGTTGACAGCGCAGGTGACGAACGACCCGGCTGCGTACTACAGCTTCAAGGTGTCAACCGACGCGACCGGAACCGGTGCATTGCTGGAGTCCGGCTGGATTCAGTCGTCGTCGTGGCAGGTCCCGGCTGGGGCGCTCGCTGATGGGATGACCTACCACGTCAGGGTGCAGACCGCGACCGGTACGCCTTGGTGGCCTGCAGGGCCGCAGTACATCCCACCAGCAGCTGCACAGCCCCGTTCCTTCACGATCAAGAAGCGACTGGGTGCGGGTGGTCCGTCGCCGACGGACACGGTGGGTGCGGTGCCGGGGTCGACGGTGACGCCGAGCGAAGGCGCACCCTCGCCCGGGGTGTCGCCGGCGAGTGTGACGGTGAACATGGCGACCGGGAACCTGGCGTTGGTGATGAACACCCGGATGTTGCCGGCGATCGGTGGCGCGGCTGGGGTCACGTTGAACTATGACTCGCTCGGCTCGACCGGGCTCGACGGTCGTGGTCGGGGCTTGTACGCGACGTATCGGAGCGGGTCGGGTCCGGGTGCGGTGAAGATCGGTGAGCGGGTGGATCCGGCGATCAACTTCGCGTGGCCCGGCTCGCCGATGGGTGGCTACGCCACTCCGGGCCCGATGACGGCGGAGTGGACCGGAACGATGAGGGTCACCGCGGCGGATGGGCAGTGGCGTTTCGGTGGGGTGATCGGTAGCGGAACGATGGCGATCACGATCAACGGTGTCGCTTACGCGACGTTGTCGGCGTCACCGTCGACCCCCGTGTTCGGACCGAACGTGTCGCTGGCGCCGGGCGTTGCGCACGAGATCAAGATCACCTACGTGTCGTCGTCGACGCGGGCGGTGCAGTTCTGGGCCCAGGACACTGGGAAGGCTGTCGGCACGGTCGGTCACCAGTTCCTCGTGCCGAGCGGTTGGCTCACCCCGCGAGCGACCGGTCTGCCGATGGGTTGGCGGCTGTCGGCGAACCCGTACTCGGGTTCGTGGACCCGGCTCGAGGACCGCGGCAGCCAGGTCGTCGCGTACAGCAGCGCCGGCGCCACAGCGACGTTCACCCGCCGACCGGACGGCACCTACGCAGCCCCGCCCGGTGTGACGGACCTGTTGACACCGGTCACGGCCACTTGGGCGGGGCAGTCCGGGTTCGCTGCGGGCGAGTTCGTGTTGTCGAACAACGAGGGCACCGAGTTCGTGTTCGGTGTCGACGGGTGGGTGCGGCTGGTCCGGACCCTCACCGATGACCGCCGGCCAGCAGCGCTCGGCTACACCTACACGGCGGTTCCTGGCACGGTCGGTGCTCCGGTGCTGACCGCGATCACCGACCCCGTCGCTCAACGCAGCGTCACGTTGTGCTACAGCTCCACCTGTGACATTCCGGGATACGCGACCAACGCACCGCCAGGGATGCTGGCCCGGATCTCCTACTGGGACGGCACGACCAGCTGGCTGATCTACGACACGAACGGCCGACTGATCCGGCTGATCAACCCGGGCGACATCCGCGCCGACCTCAGCTACGACACCGACGGGCGGCTCATCGCAGTCCGTGACGCGCTCGCCTACGACACGATCACCGCCGGCTACCGGCCCGACTGCACCTCGCCGACCTCGACGCAGTGTTCGACCACGATCACCTACCACCCGCCGGGTACTGCTGCCGCCGGGAAGGTCGCGACCGTCACGCAGCCGGCCCCGACCAACGGTGCATTGCGCCCGGCTCGCACGTACAGCTACCCGACGAACGACACTGCGCAGGTACAGGTCGCTGGGTTCACCCCGCAGTCGGGTCGTGCGAGTTGGGTGAGATGGGACAGTCAGGGTCGCATCGTCGAGCAGAAGGACTCCAAGGACCGGACCACCCATACCAAGTGGGACCCGATCATCGAACGTGTCCTCGCAAGCGTCGACCCGGCCGGGCTGCAGACGACCAACGTCTACGACCCGATCACTGGAGCGGTCACCGATGTCTACGGTCCCGCCCCCACCGCATGCTTCGCGGCGAGCGCCCCGTTCACCCCGACAGGCCCGTGTGCAGTGCCGGTCCCGCGGACCCAGCACCGCTACGACGAAGGTGTCAACGGGCTCGCTGCCACGTTCTGGAACAACCCGTACTTCGCCGGCGCACCGGTCAAGCACCAGACCGGACCCGGAGGCACCGGCCCATCAGGTCCCGGGTGCACCGCGAACACCCTGTGCACCCAATGGGACCAGCTGCCCTTCAGCCAACTCTCCGGATCGGAGTTGCCAGCAGAGCATCAACCGGACCACAAGTTCACGTGGTCGATGCGGCTCACCGGTGTGATCGACGTCCCGAACTCGTTCGTCATCAACACCGCAACCACCCAGCAGGTGAGCATCTACCTGAACGGCGCGCACTACACGACCGTCAACCCGCACACCGCGAACATCGAGTACTCCGGCCTCTACGGCGAATGGTGGGTCGGACCCTGGGGTGCGCCGGTGATGCCGGCCGGCCGTTACGAGATCCGGATCGATTTCCTCGGCGCCAGCAACGGCACCCTCAACGGCTTCTGGTTCCCGTCGCCCAGCCCCGGAACGTTCATGCCGAACAGCATGCTGTCACCCGCGTACGGGAACCGGACCACCACCATCGACCCCGAAGGACGGACCGTCACGTCGAGCTACACCGACGCCGCAGCCGGGATCGATCCGATGTTCGGACTCGTCACGTCGGTCACCCAAGACCCGGCCGGACTCGCGCTCACGTCGACCAGCAGCTACGAACCGGTCACCTCCGGCCGCTGGCTCCGCAAGACCGCCAGCACCCTGCCTGGCGGATCGACCACCACCTTCACCCACTACTGCTCCACCCCCACCGGCAACGACTGCGACCCCGGCTACACCGGCGCAATCGCCACGGCGTGCGGCGTGGCCCAAGACGCACCGCAACACGGTCAGCTCGCCCAACAGAGCGATCCCGCAGCCAGCGGTGCACCACCACGAGTCCAACAGTTCCTCTACGACACCACCGGGCGACAAGTCGGCCGTCGCGTCGGCACCAGCGGAGCGTGGGAATGCACCACCTACGACGACAAAGGCCGGGTCACGATGCGAACCTGGCCGGCGAGCGGACCGAAACCCGCCCGCGCCGTCACCTACACCTACAGCGTCGGTGGTAACCCACTCGTCAGCAGCGTCACCGGCACTGTCGGCGCTGTCTCGAGCGGCACGATCACCTCGACGGTCGATCTGCTCGGACGTGTCACCAGCTACACCGACGCCGGAGGCCGAACCACCCTCACCAGCTACGACCAACCCGGCCGAGTCCTCACCACGAACACCACGAGCACCGCCACCGTCGTGACCAACACCTACGACCCCGACAGCGGACAACTCGCCACCGTGACCGTCAGGATCAACCACATCGACCGGGCGACCGCCACCCTCAACTACGACACGGTCGGACGTGTCACCACCATCGGCTACGGCTCACAGGTGCGCGCCACCTACACCTACGACACCTACGGGCGCACCACCGGCCTGCAGTTCACCAACCCCGCCACCAGCCCTCCGAACCGGATCACCGGCCACACCGTGACCCGCTCGATCGCAGGACGGATCGTCGACGAACTCATCGACACGGGTGCAGCGGCGTTGGTGGACCCGAACCCGACCGGGGAGAACTTCGTCTACGACGGCGCCGGACGACTCACCACCGCACACCTCAACGGCGGCCGAGCCGACTACAGCTACGCCACCTCCACCGTGTGCAACACGATCACCGGCGCCAACCCGAACGCCGGCCGCAACACGAACCGCACCACCATCACCTGGAACGGCACCCCGACCAGCACGGCGACGTCGTGCTACAACCACGCCGACCAACTCATCGCCACCACCACCAACGGGACACTGACCACCGCGTTCGCCTACGACACCCGCGGCAACCAAACCCTCGACGGGCCCGACACCTACACCTGGGACAGCTCCGACCGGCTCGCAGCCGTCACCACACCCGCCGGCACGATCACCTACACCCGAGACCCACTCGACCGGCTCACCGCACGCAACGACAACGGGATCACCACCCGCTACGGCTACAACGGCCACAGCGACACCCCCACCGCCACCTACAACGCCACCGGCGGACTCATCCAACAACTCATGTACCTGCCCGGCGGCGTCCTCGTCACCATCGACCACCTCACCTCAGCACGAACCTGGTCCTACCCCAACCTCCACGGACACCACACCGCCACCAGCAACCACACCGGCGCCCCACAAACCCGCACCACCTACGACCCCTGGGGCAACCCCCAAAACCCGGCGCCCGACAACACCACCGGCACCGCAGACCTCACCGCCTACGGCGCCAACGGCAAACTCACCGAAACCACCACCACCAAACCCATCACCCACATGGGCGCCCGCCCCTACACACCAACCACCGCCAGATTCCTCACCATCGACCCCATCCACGGCGGCTGCGCCAACAACTACACCTACGGCTTCGGCGACCCCATCAACGGACAAGACCTGACCGGCAAATGGTGGATCTTCGACGACATCGCCGAAGCCGCCGATGACGCATGGGATGCCACCGGGGGAAAGGTTGTCTCTTGGATCGACCGAAACGCTTGTACGATCGCTACCTGGGCAGGCCACGTGGCCACCGCCGCAGCGGTTGTTGGCGTCGTTGCGTCCGTCGTAGCGCTCACTGTCGCTACGGGTGGCGCCGCAACAGTGGCCGCTGGCGCCGCCTATCTGGGAACCGCAGCTTCGGCCGTTCAGTTCAGCGCTGGAGCGATAGCGGGCGATCGCGGCCATATGGTTCGTGGCGGAATCGGGACCTTCGTGGGCGGCATGAATTCGGCGAACTGGGCTGCAGCCACGGGATCTGGGCTACCTCGTAGAGTTGCTGCTGGTTTCGGGCTCTACTCCGAGGTCTCCAACGCCGTCACATCGACCGTCGTAGATCAGTCGGTTCCAAGTGGGTGTTGATGCGACAAGCAAGTGAATGGAAGCATTTCGTCACCGCCACACCTGCATTGCTCTTGCTCGGGTTGGTGGGAGCCTTCACAGATGGGTATCGATCCGACCTGTTTCAAGTCACTGCCCTGATCTGCAACTGGTTTGTGTTCTTCTTGGTCGGCTACTACTGGACCAATGATCGTCCCAGACATGACCATGCATCCGGGAGATCATCACGGGCCGTTGTGGCCATTGGTTGGGGTATGTCGAATGTCTCGTTGGTGGTTTCGACATTTGGAGCAACTGTCTTGATTCTGAGCAGTGGAGCGCCTTCGTGGGTCCTTGCATCAGTTCAGTTAAGTCTTCCGCTACACGGATTCTTTCATGGCGTCCTGTACCGGGTTCGTGTCGTTCGGAGAGGGATCGTTCATCGCTTTTCGTTCTTGAGGTTGGTCGGTGACACGGGGCTTCGGCCTCCCTCAGGAACTTAGTGGAGGAAGGGATGCCACTGGTTTCGGAGTTACTTCAGGCACGGCCACGTGTGTTTTCGTGTCAAGGTTCCTGAGACAGATCCGCGCTCCTGCAGGGTTTGTTGCTCCCCTGGGGCGATCCGCTCCATTGCGGCCGGGCGCGTGTTCCTCACCGGCATCGACCGGCTCTCCGACGACCGGATCGCAGGGATGTTCGACATGCTCGCCGCCGGTGATCCCTCAGGCGAGTCGGCGCCACGTCCTCGCGAAGGAAATGCCTGCGAGGTCTACGCCGCCCGCGATCTCGCTTACGCCGAACGGCCAGCGAACTGCTCGACGTCGACGGATCCGACGGTGGTCGACCCAGCGTTGCTCTCGACCTGTCGGTCGGCGAACGCATCGAGATCAGCGGTCTCAACGAGGTGGCCATCAGACCAGTCGAAAGCGGAGAATGACCTCGTCGTGGGCTGCCACCGTCCCCCGTCAGGATGAATCGCGTCAACCGAGCAACGTGTCCAACAACCTCCTCGAAGTCGGAGTGGTTGACACCGCCGATGGCCCGATCATCGTCCACCCCAGGACGGCACGACCGAAGTACCTGAGGTGATCGAGATGCCACGGACCGCCCAAGAGATCCTGGACCATGCCGATGAATTGGCGGCGCGCTTCGAACGAGCGGAGCCGACCGATGTGCGCGATGCGACGGCGCTTCAGGCCGTTCGGGAGGCGTTCCTCGCCCGCGCTGCTGCTGAGCGCGAGCTCGGCGATGCGGTCGTGCGGGCACGGCACGAGGGGCACACGTGGGCCTCGATCGGAGCCATGGTCGGCACGTCGGGCGAGGCCGCACGGCAGCGCTACGGGCAGGCCGTCAACGCCGGTTGACGTGTTGATGGCTCCGTGGTGAGCGCCGAGTCAGGCGCTCGGGCGCCGCCGCTCCATCCGTTCCAAAAGGTCAGCATGGTGCGATGGGTAGAGATGCCCGTAGCGATCCAGTACGACCGATACGGAGGTGTGTCCTGCGAGCGCTGCCACTTGCTTCGGGTGAGCGCCGTCGGCAATCCACAGCGACACGGCGGTGTGGCGGAGATCGTGCATGCGCAGCGGCTCGAGCCCGGCCTTGCGGACGGCAGGGGTCCAGAACCTCCGGCGGAACAGCGCCGGCCGAATCGGCTGGCCCTTGGGTGAACGGAAGACGAGGTCGTAGGCGGAGTGCTCCGGAGAGTCGAGCGCCTGGAGCGCTTCGACGACGAACGAGGGGATTGGAACAGGGCGAAGACTCGCCCTCGTCTTCGGAGGACCGAACTCGATCTGTGCCTCGACGTCCACCAGCGTCTCGAGCACCTGAATGCGCTGTGCCTCGAGGTAGACGTTCTCCCATCTGAGTCCGAGGAGTTCACCGAGCCGCAGCCCTCCGAATCCGGCAACGAGGACGAAGGCTCGGTAGCGAGGGTCGATCGCATCGGCGAGCTTCCAGACTTCGTCGGACGTGAGGAACCGCATCTCCTGGGGCTCGATCTTCGGAAGCGGAATCTTGGCGACCGGGTTGTGCGGGATGAGCCGGTCTTCGACAGCGGCGGTGACCAGCTTGTTGAAGACCTGCACGACCTTGTGGATCGTTGCCGGAGCGAGGTTGCTCCCGGACTGAGAGCCGAGGTCGGCGACCCACTTCCGGATCGAGGTGCGGTCGAGCTTGCCGAGCGGCGTGTCACCGAACGCCGGCCGGACGTGCGTGCGGAAGTACTGGGCGTCTCTGGCGCGAGTGCTCGGCCGAAGATTGGTGACCGTCGGCCACCACCGATCCCACCACTCGCCGACGGTGATCCGGCCGAGGCGAGGATCGATCAGCCCGCCTGCGCGACGGTCGACCTCGACGAGGTTGGCGTAGGCCTCGGCCTCGCGCTTGCGCTTGAACTGCTTCGACCGCTCCTCCCCATCAGCTGTGCGGAACCGGACGAGGTATGCGCGCGAGCCGTCCTTCAGTCGCTTCTCGAGGATGGAGGCCACGTCTGCAGGCTAGTCCTCCAGGTACACACCAGGTACACAGACGAAGCGGGACGCCCTGGTACAGGATGGGACAGGGTGGACAGATAGAACCAGCTCAGAGGGCATTTTCAGAAATCGTCGCAGGTCACGAAAGCGCCCGTTTCGCCTTTGCAAGGTGGATGTCAGGGGTTCGATTCCCCTCGTCTCCACGAGAGAAACAGAAGGTACGAGGCCCTGCTCCGGCGGGGCCTCTTCCATTTCCAGGTACACACCAGGTACACAGCACGATCCGCCACTGGACGGTACGAGGCGGACAACGCGGGACGCAACGGCACGAACTGGCTGATCGGCATTGAC
>WLDE01000238.1 GCA_009704985.1 Actinomycetota bacterium | reverse complement strand
TGCAGTCGCAGACGGATGCGCCACGGCGTTTGGTCGGAGCGTCGAGCGTCGGTGGAGTGTTCGCTCGCAGGGAGCGCCCGGGAGCACCCTCCACACCTGGCGGACCCTGCGCACCCGCCTCACCATCAGGACCAAACCGCCCACGAGCCGCTCGGTTCAAGGCCTCGCCGGAGGAGCTCGCACGGGCGGCGTGGAACTGTGCCCCGCACCCGGCGCCGAAGGAGTCGCGAGGGTCTGTCGGCGTCGTTGTGACCCTGCCGCGGATCGATCGCGAAGTACCTGCTCAGTGCCCTCCCGACCCCCGTACACCCCTTGGTGATCTTCTGTGTGGTCCATCAGCTCTCGAGCAACTGCGCGGTCGGGGCGGTTGCGTTCGTCGCCGTTTCGGCGAAATCGCATCAGCAAACGCGCCGCTCGCTGTCCAGTTCTTCTGATGAGCGTGTTCGTGCGTCGGTGGCGGGCGAGCACGCCTCAGGTCGGGGTGCGAGCCCCGGCCGTGGAGAGCTCGACGAAGGGAGCAAGCGATGCAGCGAGAAGCGGCGCCGGCCGCGCGGCGGACGTACACGATCACGGAGACGGCGGAGATCCTCGGGATCTCGCGGACGACGGCCTACGAGTGCGCGAAGGCTGGGGTACTGCCGGTGCTCAAGCTGCGGGGCCGGCTCGTCGTGCCGGCGGCGGCACTCGAGGCGATGCTCGCGCCGTGACCGCAGCCCTCAGCGGCGGATCTTCGACGCGACCACATCGGCCGCATCACGTGCGATCGACGGGGTCACGTGCGAGTACAGGTCGAGTGTGATGCCGACGGTGGCGTGGCCGAGCCGCTCGCTCACGACCTTCGGATGGACTCCCGCCTTCAAGGCGACCGTCGCGTAGGTGTGGCGCAGGTCGTGAAGCCGAATGCGGGGCAGTTCGGACTTGCGGACGATCGTGTCGAACCGCTTGCTCACGCTGTTGGGGTTCACCGGCACGCCGACTTCGTCGGTGAACACGCAGTCCTCGTCGGCGTTCCACGCCGGCCCCGCCGCGAGACGGTCGGCGGCTTGGCTCCGGCGCTGCGCTCGCAGCACGTCGAGCGTCCACTCGTCGAGAAACACCTGGCGGCGGCTGCGGGCCGTCTTGGGCGGACCGGTCACGATCTCGGACTTCACCGGTGTGCGCGTGTTGGCGATCGCCAGGTCGCCGGCATCGAAGTCGACGTCGCGCCACCGCAGCCCGAGCACCTCGCCTCGACGCATGCCCGTCGTCGCGAGCACCACGAACACCGGATACAGCCGATCGTCCCGCACCGACTCGAGGAACTCTCCGAGTTCCTCGCTGCTCCACGTCACGCGATCCTTGTGGTCCACGGCCGGCGGACGAGCTGCGGCTGCGGCGTTGCGGATCACGAGTTCGAGCCGCTCAGCGTCGGCCAGCGCCTTGCGGAGCACGGTGTGCGTGTTCCGGATGGTCTTCGGCGAGTAGTCACGGCCCAGTCGGGTCGACGTGAGCTCGCGGTAGAACCGCTCGACCTGGAGCGGCGTGAGCGACTGGAGCTTGGCGGAGCCGAGTCCCGCCTTGATCCGGTTGACCGCCATCCCATAGCTGTGGTGCGTGGTGGCTCGGAGTCGTGGCTGTTGCATCTGCAACCACTCGTCGAGGTACTCCCCCACCGTGCGGTGTGTCCGATTGGTCACCGCTCCCTCGGCGGCGGCCTTCAACACCGCCTGAGCCGCCTGCTCGGCCTCGCGCTTAGTACGGAAACCCTGCTTCGACACCTGCCGTCGCTTGCCCGTCGCCGGGTCGGGACCGAGATCGACCCGATAGCCCCAGCCGTTGTCGTGCCGCCGCACGGAACCCCTCGCCATGGCGGCACGCTATCGAAATTCCGTGCAGGATTTGTGCAGGAATCGCCGTTCGCAGCGGTTATCCACAGGCGTCTCAGCCGCCTACGAGCGTCATTTGCCCGGCTCAGAGGCGGTGCCCGGGGTGGGGTTCGAACCCACACTCCCTTGCGGGAAGGGGGGTTTAAGCCCCCCGCGTCTGCCAGTTCCGCCACCCGGGCCCGGCGGGGACGCTAGCCGTCGTCCCCGGCTGCGATCAGCGGCGTCGTGGCTCGGCCGCGGCGGCGAGGATCCGGCCGAAGGCGGCGAGGTCGTCGCGCGCGGCCTGCAGGTCGCCGCCGGCGGCGAACTGCAGCACCACCCCGTCGATCGCCGCCATGATCAACCGTGCCAGCTGCGCTCGGGGCAGGGCCGGCTCGCGGCCACGGGCCGCGGCGACGGCGTCGATCAGGTCGCGCGCGAGGCGGTAGTAGCGCTCCTCGAGCGCCTCCACGCGACGGTCGCCGGTCGGGTTGATGTCGCGGAGCAACACCCCGAAGCGCTCGTCGTCGAGCAGGCCCGCGACGCGCTCCATGACGCCGACGATGCACGGCCCGTACCCGGCGGCGAGGTCGAGCCCGCCCGCCACCTGCTCGGCGACCTCGTCGATCAGCCGCGCGAACGCCGCGACGACGAGGTCGTCGAGCGACCCGAACGTGTAGTGGATCGACGCGAGCGGTGCCTCGGCCTCGGCAGCGATGGCCCGCGAGGTCACACCGTCGGCGCCCGAGCGCCGAAGGACGGCGATCGTCGCCTCGATCAACTGCTCCCGCCGGTCGGCGGCGCTCACATAGGCCACGTCGATGATCGTACGCGCGAGTTGGTCATACGACCAACTTCGTCTAGAGTTGGTCACATGACCAACTCGGCCCCCACCGACATCCCCCTCGCCGAGCAGGTGCGCGTCGCCGTCGCCACCACCACGCTCAACACCATCTCCCGCGTCGCCCGGCGCTTCGACGACCCACTGGGTTCGCTCGACGCGCCCGGCGGACCCGCCGACCGCCTGGCGCTCCACCGATCGCTGCTCGCGTCCGGTCCGCTCGTGCGCAGCCGCCTGGGCGCGTACCTCACGGCCACGCACGCCGGTTGCCACGCGGTCTTCACCTCGCCCCACGCCTCGTCGATGCCGGACAGCGGACGTTCCACGCTCGAACGGCTGCTCGACCCAACGCTGCGCGACGGCAAGGGCGAGCCGCTGTCGGACTCGTTCATCAGCATGGACGCGCCCGATCACACCCGTCTGCGCCGACTCGTCCAGCGCGGCTTCACCCCGAAGTCGATCGCCGAGCACGAGGCCCTCGTCCGCCGCACCGCCGAGGAGCTGATCGACGCCTTCCCCACCCACGGCGACGTCGACCTCGTCGACGCGTTCGCCCGCCCGCTGCCCATGCGGGTGATCACCCGCCTCCTCGGCGTACCCGACTCCGATCTCGCGATGTTCGACCGGTGGGGCGAGCACCTCGTCACCGCCCTCGACCGGCCGCGCTCGCTGCGCGAGGCCACCGACGTGCACCACACCCTGTTGGAGATCGACCGCACCTTCCGAGCGCTCGTCGCCGAACGCCGCCGCCAGCCGGGCGACGACCTCGTCTCGGTGCTGGCCGAGCAGGCCGACGGCGACGTGCTCACCGACGACGAGCTCGTGGGCACGCTGTCGCTGCTGCTGATCGCCGGCTTCGAGACCACCGTGAACCTGCTCGGCACCGGCACCGCCACCCTCATCGCCAACCGCGACCAGCTGGAGTTGCTCGCCTCCGATCCGGCGACGCACCTCCCCAACACGGTCGAGGAGGCGCTGCGGTACGAGAGCCCCGTGCAGTTCACCCTCCGCCGGGCGCTCGCCCCGATCGAGGTCGCACCGGGCCACGTGATCCCCGAGGGCGCCGAGATCGTCACGGTCATCGCCGCCGCGAACCGCGATCCGCTCGTGTTCCCCGACCCCGATCGCTTCGACATCACGCGGCCCAACGCTCGCCGCCACCTGGCGTTCGTCACCGGGCCCCACGCCTGCCTCGGCGGCGCCCTCGCCCGGCTCGAGGCACGGGTGGCCTGGGAGACGCTGCTGCGCCGTTTCCCCGACGTCACCCGCTGGCGCGTGACCGGCGCGCCGACCGACGGACCGAGCCAGATCATCCGCGGCTACCGGCACCTGCCGATGCGCTTCACCTGACCAACGGCGCCACCGCGGTCCTGCGTGCGCGGCGCCGGTGCTTGTCGAGCGCGTCGACGGCCAGCAGCAACGGCATCGAGGCCAGGCCCGCCACCCATCCCCACAGCGGCGGCGACGAGTGGTCGAGGAGGTCGGCGATCGGACCGACGAACAGCACCACCAGTGCGAAGCCGAGCTCGATGCTCGCCGTCACGATCAGGAGCGGGTTCGTGGTCCACCCGATCTCGCCCGGGCGACGACTCGTGCTGCGACACGCCCACGCGTTCGCCGTCTGCGCGAGCACGATGGTGATGAACGTCGCACCCGACGCGGCGGCGATGCCGGACGCATCGGGCCACGGCCGGTCGGGCCGCCAGCCGAGCGCCCACATCGACACCACGAACGCCACCATCGACGCCGCCGCCACCGTGGGGCCGAGCAGCCCGAACGCTCGCCGCAGCACGGTGCGGTTCATCAGCTTGCCCGACACCGGCGGTCCGTCGAGCAGGTGCTCGCCGGGCGGCTCGGCGCCGAGTGCCACCGCGGAGAGCGTGTCCGTCCCGATGTCGAGCGCGAGGATCTGCAGCACACCGAGCGCGAGCGGGAACTGGCCGCCCGACAGCACCCAGATCACGAACGGCGTCAGCTCGGCCACGTTGTCGGTCAGGTGGTAGGTGAGGAAGCGCCGCATGTTCACGTAGGTGGCGCGGCCCTGTTCGATCCCGGCGACGATGCTCGCGAACCGGTCGTCGAGCAGCACCAGATCGGCCGCCTCGCGGGCGACGTCGGTGCCCGACATCCCCATCGCGATCCCGATGTTCGCCTCGTGCAGCGCCGGTGCGTCGTTCACCCCGTCGCCGGTCATCGCGACCACGTGGCCGTGCTCGCGCAACGCGACCGCGATGCGCACCTTGTCCTCGGGCGACACCCGCGCCACCACCACGCCGTCGCGCTCCAGCAGCGCCACGAGCTCGGCGTCGTCGACCGGGAGGTCCGCACCGGTCAGCACGGTGCCCCCCGGCTGCGCCAACCCGACCTCACGGGCGATCGCCGCGGCCGTCTCGGGGTGGTCTCCCGTGATCATCGCCAGCCGCACGTGCGCTCGCCGGCACGCCGCCACCGCCTCGTGCGCATCGGGACGCGGCGGGTCCTCCATCCCGACGAGACCCAGCAGCGTCAGCTCGCGCTCGGCCACCTCGGCGTCCTCCGGCATCCCCGCACCGACCGGGCGGACGGCGATCGCGAGCACGCGCAGACCGCGCCGACCCATCGACGCGACCGCCTCCACCGCGCCCACCACCCCTGCCGTCGAACAGCGCGGGAGCACGGTGTCGGACGCCCCCTTCACGAGCACCTCGTCGCCCACCACCACCGACATCCGACGGCGCCTCGGATCGAATGCGAACCGGGCGAGCTCGGGCCGCTCCAGCCGATCACGATCGGTGTCCCAGCCGCACCGTCGGGCGAACGCATCCAGCGCCGCCTCCGTGGGATCGCCGTGCGGACGCCACGCGCCGTCCTCCTGGTGGACGAACCCGGTGGAGGCCCGAGCGCCCACGAGCGCCAGCCGTTCGATCCACGCCCGGTCGCCCACCACCGCCACGGTCGCACGCGGCTGGTAGCCGACCGCCTCCACGGTGGCCGTCCCGTGCGGCGACCACACCTCGCGCACGGTCATCGCGTTCATCGTCAGCGTGCCGGTCTTGTCGGTGCAGATGAACGTCGTCGAACCGAGCGTCTCCACCGCCTCCAGGTGCCGCACCAGCACGTTGCGCCTGGCCATCCGCTCCGCACCGAGCGCGAGCGAGAGCGTCACGGTCGGCAGCAGCGCCTCGGGCACCAGGGCCACCGTCACGCCGATCGCGAACACGAACCCGTCGGACGCGCCGTTGCCCAGAAGCACCGAGACGGCGAAGAACACCACGCCGACCCCGACGGCGATCGCGGCGATCGTGCGGACCACCTGCTGCAGCCCGCTGGTGAGCGGCGTGTCGGGTTTGCGCGTGCCCGTCGTGAGCGCCGCGATGTGGGCGAGCCGGGTCGCGCCACCTGCGGCGGTGACCTCGGCGACGAGGCCGCCCTCGACGACGAAGGTGCCGGCGAACACGTCGTCGCCGACGTCGACCGATGCGGTCGCGCTCTCGCCGGTGAGCATCGAGGTGTCGAGCCGCGCGTCGTGCGCCTCGATCACCGCTGCGTCGGCCGGCACCCGATCACCCTCCTCCAGCAGCAGCAGATCCCCGTGCACCACCTGATCCGCCTCCACCCGCAGCGGACGCCCGTCGCGGCGGACGGTCACCCGCACCGGGAGCATCCCCTGCAGCCGCTCGGCCGCGCGATCCGCCCGGTGCTCCTGGACGAATGCGAACACGGCGTTCACGACCACCACGGCGGCGATGGCCACGCCGAGCGCCGGCATCCCGGCCACCACCGCGAGCACGCTCGCCGCCCACAGCATCAGCGCGAAGAAGTGCACCAGCTCGCCGACGAGCTGCCGCACCGCCGATCGTCGCACCGGTGGCGTCAGCACGTTCGGGCCGTCGCGGGCGAGGCGACGCGCCGCCTCGGCCGCGGTCAACCCGGCCGAACTCGTGCGGTCGGGGTCGCGCTCGGGATCGCGCTCGCTGTCCACCACCTCATGGCACTCCCACCGCAGGGCGGCCGACAGGGTCGCTGGTCCCGGCGACACGCCGGCGGTGTACGGTCCGAGCCATGAGCAACCCGGTCATCGAACGCGTCACCAGCATCGTCAACGGCTTCGACGCACGCGTGCGCGCCACCAGCCCCGACAGCTGGGGCAAGCCCGCCCCGTGCGAGGGCTGGACGGCCCGTGACGTCGTGGTCCACGTCGCGAACAACATCCAGCGACTCGGCGCCGGCCTGCAGGGCCAGGCCCCCACCGAGGTCGGCCCCGACGACGACATCGTCGCCGCGTGGGACGCCGCCAAGGCCACCTTCGAGCAGGGTGTCACCACCGGCGACCTGACCACCAACCTGCCCGGCCCCTTCGGCCCGATGCCGGCCGAGCAGATCCTCGGCCGCCTCGTCGCCACCGACGTCCTCGTGCACACCTGGGATCTCGCACGGGCCGTGGGCGGCGACGAGACCCTGCCGGTCGACGCGGTCGAGGGCGCCTACTCCGGCCTCAAGCCGATGGACGCGATGATCCGCCAGCCCGGTGTCTTCGGTCCCAAGGTGGAGCCGCCCGCCGGCGCCGACCTGCAGACCGAGTTCCTCTGCTTCCTCGGCCGCCAGGTCTGATCCGCGCCGCAGCAGCGCAGATGCGACACGGTGTGCGCCACCCGGCGGCGCACTCCGGCCGGTACGGTTTCCCACCGTGAGACGACCCCGCCGTGTCCTGCTCGCCGGGATCTCC
>WLDE01000237.1 GCA_009704985.1 Actinomycetota bacterium | reverse complement strand
GGCGGCCTGGCTGCGCTTGAGGAGGTGCTCCGGGATCTCGGTCACGGGGGAGCACGATAGACGCCGCGGGGCGCGAACGCGGAATCTGTGGCACACCGTCCGCGGCGGCGTGCGTCACCCGCCCGGCCGCCGCCCGGCCCGTCACCCGGCCACACGCCTGCCCTCACCCGGCCGCTCACCCGGGACCCGCCCCGTCGAGCGGCTCCGGCGCGTTTCACAGGGTTGCACAGGTCACGCGCTGCACGAGTGCACAACGCACCGGTCGGTCCGGTGAGGTGGTAGACCGATTTCCACAGACCCGGACGGTGATCACCGAGCGAACTGGTGTCACCCAGGGGTCGGGTGACTAGTGTTCGTGCAGCGGTTCACATGGCTGCGCGACGCAGCCTGCCCGCCGACGTGCCCCGGTACGTCGACCAACCCGTGAACCGATCGCCAAGTCCGAAGTCCAGATCCGCCCACCGACCGCCAGAGACCCTCACAACGCCGCCTTCCGCAGCAGTGGTCCGTCCCGAGGAGTGACGCCAGCGTGCACGCAATCGATGTCCTGAGTTGGCCGGGCATGAATCAGGCATTCCTGTTCTCGTTCATCCTGACGACCGTGCTCTCGCTCGCCGTCGTCCCCTACGCGAAGCGCCGGCCGGTCGGCACCCCGTTCACGTGGGGCGAGGCGATGCTCGCGTCGGTCTGGGTGTTCGGCCTCATGTTCCTCGCGTTCGGCGTCGTGCCCCACCAGTGGATCGACCACGCGGACAAGGATCTCGGCTGGAACCGCACCAAGATCCTCTACGGGCCCTTCGACATCCTGAAGCCGCAGGCGTTCGGCGGGAACTTCCCGATGACGCTGCAGTACGAGGCGATCCGCGACCTCGTCGTGGTCGTCATCCACCTCTGGTTCTTCGGTCTGCTGATCTACCTCTGGATCGTGTGGCAGAACCGCGGCAAGAAGGCCGCCGCCAAGAGCGCCGAGATCGCCACCTCCTCCTACGGCCGTCCCCTCGTGAAGAAGACCTGAGCGGAGCACCCCATGGCACGCACCGATGCGAACCCGCCGCTGATGCCGTACACCGACGCGTATCAGCTGGTCGAGGTCGACGCCGACTACCTCACCAAGGCGGTGAAGCCCAAGCAGTTCATCCACATCGACCAGACCGAGTGCATCATGTGCGAGGGCTGCGTCGACATCTGCCCGTGGAAGTGCATCCACATGCTCCAGCCGTCGGTGATCGCCGAGGCCTCGGGCACCGAGCAGCCGGGCAAGGACCCGAGCGACAACGTCGTGTTCATCATCGACGACGACATCTGCACGCGCTGCGCCCTCTGCGTCGACCGCTGCCCGACGGGTGTGATCATCCTCGGCAAGGTGGGCACCCCCGACGTGAACGGCAACTCCCACCAGCGAACCCCCAACCACGGCTATGCCTACGGCATGCGCTTCTGACCCATCCACCGCAGCACCACCCGCACCTCCTCCCACGGCACCCCCTGCGTCCGAGCACTGAACGAGAGCACCGAAGGAACCACCCCAGATGGCCAAGATCATCGACGAGTCCCCTCGTCCGACCGTGAAGGACCGGGTCAACAAGCTGGTCACCGACACCCAGGGCAGCCAGGTGTGGAACAGCATCTTCCGGCCCGGGTCGATCTTCCGCAAGGGCTACACCGACAGCCCGCGCAACCGCAGCTACGTCGTCATGAACTCGGTGCTGTACCACCTGCACCCGGTGAAGGTGAAGCGCCACGCGGTGAAGGTCAGCTACACCCTGTGCCTCGGCGGCCTGAGCTTCTTCCTGTTCATCCTGCTCACGGTCACCGGCATCTTCCTGATGTTCTTCTACCGGCCCGAGGCCACCCAGGCCTGGAACGACATCTCGAACCTGCAGACCTCGGTCACCTTCGGATTGTTGGTCCGCAACATGCACCGATGGGGGGCGCACCTGATGGTGCTCAGCGTGTTCCTCCACATGGCCCGCGTCTTCTACCACGGTGCCTACAAGGCGCCGCGTGAGTTCAACTGGGTGATCGGCGTCATCCTGCTCACCCTCACCCTGCTGCTGTCGTTCACCGGCTACCTGCTCCCGTGGGACCAGCTGGCCCTCTGGGCGGTGGCCGTGGGCACGAACATGATGGGCTACACCCCGGTGTTCGGCCCCGAGGTGCGGTTCGTGCTCCTCGGCGGCAAGGAGATCGGTCCCGAGACACTCCTGCGCTGGTACGTGCTCCACGTGCTGCTGCTGCCGTTCGTCATCGTGATCTTCATGGCCATCCACTTCTGGCGAGTCCGCAAGGACGGCGGCATCTCGGGTCCGCTCTGATGCCCACGTCCACGTCCCACGTCCGAATCGAAGGGAGTCCCTCGTGACCGAGATCCCCGAACACCTCCTGAAGCGTGCGCAGGCCGCACGCGAGAAGGCGGCGGCATCCGGCGACGCCGCAGCCACGCCGGCCGGCGGCGGTGAGGCCGAGGCGTCGCAGCCGGCCGACCCGCGCATCCCGGCGCACCTGCTCGAGCGGAGCAAGTCCGCGAAGCAGCGCGCCGCCGGTCAGGCCGAGTCGAGCGGCGGCGGTGGCGTCGCGGTGCAGGAGAAGGTCGCGAGCGTCGTGCAGGCCGCACCCACCGGCGGCGGCGTGCCGATCGGGGCCGGCCCGGGCGGCAACACCCAGCGTCTCCTGACCGTCGTGAAGAGCGGCTCGATCCAGGAGGTCAAGGCGACCCCGGTCGACAAGGTGCACACCTGGCCGCACCTGCTCGCGGCCGAGTTCGTGGCGGCGCTGGTCTGCCTCGCGTTCACCTTCGTGTTCTCGGTGTTCGTGAACGCCCCGCTGCTCCAGCTGGCCAACAACAACCAGACGCCCAACCCGTCGAAGGCCCCGTGGTACTTCCTCGGTCTCCAGGAGCTGCTCACCGTGTTCCACCCGATGGTGGCCGGCGTGACCCTCCCGGGTGTGGGCCTGATCGTGCTGGTCCTGGCGCCCTACATCGACAAGAACCCCTCCAACAAGCCCGAGGACCGCAAGTTCGCGATCTCGCTGATGACGGTGCACCTCATGTTCTGGGCCGTGCTCACGATGATCGGCTCGTTCTTCCGGGGGCCGGGCTTCAACTTCATCATGCCGTGGAAAGACGGCCTCTTCTTCGAGCTCTGAGGTCCGCATGAACGCAGCAGCAGTCATCGCCATCGTCGTCGGGGTCGTCGTCGTCCTCGGCGCGATCGGCTTCCTCACGGTCGCCCGCCGCAGCGACGTCCGCGGCGCCGGTGCCCTCTCGCGCGAGACCAAGCGTCGCGACCGCGACGCCGACGTCGACCTGCCCTCGACCCCCACCGGTCGTGAGGTCGAGCGGGCGGCGGTCACCGAGCGCACCGGTGCGCTGGTGAAGGCCGACTCACAGGCGCCGGCCGTGTGGGTCCCGCCGGACCCGGAGGCCATCGGCGTCAGCCGTCGCCAGTTCTTCAACCGCGCCACGGTCGGCCTCATGGGCGCCGGTCTCACCTCGTTCGCCGCGGCGAGCTTCGTCGCCTTCCTGTGGCCGATCGCCACCGGTGGCTTCGGCGGCAAGGTGAACGTCGGCAAGCGCAACGACATCATCAACTCGATCCGCTCGGGCGGTGGCTTCTTCTACGCCCCCGAGGCGCGTTCGTGGCTCACCGAGTACCCCTCGGCGGCACTCCCGAAGGCCCAGGGCGTCTACACCCCCGCGGTGTTCACCTCGCTCGAGGCGGGCCTCATCGCCACCTACCAGAAGTGCCCGCACCTCGGCTGCCGCGTGCCCGAGTGCGTGAGCAGCCAGTGGTTCGAGTGCCCGTGCCACGGTTCGCAGTACAACCGCGTGGGTGAGAAGAAGGGTGGTCCGGCGCCGCGAGGCATGGATCACTTCGCCTTCACCGTCACCCCCGGCGACGACGTCGTGATCGACACCGGCATCGTCTACCAGGGCGTGCCGATCGGCACGAACACCACCGGCCAGGAAGCCGAGGGTCCGAGTTGCATCTGACCCAGCGCAGCACGGGCGACCAGCTCGCCACCGTCCCGTCCCCCCTGTCGAAGGAAGTCGAGTAGCCGATGTTGGCCGCCAGTACCACCGCGATCGGCTGGGTGATCTTCTCGATCACCGTCGTCGGTTGGATCGTGTACTACCTCGCGAACCGTCGCTCCGCCCAGCCCGAGCTCGGTTCCGAGATCGAGCTCGCGCCGAACCGCAAGCCGTACTACGACGACGAGACCCTCGAAGGTCCGCGCCTCGAGCGCGTGCAGCTCTTCGGTGTGCTCCTGCTCGCCCTGATCGTCATCGCCCTGCCGCTCTACTGGGTGTTCGAGCCGCAGCGTCAGGCCGAGGCCACCTCCGGCAAGGAGGGTCGCTTCGTCACCTGGGGCGGCCGCCTCTACGCCACCACGGCCGAGGGCGGCTTCAACTGCGCCGGGTGCCACGGCGCGAACGGCGGCGGTGGGTCCGCGCCGTACTCGATCGCCGACCCGAACACGGGTGAGGTCAAGGCCGTCAACTGGTTGGCGCCGGCCGTCAACACGATCTTCTACAAGTACAGCGAGAGCGAGGTCGAGTTCATCCTCGTCTACGGCCGTCCGTTCTCGCCGATGTCGCCGTGGGGTCTCGCCGGCGGCGGTCCGCTCAACGACCAGCAGATCGACACGCTGATCGCGAAGCTCTGGTCGCTGCAGATCCCGCGCGAGGGCTGCCCCGCCGACGACCCGAACTGCGACATCGGCACGCTGCCGCAGGAGGAGAAGGACCGCATCGACGAGGCCGCCACCACCGCCGCCCAGCGGCTCGTCGACCAGGGCAAGTACGCCACCGTGGACGAGGCGATGGGTGAGGCGCTGTTCAACCTCGACCTCGCCGCAGGTGCCTACTCCTGCGCCCGCTGCCACACGCAGGGCTGGAGCTGGGGCGATCCCGGCGTCGCCGGCCAGGGTGCGTTCGGTTGGAACCTCACCGGTGGTGCCACCGTCCGCCACTTCCCGGACCAGGCCGACATGGAGGCGTTCATCTCCGCCGGCTCCGAGTACGGCAAGCGCTACGGCGTGCAGGGCCAGGGCAGCGGCCGGATGCCCGGCTACGGTCGGATGCTCACCGAGGAACAGATCGAATCCGTCGTCGAATACGTCCGGAGCCTGTAAGTGAATCTCGTCCATCACCTCACCGGAGCCATCAGCGATCTGGGCATGCTCGCCGCGGAAGGCGGCCCGAGCCGCGACCGCGGCGCGGGCGCCTGGATGTTCGAGCTCCGCGGCATCCTCACCGTCATCATCGGCGCCTTCGTGCTGATGGGGAGCGTGTACTTCATCCTCCTCACGAACATGGGCGCCCGGTTGGCGTTCCTCGTGACGTTCGCCGCGTTCGCCGGCTGGATGTTCCTGATGGCCGGCGTCTGGTGGATCTACGGCATCGGCCTGAAGGGCGAGGACCCGTCGTGGGAGCCGATGCCCGGCAGGACCGTCATCCAGGACGTCAGTTCGCTGTCCGGTGCGGGGGTGCTCGACGCCCCCGTCCAGGTCGGCCCCGATGCCACGCCGCGCGAGGCCGCTGACGCGGTGACGGCGCAGTTCGTCGCCGAGGGCTGGACCCCGCTGGCACCCGAGGCTGCGTCGTACGGTCAGGCCGCCTCGGCCGCCGAGGGCTACCTCATCGAGTCCGGTGCCTTCGCCGGCGGCGACTACCGCGTGATGAACGTGTACAACACCGGTGGCGAGCGGTACCCGCGCTTTGCGGACGGCTCGGTGGACTTCCTGGCGTTCTGGCACAAGCCGCGCTACATCGTCGTCGAGGTCGCCCCGCTGATCCCCGTGCGCCTCGAACCCGGCCGCGCGCCCACGATCCCGCAGATCGACGAGGCCGCGCCGCACCAGTACGTGTACATGATCCGCGACAAGGGCTCGAAGCGACAGCCCGCCGGCCTGATCACCATCGGGTCGCTCATCGTGTTCCTCATCTCGGTGTGGCTGCTCCACACCCGCGAGAAGCGGGTCATCTACAACCGCAGCCTTCCGGCGCTGCCGTCGAGGGCGTAGACCGTGGGTCAGTACCTCCCGGTCGTCGTCCTGCTGGCACTGGCCATCGTCTTCGGCGCGCTCAGCTTCTTCGCGTCACGGCTGCTCGCGCCGCGGCGCCCCTCGGCCGCGAAGGAAGCACCGTACGAGTGCGGCATCGTCCCGAGCCGCGAGCCACCCGAGCGCTTCCCGGTGAGCTTCTACCTCGTCGCGATGTTGTTCGTGATGTTCGACATCGAGATCATCTTCCTGTACCCGTACGCGGTCACGCAGGGCGAGCTCGGTGCGTTCGGCTTCTGGGCGATGGCGTTGTTCACGCTGCTGATCTTCCTGCCGTTCGTGTACGAGGTGGCCCGCGGCGGACTCGAGTGGGGGCCGGTGCAGAAGTACCGCCGCCTCGACGAGGCCGTCGACGTCACCCGAACCACGTCGAGCACGATCCGCCGCGTCGGCCTCGACGGCCGGCTCGACACCGAGCGTGAGGAGGCCGCCTGATGGGCATCGTGAACGACGTGCGGGAGAACGGCCTTGCCGGGCTCGAGCACAACTTCATCACCGCGAAGGTCGAAGACCTCGTCAAGTGGTCGCGCAGCCGGAGCAGCTGGCCGGCGTCGTTCGGTCTCGCGTGCTGCGCGATCGAGATGATGGCCACGGGTGCCGCGCACTACGACATCAGCCGCTTCGGCATGGAGGTGTTCCGCGCCTCCCCGCGACAGGCCGACATCATGATCGTCGCCGGCCGCGTGAGCCAGAAGATGGCGCCCGTGCTGCGACAGGTGTACGACCAGATGATGGAGCCCAAGGGGGTCATCTCGATGGGCGTGTGCGCGAGCAGCGGCGGCATGTTCAACAACTACGCGATCGTCCAGGGCGTCGACCAGGTCGTGCCCGTCGACGTGTACGCGCCCGGGTGCCCCCCGACACCCGAGACGCTCATCCACGCGATCGAGACGTTGCACCAACTGATCGAGGACGGCGAGATCACCCGTCGCCGCGCCGAGACCGGTGCCGGCGCCGACGTGCACATCACCGAGATCCCGGCCGCTGCGACGCCGGTGCCGGTGCTGCTCGGGGTCCGCTGACCATGTCCGACACCGACGCTCCGCAGCAGGAGTCTGCACCCCAGCCGGTCACCCTCCACGGGTGCCCGCTCGTCGTGTCGTTCGGGCAGCAGGTGCTGTTCGTCCCGCGTGACCAGTACACGAAGGTGATCAAGGCGCTGCTCGCCGACGGGTACGAGATGGTGAGCGACCTCACCGCCGTCGACTACCTCCTGGTGCCGTCACGCGCCCTGCCCGCAGGCGTCGCCGCCGAGCGGTTCGAGGTCGTCGTGAACCTGTTGTCGCTGAAGGACCGCCAGCGCCTGCGCGTGCGCGTGCAGGTGCCCGAGTCCGACGCCAGCATCC
>WLDE01000236.1 GCA_009704985.1 Actinomycetota bacterium | reverse complement strand
CGCTGCGAGCGGCGAGCGCCGCCGCGGCGATCAGCACCACCCGCGTGGGCGCCGTGCCGTCGATCCCGACCGCGGCCGAGGGCGCCGCGTTCCTCGCGGCGACCTGACCTCGGTCCGCATCCGGGCGGCGGCTCAGGAGCCCGACGGACCGCCCGGGCGTGCCGTGGTGGGCACGGGGATGATCGTGCCCATGTTCATCACCCCGGCCGGGTCGAACGCGCGCTTCAGCGTCTCGAGCATCCCGTACGACGACCCGTACTCCTCGCGCACCCAGGCGGCACGGGCCTTGCCGATGCCGTGGTGGTGCACGATCGACCCGCCGAAGCGCAGCGTCTCCTCGCAGATGATGTCGATGATCGGGAAGTAGAACTCGTCGTTCTCGAGCTCGGGCGCGCAGTCGATGTCGTAGAAGTAGTTGAAGTACATGTTCGTGCCGTTGATGTAGCTGTGCGACGAGTGGCCGCCCAGCAGCGTGATCCCGCGGATCTCGGCACGGATGCGGGCGATCGCTGCGTCGTAGATCCGGTTGATCGAGCTCCAGTCGGCGGAGATCTCGGTGGTGCGGTTCACGTTGCGAGTGGTGCGGATGCGGTCGTCCTCGCGCTGCACCTTGTCGGGACCCCAGACGAGGTCGAGGAACCACTCCTCGATCAGCTTCGGGTCGACCGGCGAGCACGAGGGGTGCTTGGCGACGATCTCGTGGATGCCGTCGGCGGTGGCGCGGGTGATGCCGGCGTTGCCCTCGGCCATGAACAGCACGATGCACTCGTCGGGTCGGGCGAAGTGCGAGAAGTGGAGCTGGCCGTCCTCGTAGTCGTAGAGGCGGGCGACCGACGGCTTGTAGCCGGCGACCATCACCTCGCGCAGCACCTCGAAGCCCTCCTGCATCGTCGGCAGCGTCCAGCCCATGTAGATGTTGTTCTCGGGCAGGTACGGGAAGAGCTTCACCGTGACCTCGGTGATGTAGCAGAGCGCCCCCTCGTTGCCGATCACGACGTGGCGGATGTCGGGGCCGGCGGCGCGACGCGGCACGTTCTTGATGCGGGCCACCTCACCGCCGGGGAGCACGACCTCGCAGCCGACGACCAGGTCCTCGATGCCGCCGTAGAGCGTGGAGAACTGGCCGATGCTGCGCGTGGCCACGAGGCCACCCATGCTGGCGATCGGCTTCGACTGCGGCGAGTGGCCGGTGGTGAGGCCCACCTTGCGCGCCTCGTCCTCGAGTCGCTGCAACGGGACGCCGCACTGCACGGTGGCCTGCATGTTGTAGGCGTCGATCGACACGATGCGGTCCATCGGCGAGCCGTCCACCACGATCGACGCCTCGGTGCCGCTCTCGAGGCCGCCCTCGGTGGCGGTGCCGCCGGTGCGGGCCACGACGTTCACGCCGTGCTCCTGCGCGAACGCGAGCACGGCCGACACCTCCTCCGTGCTGCGCACCATCACCACGGCCGCCGGCCGCCGCATCGTGTGCACCCCGAAGATGTTCTGCAGCTTGCGGAAGTTGTCGACGCTGGCGATCGCCAGCTCGTCGGGGTCCGTGTGCACCTGCTCCGCGGGGAGGAGACGCTGGAGGTGGTCGACGATGGTGGCGTGGTCGAGGGTCATGGGGTTCTCCGGGGGTGCGGGTGACGAAGCGGTCGGGTCGGCAGGTTGGTCTGCGGTCTGGTCAGTGGAAGATCGGGTAGGCGCGCTCGAACAGGGTGTCCGTGGCGTCGCGGATGGAGTGGTAGACGGTGTCGGCCATCTGGCGGTACACGGCGCCGTTGGCGGCGTCGGGCGCGAACGACTCGCGCGGTGCGGCCATCGCCGCCACCGCCGACTCCCAGTCGGGGTGCACCCCGGTGGCCACCGCCGCGCAGATCGCCGAGCCGAGGCTGGCCCCACCGGCACCGACGGCGCGCGACGCGGTGATGCCGAACACGTCGGCGAACACCTGCATGAACAGCGGGCTGTGCGATCCGCCGCCGGACACGACGACCTCGTCGAGCACGATGCCGAGCTCGGTGCACATCGCGTCGACGTGGAACTTCATCGTCAGCGCGATGGCCTCCATGATCGAGCGGTACACGTGCCCGCGGGTGTGCCGGGCGTCGAAGCCGAGCATCATCCCCTTGCGGAACGGCTTGTCGGTGGGGGCGAGCCAGTCGAGCACGATCATCAGCCCGTCGCTGCCGGCGGGCACGGTGGCGGCCTCGCGTTCGAGGTACTCCTCGCGTGACAACCCGAGCGACACGGCCCGTTCGGCGAGCTCGTCGCCGAGCAGGTCGAGGAACCACGTGAGGGTCCACATGCCGCGGCGCACGCCGTTGCTCTCGTACAGGTACCGGTGCGGGATCGATGCGAAGTTGGTCCAGAAGTGCTGCGGCTCGCGGTGGTTCACCGTGCCGTGCACCATCGCCGCGATGTAGGTGCCGAGCGACACGAGCGCCGTGGTCTCGCCCAGCGAGCCCGACCCGAGCATCTCGACCGCCTTGTCGTTCGCGGTCTGCACGACGGGCACGCCGGCCGGCAGCCCGGTGGCGAGCGCCGCGGCCTCGGTGAGCGGACCGATCACCTCACCGGGCAGCTGCAGCTCGACGAGCAGGTCGCGCGAGATGCCGTGGCGCTCGTAGGCGGCCGGGTCGTCCGACCACTGCCACGTGTCGGTGTCGATCGGCCACTGCAGCTCGATGTTGTTGGCGGCGGTGTCGCGGAAGCGGCCGGTGAACCGGTGGGCCAGGTGGCCGGAGGCGGTGGTGGCCCAGCGGGTGGCGCCCGACTCCGGCAGGTAGGGCCGGTAGGCGTGGTCGTCCATCCAGCTCATCACCGGCTCGACGAGCTCGCCGTCGGCGTCGAGGAACGCCTTGCAGCACCGGATGGGACACAGACCGACCCCGACGATGTCGACCTCGTCGCCGCCCGCGGCGCGGAACTGCTCGAGCGCCCGTCGGCTCGCCGTCACCACCGCGGTCCACAGGTCGTCGTCGGGGTGGCGCACCACGCCGTGGCGCGGACGCTCCATCGGGCGCAACACCTGCTGGCCGCGCGCCACGGCCGTACCGGCCGCGTCGTACACGACCACCTTGGCGCTCTGCGTGCCGCAGTCGATGCCGACCAGGAACGGCCCGACCGGTCGCCCGTGGGTCTCGCTCACGGGCTCGCGCTGCAGTGCCATCGTCCGCGTCGCCGCCGTGTCAGCGGACCAGGTAGCCGCCGTCGACGGCCAGCACGTGGCCGTTGACGTAGTCGCTCGCCCGGCTGGCCAGGAACACCACCGTGCCCATCAGGTCCACCGTCTCGCCCCAGCGGTTGGCCGGGATGTGCTCGAGCACCCGCCGGTTGCTGTCGGGGTTGCTGCGGGTGGCGGTGGTGATCGCAGTGGCGTAGTAGCCGGGCGCGATGCCGTTCACCTGGATGCCGTGCTCGGCGAGCTCGTCGCAGTACGCCTTGGTGAGGCCGGCGATGCCGTGCTTGGTGGCCGAGTAGGCGGGCGACATGCGACCACCGAGGAAGCTGAACATCGAGCAGATGTTGATGATCTTCCCGCTGCGCTGGGGGACCATGAACTTCGCCGCCTCGTGGCTCATCTCGAACGCCGCCGTGAGGTTCACCGCCACCGTCGGGTCCCACTTGTCGCGACCGAACTCGAGCACCTCGCCGAGGGGGCAGATGCCGGCGGAGTTCACCAGCACGTCGATCGACCCGAGCCGCTCGACGCAGGCGGCCACCACGGCGGCGGGCATGCCGTCGGCGGTGATGTCGGCCTCCATGAACTCGTAGCGGGCACCGGTGGCCTCGACCAGCGAGCGGGTGGTGCCGTCGTCGTCGGCGAGGCTCGGCACGAACACGTTCGCGCCCGCCCGTGCGAGGGCCAGCGAGAACGCCTGGCCGAGTCCGGTGTTGCCGCCGGTGACGATCGCGTTCTTCCCGGTGAGGTCGAACCAGCTCATCGCGAAGTCGGTGATCTGCACGAGCGCAGATGCTAGACGCCTCGGACGCGTGCGGACGGAACGGTCGTACCGGGAAACGGTGGCAACCGCTGCCGTACGCTGCCGGACGTGACGAGTTCACCGACCGGCCGCCCGCCCGCTCCTGGCGTGACGTACGCCTACGACGCCCAGGTGCTGCTCGAACCCGACGTCGTGCACGGCGACACTCCCCTCGGCACCCGGATCCGGGTGCCGATCGTCGGCGGCACGTTCGACGGTCCTCGGCTGCGCGGCCGCATCCTGCCCGGCGGCGCCGACTGGCAACTGCTGCGCTCCGACCGCTGGTATGTCATCGAGGCGGACTACTTCATGGAGACCCACGACGGCGTGCCGATCCACGTCCACAACCGGGGCCTCTGGAGCGACCCGACACCCGACGACCCCGACGGCTACGCGCTCACGTCACCGGTGTTCGAAGCGCCACTCGGCCCCTACGGCTGGCTCAACCAGCGGATCTTCACGTGCCGCATCCGGCTCGGTGCGCCGGACGCACCGCCGTCGGTGCACCTCTCCGTCTACGAGCTCACGATGCCGATCAGCTCGTCGTGAGCTCGCGGATCGACGTGCCGTCGCCTCTCCGCACCGGCGGCGATCCCATGTCACCGCCTCGCCCTCGCCCGCGCTGCCGTGTCCGGCCGGGCGTCGGTCACGACGGAGGCGATCACCGCGCTGCGGTCGGCCCGGGCGACCTGACGGCCGCCCCGGACACGGCCCCCGGTGCTCAGCGCACCGACGCCGGGACGTGGGTGATCGAGTTGAGCGCCATCGACAGCACCCGCGTCGGCTCGCCGGTCACGTGCAGGTCGGGGATCCGCCGACGGATCTCGTCGAACATCACCGTCATCTCCGCCCGCGCCAGGTTGGCGCCGAGGCAGAAGTGCGGGCCCCCACCGCCGTAGCCGAGCTGCTGGCGGTGCAGCGGGCGACGCACGTCGAAGCGGTCGGGATCGTCGAAGGCACGCCGGTCGCGGTTGGCGGACGGGTACCAGAGCGCCACCTTCTCGCCCGCGGCGATCGGGACCCCCTGGACGAGGACGTCCTCGGTGAGCACGCGGCACATGTTGGAGATCAGCGTCTCGTACCGCACGATCTCCTCGACCGCCGTCGGTGCCACCGCGTCGAAGTCGTCGAACCAGGCACGGCGCTGATCCGGGTGTGCCGTCAGGAGGCGCACCCCGTGGGTGATCGCGTTGCGCGTGGTCTCGTTGCCGGCCGAGGCGAGCAGGATGAAGAAGTTCGCGAACTCCTCGGTCGACAACCGCCGGCCGTCGATCTCGGCGTGCATCAGCGCCGAGGTGAGGTCGCCGGCGGGACGGGCTCGCCGTTCGGCACCGAGCTGCAGCGCGTAGTCCGCCAGCGCCCGTGAGGCCTCCGCAGCGCCGGCGATGCCGGTGGCGGGGTCGTCCGGTGACACGACGGCGTTGGTCCACTCGAACAGCAGCTGCTGGTCGTCCGCGGGCACGCCCATGAGGTCGGCGATCGCGGCGAGCGGCAGCTTCGACGACAGCTCCTGCACCAGGTCGAACTCGGTGCCGTCGCCGAAGCGGTCGAGCACGTCGTCGACGATGCGCCGCGCCGTGGCGCGCAGCTTCGGCTCGATCGCGGCGATCTCCTTCGGCGTGAACCCGGCCGACACCATGCGGCGGAGCTGGAAGTGCTCGGGGTCGTCGAGGTTGATCATCGACGGGTAGAACTCGCCGAGCTCGTCGGGCATCTCCTCGATGTCGATCGTGACGCCCGAGCAGTACACCCGGGCGTTGCGGCTCGCGTTCCACACGTCCTCGTAGCGGGTGAGCGCCCAGAAGCCGGTGCAGGCACGGGAGAACCCCGACACCCGCGGCTCGTACCAGCGCACGGGGTCGTGCTCCCGGAGCGCGGCGAACACGCGGTGGCGGTGCTCGGGCGGTGCCGCCCAGAAGGCGCTGTCGGCGAGGTGCTCGGCATCGAGGTCCACCTCGTGATCGGCGTGACCTCCGTGAGCTCCGTGAGCTCCGTGAGCTCCGTGATCGGCGTGATCGGCGGCGGAGTGCATCGACCCCGGATGGTACGCGGCCGGCGCCGAACGTCGCGCCTCACCGGCGCACCGGTCCGTGGTGCGACCGGCGACACGACCGGGGGACGGTGCCCCGATCTCCGACCACCAGTAGGTTCGGTCGGGATGATCGCTCGTGTGACGTTCCGTGGGCTCGTGGCCCGGCGAGCGCGCATCGTGCTCACGGTGCTGTCGATCGTGATCGGCGTGTCGTTCGTGAGCGGCGCGTTCATCCTCACCGACAGCTTCCGGCGCGCCTTCGACTCGCTGTTCGCCGAGCTCGACCGCGGCATCGACCTGCGGGTGCGCGGCGACTCGGCGTTCGGCGGTGGAGGTGGCGGCGCGCCGTCACCGGCCGAGCTCGCCGACCGGATCGCCGAGCTGCCGGGCGTGGCGTGGGTGGAACCCAACCTCGACGCGCCGGCGGTCGTGCTCGACGCGGACGGCGAACCGCTCCCCTCGCGTGGTGGTCCCACGCTGGGCATCTCCTGGACCGGCGACGAACGCATCGGCGGCCGCATCCTGCGCTCCGGCGAGCCGCCCCGGGGCATCGGTGAGGTGGTGCTCGACGAGAGCACCACCGAGCGACTCGACCTGGAGCTGGGCGACACGGTGCGCATCGCGGTGTCGGACGGCGTGCGCGAGTTCACCCTCGTGGGGACGACAGGGCTCGGTGGCGCGGCCCGGTCGATCGCCTCGCGCGCCACCATCGCTGCGTTCGACCCCGTCACAGCGCAGGAGGTGCTCGGCTCGCAGGGCGTCTACGACTCGATCGACGTCGCGGTCGAGCCCGGCTCGGCCGACGACGTGCAACGGGCCATCGAGCCGCTGCTGCCACCGGAGCTGGAGGTGGTGACCGGCGAGACCGTGGTGCGGGAGACCGCCGAGCGGATCGGCAACGCGGTGGAGCTGTTCCGGTGGGTGCTGCTCGGCTTCGCGCTGATCGCGCTGTTCGTCAGCGCGTTCCTGATCAACAACACGTTCCGGATCATCGTCGGCCAGCGCGTGCGCGAGCTGGCGCTGCTGCGCGCCATCGGCGCCAGCGGGCGACAGGTGCGCACGATGGTGCTGGGCGAGTCGTTCGTGATCGCCCTGCTCGCCACCGCGATCGGACTGCTCGGCGGCGTGGGCGTGTCCGAGGCGCTCACCGCGATCTTCAACGCCGGCGGGGCCGGGTTCCCGCAGGCGGGCACGATCATCGCCGGTCGCACCGTCGTGGTGGCGCTGCTCGTGGGCGTCGGCGTCACGATGGCGGCCACGCTGGCGCCCGCCGTGCAGGCGGGCCGGATCCCGCCGGTCGCGGCGATGCGCATCGAGCCGGCCCCGGCACGCCGCGGCTCACCGCGCCGGTACGTGTTCGGCGCGCTGCTCGTCGCCGGCGGGGTGGCGCTCTACTGCGTCGGCGTGTTCCGCAAGCCCGGCGACCT
>WLDE01000235.1 GCA_009704985.1 Actinomycetota bacterium | reverse complement strand
CTCGGTGAGCGGGTAGGAATGGGGCCGTGATCCAGCTCGACGACCTCCTCGCCGACCTCGCCGCGCTCGTCGAGGTCGAATCCCCGTCGCACGACCTCGCCGCGCTCGAGCAGAGCGCCGCCACCCTCGCCGGCATCATCGAGCGCCGGCTCGGGTCCGCGCCCCGGCTGGTGCCCACGCCCGCCGGCCCGGTGGTCCACTGGTCCGCCGGTGGCACGCCGCGCGCGCTGATCCTCGGGCACCACGACACGGTCTTCCCGATCGGCACGCTCGCGAAGCGGCCGTTCACCGTCGCCGACGGCAGGGCCACGGGCCCCGGCGTGTTCGACATGAAGGGCGGCATCGTCCAGGCGGTGCACGCCGTCGCGTCGCTCGACGACCGGTCCGGCATCGAGATCCTGATGACTCCCGACGAGGAGGTCGGCTCCGACGCGTCGCGTGCGCTGCTGGAGGAACGCGCGCAGGCCTGCGGTCGGGTGCTGGTGCTCGAGCCGAGTGCCGACGGTGGTGCGCTGAAGGTCGCCCGCAAGGGCGTGGGCACCTTCGAGGTGGTCGTGCACGGCAAGGCGTCGCACGCCGGCCTCGAGCCCGAGAAGGGCATCAACGCCCTCGTCGCGGCCGCCGAGCTGATCGGCCGCATCGCCACCTTCGGCGATCCCGCCACGGCCACCACGGTCACCCCCACCATGGCGTCGGCCGGGACCGCCGAGAACGTCGTGCCCGCCGAGGCCCGCGTGCGGGTCGACGTCCGTATCGAGGATCCGGCAGAGCAGCACCGCGTCGACGCGGCCATGGCCGAGCTCGTCGCCACCGGCACGTCGGTGCCCGGCGCTCGGGTGGAGATCCTCGGCGGCATCAACCGTCCGCCGATGCACGTCTCGGCGTCGGCCGCGCTGTTCCCGATCGCCGAGCGGGCCGCGGCCGCGGCGGGCATCGAGGGCATCCGCGGGGTCGGGGTCGGTGGTGGCAGCGACGGCAACTTCACCGCGGCGCTCGGCATCCCCACCCTCGACGGCCTCGGCGCGGTCGGTGGTGGCGCCCACGCCGATCACGAGTACGTGCTCGTCGACACGATGGTGCCGCGCACCCGGCTGCTGGCCGAGCTGCTGTCCCGGCTCTGACCCGTCCTGCGCACCTGGCGCGCCCGGCGCGCCCGGCGCGCCCGGCGCGCCCGCAGCGTCAGGCGTCCGGGAGGTCGACCGAGGCCAGGTCGCCCGCGGCGTGGGTGAGGTACGCCATCGCCTCGGCGGTGCTCATCGGCGTCGCGAAGTAGTAGCCCTGCGCGTGGTGGCAGCCGAAGCGCCGCAGTTCCTCGAGCTGCTCCGCGGTCTCCACGCCCTCGGCGACGGCCGCGAACCCGAGCTCACGGGTGAGCGACAGCACGAGCTGCATCAGCTCGGCCTCGCCGTGGATGAGGCTCCGGTCGATCTTCACGTAGTCGGCGGAGAACTGCTTGAGCATCGCGAGGTTCGAGTACCCGGTGCCGAAGTCGTCGATCGCGAACCGGGCACCCAACTCGCGCAGCACGTCGAGCCGCGGCTGCGCGGCGGTGAGCTCGTCCATCACCATCTCCTCGGTGATCTCGAGCACGAGCGCCGACGCGGGGAGGTGCGCCGCGGCGAGGGCGTCGGCGATCACGTCGACCAGACGGTGGTCGAGCAGCTGGTGGCGCGACATGTTCACCGACACCGTGAGCCGCGGTGACACCAGCCGCATCATCGCCGCTGTGTGCACCGCCTCGCGCAGCACGTACTCGCCGAACGACCGGGCGAAGCCGGCGCTCTCCACGACCGGCATGAAGTCCTTCGGCCGCAGCAGACCGCGTCGTCGGTGACGCCAGCGGGCGAGCGTCTCGAAGCCGACGACATCGCCGTTCGAGGTGTTCACCACCGGCTGGTAGTGCAGCTCGATCTGCCGTTCGTCGAGCGCGGTGCGCAGATCGGCCTCCAGCTCGAGCCGCTCGTCGGCGCGCACGCGCATCTCGCGATCGAACACGGCCACGCGACGCCGGCCCGTGCGCTTCGCCGAGTACATCGCCAGGTCGGCCTGCTGGACGAGCTCGGACGCCGTCGAGCCCTCGCCGCCGATGGCGATGCCGATGCTCATCGACACCACGTGCTCGCGCCCGGCGATGTGGATCGGCTGGCGCACGACGTCGATGAAGCGCTGCGCGATCGACATGGCCGCTTCGGGTGCCAGCTCCTCGCGGCACACCACCACGAACTCGTCACCGCCCAGACGGCCGACGAGGTCGCTCGCACGAGCGGAGTCGACGAGGCGACTCGCGACCGACCGCAGCAGCTCGTCGCCCACGCCGTGGCCGAGGCTGTCGTTCACCACCTTGAAGCCGTCGAGGTCGCCGAAGAGCACCGCCACCGGTTCGCCTGCGGCGAGGCTCTCGGAGAGGGTCTCGAAGAGCTGCTGCCGGTTCGGCAGCCCGGTGAGGAGGTCGTGGCCGGCCTCGAACACGAGCTTCGACTCGAGCGCCTTGCGATCCTCGATGTCGCGGTAGATCACGGCGAACGACTCGATCTGTTGCTGCTCGTCGTACAACGCGAGCACCACCGCCGACGTGGAACGCCGCCGTCCGTGCCGGTCGAGCAGCTCCAGCTCGCCGCTCCAGCTGCCGCCGTCGGCCACCACCCGCAACACCTCGTCGAAGAGCAGCTCGTGGTACTCGGGCGGCACGAACTGTGCGATCTCGTCGAGCGAGATGCGTTCCGTCCCGAAGAAGTGGCGGCCGGCCGGGTTGAGGTAGTCGGCGTGCGGCCGGATCGACGCGATGCCGATGATGTCGGACGTGCTGTCCGCGATCGAGCGGAACTGCTCGAGCTTGCGCCGGTTGTCGAGCTCCTCGTGGACGTCCTGGAGGGTGATCGCCGCGCCGATCAGCGCGCCGTCGCGGTCGGTCATCGGCGCCGCCAGCACCCGGATGTCGCGTGCACCGAGCGACGGGTGCACCACCTGGATCCGGGAGCTCGTCCGCCGTCCCTCGGCGATCGCCGTGGCCATCTCGTCGACCAGTCCCACGTCCTCGTGGTGCACGTGTCGCACGAAGTCGTCGAGGTTCGCCGGCGGCTGCTCGAGTTCGAGGAAGTCGGTGACGAGCGCGTTGACGAGCGTGGCGGTGCCGTCGAGGTCGACGGTCATGATCCCGATCGGCGCGGTGTCGACGGAGGTGCGGAGCCGTCGCTCCCGTGCGATCGCGTCGCGGGCGGCGGCGACGGCGTCGCTCATCACGTCCCCGATGAATCCGGCGGCGATCGCCCCGACGAAGGTCGGCACCACCCGCAGCGCGGTGGCCCACGGTGAGGTGAACGCGTCGTCCACCACGAACACGCCGAGGATCGTGAGCGCCACCACGATCGGCCACGCCCGCCGGAGCCCCAGTGCGAGCGCGTACGAGATCGGCAGGATCGAGTACCACGGCAGCACGACCAGGTCGCGCTCGACGGGCAGCTGGATCGTCGTGGCCAGCAGCAGCGCCACCGACGCCGCGGCGCGCACGAGCGGCCAGATCCGGTCGCCCGGCCACACGAGCGACACCGCTCCGGCGATCTGGCCGAGGATCGCCGCGGCGATCAGCCAGCCGCCGCCGTCGAAGTGGGCGAGCCCGTAGACGGTGATGTGCAGGGACAGCGCGACGAGGATCAGCGGTTCGCCGCGACGCAGCACGTCGCGCACCCACGCCGCCCGGTCCCTCGCGTCCGGCTCGTCCGACGCGATCGTCAGCGCGGGCGGCGCCGGGGCGCGCAGGAGGACGCGTCGGGACAGCCCGAGCACTCCGCCGCTCCGCATGGATCGAACCTAGGCAACCGCGACGGCACGCCGCAAGGGCCTCGCGCCGGTCGGGTGGGGCACCGGGTCAGGGCAGCGGGTCAGGGCGTGCCGTCGCCGAGCGCGAACAGCCCGCCACTGCCGAGCGTGCCCGCCCGGCGGTACACGTCGAGCTTGGCCCGGCTGTCGTCGATGTCGAGGTTGCGCATCGTGAGCTGGCCGATGCGGTCGAGCGGCCCGAACGCCTGGTCCTCCACCCGCTCCATGCTGAGCCGCTCGGGGGCGTAGGTGAGGTGCGGGCCGGTGGTGTCGAGGATGCTGTAGTCGTCGCCGCGGCGCAGGCGAAGGGTGACCTCGCCGGTCACCGCGGAACCCACCCAGCGCAGCAGCGGCTCGCGGAGCATCAGGCTCTGCGGGTCGAACCAGCGGCCCTCGTAGAGCAGACGGCCGAGACGACGACCCATCGTGCGGTAGTTCTCGATGGTGTTCTCGTTGTGGATCGCGGTGACGAGCCGCTCGTAGGCGATGTGGAGCAGGGCGAGGCCCGGTCCCTCGTAGATGCCGCGGCTCTTGGCCTCGATGATCCGGTTCTCGATCTGGTCGCACATGCCGAGGCCGTGGCGACCGCCGATCGCGTTCGCCTCCATCACGAGCGCCACCTGATCGGGGAACTCCTGGCCGTTGATCGCCACCGGCCACCCCTCGTGGAACCGCACCGACACGGTCTCGGTGGCGATCGCCACGTCGTCGCGGTAGTGGGCGACGCCCATGATCGGCTCGACGATGTCCATCGACGTACCGAGCTCCTCCAGCAGCTTCGCCTCGTGGGTGGCGCCCCAGATGTTGGCGTCGGTGGAGTACGCCTTCTCCTTGCTCGCCCGGTAGGGGAGGTTCCGGGTGGTGAGGAACTCGCTCATCTCGGCCCGGCCGCCGAGCTCGTCGACGAACTGCTGGTCGAGCCACGGCTTGTAGATCCGCAGCGCCGGGTTCACCAGCAGGCCGTACCGGTAGAAGCGCTCGATGTCGTTGCCCTTGTAGGTGCTGCCGTCACCCCAGATGTCGACGCCGTCGTCCTTCATCGCCTGCACGAGCAGCGTGCCGGTGACGGCCCGCCCGAGCGGGGTGGTGTTGAAGTACGTCTTGCCCGCCGTGGTGATGTGGAACGCGCCGCACTGCAGCGCCATCAGCCCCTGCAGCACCAGCTCGGCGCGGCAGTCCACCAGTCGGGCCTCCTCGGCGCCGTACTCCTTGGCGCGGCCGGGCACCCCGGGCAGGTCGGGCTCGTCGTACTGGCCGAGATCCGCGGTGTAGCAGTACGGGATCGCGCCCTTCTCGCGCATCCAGGCGACCGCGGCGGAGGTGTCGAGCCCCCCGCTGAACGCGATCCCCACTCGTTCCCCGACCGGCAGCGACGTGAGCACCTTCGACATAGGTGCCCGACGCTACCGCCGCGGGCCGGGGTCGGTCCGGGTCAGTCCCGGGCGACCCACTGGCCGAGCAGCCAGTGGAAGTGGCGGAGCTTGGTCTCCTGGTAGTTCGCGAGGGTGATGCCCTTGCGCAGCGACGGGAGGCCCTTCTGCACCTTGGGCAGGTTGAACGTGTCCTGGTTGAACACGCGGGCGAGCATGCCGAGCTCCTCGGCCTTGGTCCAGTCGTCGTCGACGCCGAGCCAGTGGATCGGCACCGCCGGCGGCTTCGGCTTCGAGGTGTCGTACGGCTCGAGGTACATGCACTCCATGATCGACATGTCGTGGCGGTCCTCGTACGGGCGGAACCGGTAGACGATGCGGTTGTAGGCACCCCACGGATGGAAGTTCGGGAAGAGCGTGTAGTAGACCGAGTCGGCCATCTCGGCGTCGCTCAGACCGTCGGCCGCCTCGGCGCCCAGCACGGCTGCGTAGCGGGCGCGACCGCCGGTGCCGGTGACGCCGCGAGCGGTCATGCCGTCGGTGAGCGTGACGAACGGCGGTTCGTCGAGGCGGCGGTCGCTGACGGCGTCGAACTTCTCCTGCTCGGTGGGCTCCCAGGAGATGTGCGGGCTGGGCGTCCCGTTCGGGGTGATCGCACGGCTGAAGTTGCCGCTCCAGTCGTACTGGCTGTTGGCGTCGCCGATGCCGGCCAGGAGCTGCGGGTGCGTGGCCACGACGTGGAACGCCTCCATGAACGCCTCCTGCACGACCTTCCAGTTCGTGGGGAAGATGCGGGCGACGTGGGCGGCCTTGTAGCGCTGCTCGAGCGGCCACTTCTCGAAGTGCGAGGGCAGCTCGCCGAGGAAGTCCTCGAGCGGCTCGCAGTTCGGGTCGGGGTTGATGAAGACGAAGCCGCCCCAGGTGCCGACGCGCACCTCCGGGAGCGACCACTCCTGCGCCTTGACGTGCGGGAAGTCCCACTCGCACGGGATCTGCTTGAGCGACCCGTCGAGGTTCCAGCAGTAGCCGTGGAACGGGCAGCGCAGCTCGTACGCGTTGCCGTCGTGCTCGCGCAACTGGCGGCCGCGGTGCAGGCAGGCGTTGTAGAAGGCCTGGATGCGATCCGGTGCGGACCGCACGATCAGGAACGACAGGTCGCAGATGTCGTACACGCAGGTGTCACCGACCTCCGGGACGTCCTCCTCGCGGCAGGCCATCTGCCACACGCGGGTCCAGACCTTCTCCTTCTCGAGCTCGTGGAAGGCGCGGCTGGTGTAGCGCTCGAGCGGGATGTCCTCGTCGCCGAGCCATTCCCAGCGCTGCCAGCGCAGCACGGGCGGCACGTTGTCGGGGCGGGTGTCGGTGTCGAGCAGCTCCTGGTAGCTGATGCCGGGCGACCGTGCGGTGCCGGGCTCGGGGCTGGTCTGGTCGGTCTGGGTGACGGTCATGACGGTTCTCCTGTCACTCACTGGTCGCTGTCGGATCGCTGTCAGCCACTGATCGCCTCGGCGGCCTGCTGGAACCGGTTCGGGAACTGCTTGCCCGCGATCCAGAGGCACAGGTGGGGGTCGGCCTGACGGATGTCGCCCTCGAGCCACACGCCGTGCTCGGTGAAGACGCCGCGGCGGCCGTTCTTCGTGACCTCGATCGTGCCTTCGACGGTGAGGTCGTACAACGCTCCCGACAACGGGTGCTTGATCGTGCGCATCCGTCCGAACCCCCTTCGGTGCCGTGCCTGTTTCCCGCACATTAGGTGACCGCGCGATCAATTCTCCGCACGGAGCGCGCGTCGTGGTGCGGCCTGCGTCATCTCCGTGACGGGGTCACCGGGACCGGGGTCCCGGGGCGCGGTCAGGACCGCGAGGTGGGACGGTCGCCCGTGTACCGGCCGGCGAGGCCGGCGATGCTCACCAGCAACCCGGCGCCCGAGGCGACCACCTGCAGCCACACGAGCCGGTCGAAGCTGCCGACGTCGACCAGGGCGATGCCGATGCCCGCGAGCGCGACGACCACGCCGATCAGCGGCAGGAAGCGGAGGTTGCGCCCGGCGGCGATCACCGCGAGCAGCGGCCCGACGAAGGGCAGCAGCTGCACCACGACCGGCTGGGGTGCCGACGACGGGCCGAGCCACCACGTGGAGAACCCCATCGTGCGTGCGCTGCGCCACACCGAGGCGAGCACCAGCACCACGCACACCCAGGTGACGAGGTACACGGTGCGCCACCCGGGGGTGAGCTCGCCCGGTCG
>WLDE01000234.1 GCA_009704985.1 Actinomycetota bacterium | reverse complement strand
CTCGCCGCAGTGGCGGGTCACGACGACGCAGCGCCTGCAGGGAGACGAGCCCTGACAACGGCGAGAGCCGGCCCTTTCGGACCGGCTCCGACCACGTTCACACGTCGGGCTGGGGAGATTTGAACTCCCGACCCCTTGTCCCCCAGACAAGTGCGCTAACCAAGCTGCGCTACAGCCCGTATGACCCCGTCTGCCGGCACGCCGGACGGACGGAGTGCGCATGCTATCGGTCAGACGAACAGCTCGACCACCCGCCAGCCGAGGTAGCCGACGAGCAGCACCATCAGCAGCTTGAAGTGCCAGGGCGCGGCCGCGTCGTCGTGCGCGCCGTCGCCGCCGGCCGCCAGCTTCTTCACGTCGACGTTCTTCGCCGTGATCGTGCTCTGCCGCGTGGGCGCCTCGACCACGCGACCGCACGTGGGGCAGGTGCCGTCGGCGTTCATCGCCGACGGGGCCCAGTACTTCGCACAGTCCTCGCAGTAGGGCACGGCTACTCCGACCGCTTCCGGACGCGCAGCTTGATCGGCGTGTTGCCGAAGTCGAACGCCTCACGGATGCTCCGCTCGAGGTAGCGGAGGTAGGTGGGCGGCAGCTCGCGGTTGACGAACAGGGTGAACGTGGGCGGGTCGGTGGCGCCCTGCACCGCGTACAGCACCTTGAGCCCGTGGCCGGCCGGCTGCTTCTGCTGGGCCATCGCGATGACCTTGTTCACGTCGCGGGTGGGCACCCGGCGGTGGTACTGGGTGATCGCGTCCTGCAGCAGCGGACGCAGCTTGTGCACGCCCTTGCCGGTGAGCGCGGAGATCTTGAGCACGGGCGCGGAGCCGATGAAGCTCAGCTTGCGCTGCACGTCGGCCTGGATCTCGAGGCGCTGCTCGGCATCCTCGATCAGCTCCCACTTGTTCAGCATGATCACGATCGGGCAGCCGCTCGCGTCGACCCGCTCCGCGAGGCGCTGATCCTGGCCGGTGACACCCTCGGTGGCGTCGATGACCAGCAGCGCGATGTCCGCGTCGTCAATGGCCCGCAGGGCACGCACCATCGAGTAGTACTCGGCCGAGTCGTCGATCTTGCCGCGCTTGCGCATGCCGGCGGTGTCGACGAACACGATCGGGCCATCGGGCGTGTCGACCAGGGTGTCGATCGCGTCGCGGGTGGTGCCGGCCATGTCGTGGACGACGGAGCGGTCCTCACCCACCAGCCGGTTGAACAGCGTGCTCTTGCCGACGTTGGGCCTGCCGACGATCGCGACACGCGGCGGCGGGGCGTCGGACGGGTTCCACAAGGGCTCGCCCTCGTCGTCGAGGCCGGGCTCCTGCGGCTCGTCGTCGCGCACCGTGGGCACCCGGGCCACGATCTCGTCGAGCAGGTCGCCGGCTCGCCGGCCGTGCAGCGCACTCACCGGGTACGGGTCGCCGAGGCCGAGGGACAGGAACTCCCAGCGGCCGTCCTCGCGGCGGTCGTTGTCGGCCTTGTTCGTGACCACCAGGATCGGCACCCCGGTCCGGCGGAGCCACGTGCCGATCTGCTCGTCGTCGTCGGTGATGCCGACCGAGGAGTCGACCACGAACAGCACCAGGTCGGCGGTGCGCACGGCGGCCTCCACCTGGCGCGACACCTTGGCGTCGAGCTCGCTGCCACCGGGGAGCCAGCCACCGGTGTCGATCAGGTTGAAGCGGTGACCGAGCCACTCGGCCTCCTGCTCCTTGCGGTCGCGGGTGACGCCGGGGCGGTCCTCCACGATCGCGACCTGCTCACCGACGATGCGATTGAACAGGGTGCTCTTGCCGACGTTGGGGCGCCCGACGATGACGACGTTGGCGAGCCGCGGCTCGCCGTCGGTCGCGGGGGTGGGTGCGGGCTGGTTCATCGTGCGGGCTCCAGTGCGGCGCGAAGGGCGAGACCGTCGGTGGGCAGCACCTCGACCGGTCTCGGCAGGTCGGCGACGGTGAGTCCGTCGAGGAAGCGTCCGTCCGACAGGCAGACGTCGGGCAGCAGGTAGCGGTGGCCGGCGGGTTCGGCCGCCAGCACGCGGGTGATGTCGGCCCCGACCATGAGCCCGGTGACCGCGGTGTTGCCGCCGAAGAACTCGTTGCGAACGGGGATCACGCGCACGTCGGGGCGGCCGAGCTCGGCGACCAGCGGGGCGATCACGCGAGCACCGAACTCCCCGGTGAGGATGCCGACCGGTGCGTCGCGGCGCGGCGACAGCGTGAGCGTGGTGGTGGAACCGGCGGAGTCGCCACCGGCGGCCGGGGCAACCGTGGCGGCCGCGCCGCTGCCGCACGACGACGTCTGCGAGCGCAGGCCGGTGTAGGCCGCCGGGTTCGGGGGCGGGGTGTCGACGGCGGCGAAGAACCCTCGCTGCACCCCGGTGGGCGTGGCCGCGCGACCGTGGAACTCCAGCTCGAACGTGCGGGCCATGCCGATGCCGTCCTCGTGCATCCCGAAGCCCTCGTAGGCGTCGGCGTCGGGGAACGGGCGACCGGTCATCAGGTAGTACTCGTCGGCGGCGAAGGCCATCCGCCGGCCCAGCACGCGCACGTACACGTCCTGCCAGTCGTGCACGGCGTCGAGGACCGCGTTCGCCTCGGCCTCGGTGTGGAGCCGCATCGCCGACTCGGTGTTGAACCGGCTGAGGCCGAGCGGCACCACCGCGATCGACTCCAGCTCGGGGTACCGGTCGAGCACATCGGCGAACGTGCGGTCGAGCGCCTCGCCGTCGTTCACGCCGGGGCACAGCACGATCTGGCCGCGCACCGTGATGCCGTGGTCGAGCAGCGCCCGCAACCACCGCAGGCTCATGCCACCGCGCGGGTTGCGCAGCATCCGCGACCGCAGCTCGGGGTCGGTGGCGTGGATGCTCACGTTGAGCGGCGAGAGCCGCTCGGTGACCACTCGTTCGAGGTCGGCCTCGGTGAACCGGGTGAGGGTGGTGAAGTTCCCGTACAGGAAGCTCAGCCGGTAGTCGTCGTCCTTCAGGTACAGGCTGCGACGCATCCCCTTCGGCAGCTGGTAGATGAAGCAGAACTCGCAGTGGTTGTCGCAGGTGCGTACCCGGTCGAACACCGCGCTCGACACCTCGACACCCAGCGGCTCGCCGGCCCGCTTCGACACGCTGGTCTCGAGGTCGAGGCCGCCGCGCCGGAACTCGACGTCGATCTCGGCCTCGTCGACGAGGAACCGCCACTCGATGATGTCGCGGGGCACCTGGCCGTTCAGCGCCACGATCTCGTCGCCCGCGCAGAGACCCGCCGCATCCGCGGCGGACCCTGGGACGACGGCGACGACGACCGGTGACGACACGTCCGTCGAGGCTACCGGCGCCGACGCCGGGGTCCGGGGGACGCCCACCGGTAGCCTGGCCGCGTGGACGTCGACCGGGTGCTGCTGGCCGAACCCCGCGGGTTCTGCGCCGGCGTGGAGATGGCGATCAAGGCGCTGGCGTGGATGGTGCGCACCTTCCCGGCGCCCGTGTACTGCTACCACGAGATCGTCCACAACCGGATCGTGGTCGAGCGCTTCGAGCAGCAGGGCGTCGTGTTCGTCGACGACGTCGCCGAGGTGCCCGAGGGCAGCCCGATCATGCTGTCGGCCCACGGCTCGGCCCCCGAGGTGGTGGCCGCCGCACGCGCCCGGGGCAGCTACGTGGTGGATTCGGTGTGTCCGCTCGTCACCAAGGTGCACCACGAGGTGAAGGTACGTGCCGGCAAGGGCTACCGCATCGTCTACGTGGGCCACGAGGGCCACGAGGAGGCCGTCGGCACGATGGCGGTGGCGCCACACGCGATCAGCCGCGTCGAGAGCGTCGAGGAGGTCGCCGCACTCCCCGAGTTCGACGAACCGGTGGCGCTGCTCGCCCAGACCACGCTGTCGCACCGCGACTGGGAGGGCGTGGCGGTGGCCGTCAAGCAGAAGTACCCCGACACGTGGACCCCCGGTCGCAGCGACCTCTGCTTCGCCACCACCAACCGGCAGTCGGCGCTCATGTCGATCGCCGACCGCTGCGACGCGATCGTGGTGATCGGGTCGGCCAACTCGTCCAACACCCGTGCCCTCGAGAAGCTCGCGGTCGAGGCCGGTGCGCCTCGGGTGTACCGCATCAACCACGTGTCCGAGCTGCCCGACGACCTGCACGGCACCGTGGGGGTCACCGCCGGCGCATCGGCGCCCGAGGAGCTCGTCGACGCGGTCCTCGACCGCCTCTGCCCTCGTCTGGGCGTGGAGGTCGTGCGGGTGACCGAGGAGGACGAGTACTTCCCGCCGCCGCGCAACATCCGCGACCTCCAGACCGCCATCGGTGTCTCCGCGGCCACCCTGCTCGGCGGCGACCCGGCCCGGGTCGCGATCCTCGACGACCGCCAGCTCGCCGCCAGCGACGTGCTCGCCGCCCTGCGCGGGCGATGACCGCCGACGGCACCACGCCGGCCCCCTCCCCCACGGCCGCCCCTGTCACGGGTCGGCGCGGCGACCCGCGCGTGCTGTTCGTCGTCCTGTCGCTCACGTTCGCGTTCGTCGGCTTCGGCGCCACGCTCGCGCTGTTGCCCGAACGGGTGCGCGAGCTCGGCCACGGCGACCTCTGGATCGGCGTCGCTGCCGGCTTGTTCCCGGCCTGCGCGATCGCCGGGCGACTCGTGTCGGGCCGCCTGATCGACGGTGTGGGAGCCCGCACCGCGCTCGCCTGGGGCGTCTCGCTCACCGCGGCGGGTTCGATGCTGCTCGCCGCGCCGAGCCTCGCCGGGCTGCTGGTCGCACGAGCGGTGCAGGGCGTGGGGGACGGCATCCTCTACACGGCTGCCGCGGCGGTGGCGCTCGAACTGGTCCCGCTCGACCGGCGGGGCCAGGCACTCGGCTGGCTGAGCGCCGGCCTGTGGACCGGGATGAGCGCGGGCGCGGCGGCCGGCCCCTGGTTCCCGGGCCTCCCGACGGCCGGGCTGGTGTTCGGATCGGTCACGGCCACGGCGCTGGTGCTGGTGACCCGACTCCCACGCCGTCCACGACCGGCCTCGCCCGGTGGTGGCGGGTGGCTGGAGCCGGGCGCGGTGCGGCCGGCCGTGGTGATCGGCCTCACCAACGCCGGCTACGCCGCGATCACCGGCTTCGCGGTGGTGCTCGCCGACGACCGCTACGGCAACGGCAACTGGTTGCTCACCACCTTCGGGATCACGCTGCTCGTGGTGCGCGGCGCGCTCGGCTTCCTGTCCGATCGGGTGCGCCCGAGACGGGGGTTGAACGTCGCCCACGCCGTACTGGCGACCGGTCTGCTCGTGGTGATCGCGAGCCCCACGCTCTGGCTGGCGATCGTCGGCGTGGTGATCTGCGCTCTCGGCCACTCGATGCCGTGGCCGATCCTGGTGACCACCACGATCGACCGGGTCGGCGACGATCGCCGTGGCGCGATCATCGGCACCATGAGCGCCGGGTTCGACATCACGGTCGCCGTGCTGCTCGTGTGCTTCGGCGTGCTGTCGTCGGGGCTGGGTCCGGCGTCGGTGTTCGTGGCCGCCGCCGCGCTGGTGGCCACGGCGCACGTGGTGTCGCGGCCGATCGATCTGGCTCGCCGATCCCCGGACGACGCCACGACGACCGTGCCGGCGCGACAGGACTGACCGCCGGCGACCGACACCGATCGGTGTGTCAGGCGCTCGGCCCGCCGAGCGCGATCCGGTTGCCCTCGGAGTCGGCGAATTCGGCCACCAGGCCTGCCGGGCCGATGTCGGTGACCGGATACAGCTCGCGCCCACCCCGGTCGATCGCCCGCTGCAGGGTCGCCGCCACGTCGGGTACTCGGAAGTACACGCGGGTGCCGTCGAGCGAGGGAACGTAGCTGTCGCCCGTGGCGATCGACCCGCTCGCTCCGGCGTCGTCGTCGGAGGGGTCGGGGAACAGGGCCATCGGGTGCCCATCGATCTCCGTGCGCTCCAGCGCCACCTCGAGCACGTGCTCGTAGAAGGCGATCGCACGATCGAGGTCGACCGCGGGGATCTCGAACCAGGTGACGAACGACATGAACCTACTGTAGACCATCTGGTCAACAAGGTCTGCTCCTGTCGACCAACTGGTCGCCGATAGGGTCCCGCACGTGGCTGTCCGCATGCGCCCCGACGAGCGCCGCGAACACATCTGCCGATGTGCGCTCACGGTGATCACCCGCGACGGCTTCCAGGCGACCACCACCCGGTCGATCGCCGAGCAGGCCGGTATCACCCACAGCCTGCTGCACCGCTACTTCGCCAACCGCGACGAGCTCGTGGCGACCGCGTTCGACGTGGCCGCGACCGAGGAGATCGCCCGGTTCGACGACGAACTGAGCCGCATCGACGACCTCGACGCACGACTCGCCTGGCTCTGCGAGCCGGTCGACCGTCCGCACTACCAACTCTGGATCGACGCGTGGGGCGAGGCGAGCCGGAACCCGGCGCTCCGAGCGTCGCTGCGCCGCCATCACCGCAGCTGGCGACGCGCCGTCACGGCGCTCCTCGCGAGCGGTGCGGCGGCCGGCCGTTGGCGCTGCGAGGACCCCGAGCTCACCGCGGACCGGATCCTCGCCGCCTTCGACGGGAACGCCGTCCAGCACTACGTGTTCCACCACATCTCGGCGGCGACGCATCGCCGACGCAACGCGCAGGCCGTGGACGAGCTCCTCGGCCGGAGGCTCTGAGGCGCCGAACACCACACGCCCACCGTCGGTCTCGTGCGGCGATGCACGCCGCAGCGGTCGCTTCGGAGACCGATGCGGGCGCCGATCGGCCGCTCGGGTCCGATCAGCTCGTTGACGCCCTCGAGCGGGTCATCGGGCCGATCACCTGTCGATGTCCTGGCGGTTCGCTCGGTCCTGTCACACGGCGGCGCACCACAGGGGTGGGCTCGGCTGCCCGACGCGCCGGGATGACCCCGACGGAGTGGATCGGGGCCGGACGTCCGCGGCGCCGTGAGCCGCGGACGCACCTGGCGGATGGGGGTGGGCTGTCGGCCGGCGAGTGGGCCGTTGCGGGTCGAGCCGCCGAGAACGGCGAGAGATCCCCGCAGATGCGGGGTGGTGATCGAACGTGTGTTCGGTACCTTGGTGGGTGTTCCGGGTGTTCCCGGGGTGTGATCGACCCTTCGGGGTCCAGGTGTTCGTTCGGTCCGGTCCCGCGGCGGTGGGAGGGGGTGAGCTCGCATGTTCGATGCAGGTGGTGTCGCGGTCGCGGTTCCCGTGGATGGGGTGTGGTCGTTGGCGTGCCTGGATGCGGGTGTCGCCTCGGTGGCGGAGGTGTCGTCCGCGTTGGGCGAGCTCACCGTCGTGCTGCGCTGGTTGCAGTCGGTCGAGCTGCGCCTGCTGCAACGCCTCGAGGTGCTGGCCGATGAGCCCGACTCCGGTGTCGATCCGGATGTGGTGACGGCGCGTGCGACGGGCCGGTCGGTGGCTGCGGCGGTGAAGGCGACCAAACG
>WLDE01000233.1 GCA_009704985.1 Actinomycetota bacterium | reverse complement strand
GGTGCCGGGCGTGTTCGTCGCCGGCGACTGGGTCGGGCCGGTCGGGCTGCTGGCGGACGCGTCGGCCGCGAGCGGCACCACCGCCGCGCGGGCGGCGCTCGGCGTGATCGCCCGACGTGCGACGATCGGCGCATGAGCACCCCGCGCGACGACGTCTGGCGGGCGGCGACCTTCGACGCGGAGCGCGCCCGGCTGACCGGTCTCGCGTACCGGCTCCTCGGGTCGCTGAGCGACGCCGAGGACGTGGTGCAGGAGGCGTGGATCCGCTGGTCGCGCACCGACGTCGACGTGGTGGAGCGACCCGCCGCGTGGCTCACCACCACCGTGAGCCGGCTCGGGCTCGACCGACTGCGTGCACGGCGACGCGAGCGCACGGACTACGTGGGACCGTGGCTGCCGGAGCCGTTCGTGCAGCCGCTCGGCACCACGGCCCAGGGGACGGCGGGCGCCTCCGCCGATCCGGCCGACGTCGCCGAGCTGGCCGACTCGCTCACCACTGCGTTCCTCCTGCTGCTGGAACGGCTCAGCCCCGAGGAGCGACTGGTGGTGCTGCTCGCCGACGTGTTCGCCGAGCCGTTCGGGTCCGTGGCCGACGCGGTGGGCCGCAGTCCCGACGCCACGCGCCAACTCGCGGTACGGGCCCGCCGCAAGCTCCGCGACGCCGCGCCAGCCGGACCACCCGGACCACGGCCGCGTCGCACCGAACAGCTCGCGGTGGCCACGGCCTTCGCGGCGGCCGTGATGGACGGCGACGTGGACGCGGTGCGCGCCCTGCTGCACCCCGACGCCGTGCTGACGAGCGACGGTGGTGCGCACCGTCGTGCCGCGCGCCGGCCGGTGGTGGGGCCGGACCGCATCGCCCGGTTCCTGGTGAACCTGCGCGACCGCCTACCCGAAGGTGGTCAGGTGGACGCGGTGTGGGTGAACGACTCGCCCGGGCTGCTGGTGTCCGTGGCCGGCCGGCCGTACCTGGTGCACGCGCTGGAGGTGAGCGACGGCCGGGTGGCCCGCCAGTACCTGGTGCTGAACCCGGAGAAGCTGGCCGGCGTGGGACGCGACGTCGAGCTCAGCTGAGAGCGGGCCGCCGAGGCGGTCGCCCGCGGCGTCAGAACGACCGGATCGAGCTCGACCGGGTGGTGGTGAGGATCAGGTTGCCCGCGGTGTCGCGGATGGTGGTGGCGGGCTGGAACGAGAACGTCGCGTTGCTCGGCTGGGTGCCGATCGCCGTGCACGTCCCCGAGCAGGTGGGGCCGAGCGTGACGGTGACGGTGCGGTCGCCGTTCGGGCGGGTCCGGCTCGGGAACGGATCGCCGGTCAGGTCATCGGAGCGGATCCCGGCGACATGAGCCGATCGGCGCCGTCGCGACACGAACCCCTCACGTTCGGGGGGCCCAGCTGCGGGGGGGTGCGGGGGGTGCAGGAGCGAGGCCGGTGCTCATCGACGGGCCGGCAGCACCCGCGTGCCGTCGAGGTCGACCACGCGCCCCTCGTCGATGGCCCGGTGCGCGGCGACGCCCATGAGCACGGACCAGAGGCCGTCGTCGACGGTGACCTCGGCGGGACGACCGGCGCGCAGGCAGTCGATGAAGCGGCGGTGCTCGACGAACGACGAACCGTGGTGGAACCCCTGGTAGGTGACGTCGGCACCGGACCGGGCGGGCACGGCGTGCGGTCCGCTGCGGTCGCGCGGTCCGACGAACACGGTGTCGCCCGGCACCGTCGCCTCGAGCTTCGCGTCGTCGCCGACCACGCAGATCTCCTGCTCGTAGCGGCCGCCCTCGGCGAACATCGACAGGTCGAGCGCACCCCGCACCCCGTTGTCGAACTCCACGATCACGTAGGCGTGGTCGAGGATGTCGGGCGTGCGGCCGTCGTAGCGCTCGTCGAGGTGGTTCACGGCCTGGCCACCCGACGCCATCACCCGCACCGGGCGCGCGCCACCGGCGACGAGGCGCATGAGGTCGAAGAAGTGGCAGCACTTCTCCACGAGCGTGCCGCCGGTGTTCTCGGTGAAGCGGTTCCAGTTGCCGACCTTCACGAGGAAGGGGAACCGGTGCTCGCGGATCGACACCATCCGCGTGGTGCCGCACACCCCGGTGGCGAGCTGGTCGAGCAGGGTCGCGATCGTCGGCATGAACCGGTACTCGAGGCCCACCCAGGTGAGCGCAGCGCGATCCGCCGCCCGGGCGCGTACGTCGAGGCAGTCCTCGACGGTGGTGCACAGCGGCTTCTCGACGAGCACGGCGAGATCGGTCGCGAGTGCGTCGCGCAACACGGTGGCGTGGGTGTGGTTCGGCGAGGCGATGACCACGGCGTCGAGGTCGTCGCGTGCGAGCAGGTCGCGGTGATCCGCATGGGCGTCGACCGGTGCGCCGGCGGCGAGGCGACCCCACTCCAGCGACGACTCGACCGGGTCGGCGATGGCGACGACCTCCGCCTCGGGCAGGTGGACGAGGTTGGTGATGTGCTCGCAGCCCATCATCCCGGTGCCGATCACGCCGTAGCGGACGGGGTCGGGCGAGCGCGGCGAGCGGGGCGAGTCCGGCGATCCGGGCGAGTCTGGCGAGGACGTCGTCATGGCAGCGGAGTCTCCCACGGTCGCCCGGTCCGACCGGCGGTCCCGAGCCGGCCGCGCAACGATCAGACGCCGGTCAGACGCCGATCAATGCGAGCGTGCCGCCCGCGTACCCGACGATGGTGACGTCGTAGTGCTTGTTGCCGCCCGCCCGCTTCGAGAGCGCGACCACGTCGTCGGGGATGCCGTCGACGAGCTCGGTGAGGCGCAGGTGCGGCACGCTCGGTCCGTTCAGGAGCGCCGAGAGGATGTTCACGACCTCGTAGAAGTTGTCGCGCAGGTTCTCGCCGAGCTCGCCGGCGGCGACGGACTCCTTCGCGACCTGCTCGGAGATCATCGCGAGCGCCGCGCCCGCGTTCGCGGCGAGCTGGAGGTCGGCGACACACGCACCGATGAGGGCGTCCTTCTGGCTCACGTAGAGCCCGGTGACCCACTTCTCGTCCGGATCGAGCTGCGACAGGTCGGTCACGGGTCGCTTCGCGACGCTGACCGACCTGCCCAGCAGGTCACCGAAGAAGTCGCGGACGTCCTCGGGGATCGGCATCCGACGGGTGGGGGTCCCCAGTGGCATCAGCCCACCACGGCACCGACGACTTCGGCGAGGCGTTCCGCGTCGAAGGGCTTGGTCAGGAGGAACGCGGCACCCTCGGCGATGGCCTGCTCCTTCATCGCCGGGTTCGACTCCGACGTGACGAAGCCGAACGTCGTGCGGTTGCCGGTGGCACGCAGGTTCGCGAGGAACTCGATGCCGGTCATGTTCGGCATGTTCCAGTCCGACAGGATCAGGTCGGGCCCGAACGTCGGCACCGCGGCGAGTGCCTGCGCGCCGTCCTCGGCCTCGAGCACGTCGTCGATCTGCAGGCCGCTCTGGCGGAGGGTACGCAGCACGATCATGCGCATGGCCTTGCTGTCATCGGCGATCAGGACCTTCATGGTTCCTCCGTGGGGCTGGGCGTCGGTGTGGTTCGGGCGGTGCGAACGGTGGGGCGGGGTCGTGTGCCCGGGCCTGGTCAGACCAGGAGTCCGAGCCGGGTGGCCTTCTCGACCGCGGACGTGCGGTTCGGGACGTCGAGCTTGCGCAGGACGTGGGCCACGTGGGTCTTGATGGTCTCGGTGGAGACGTAGAGCTGGTTGGCGATCTCGGCGTTGCTCGACCCGGCGGCGAGCAGGGTGAGCACCTCCTTCTCGCGGCCCGACAGCATCGGCTGGACGACGGGCTGCCAGGTACCGGCGAGCTGCCGGAGGGCGACCTCGTCGAGCACGCAGGCACCGCCGGCGACGGTGCGCACGGCGTGGACGAGCGAAGTGCTCGGTGTGTCGCTGCAGAGCACGCCGGCGACACCGGCGTTCACTGCGGCGGACACGATGCTGACCTCGGTGGTGGTGAGCAGCATCACCGCGCGAGCCGTGGGTGAGGTGGTGCGCAGCAGGCCCATCACGCTGTGGCACGACTCACCCGCGGTGGGCTCGTCGAGCACCACGACGGTGCCGGGGTGGTCGGCGATCACCTCGACGGCCTCCTGCACGGTGCCGACGCACGCGACCACGACGAAGTCCGGCTCGTTCTCGAGCCGCAGCTGCACCGCTTCGCGCAGCACCCGGTGCTGCTGCACGACGACGACGGGAATCGCGGATGCGTCCCCAGGGTGGTGCAGTTCGTCGATCGCTGCGGCGGTCATGCGATGAACTGTCCACCGCCTGCGGCGCACTGCAACCAGGGACCGCCGATTTTCGTCGGCCGGCGCCCGGAACGGGTGTCGACGCGGGTCGGAGACGGGTGCACGAGGGGGATCGAACGGGGGATTCGGCGGGGGAACCGCGGCGCGGACGGCCCTCCGCTGGACGGTCGATCATCGACAGCGCACCATCCCGGTCGGCCCGGTCGGGGGTGCGCGAGCGGTCAGAATCCCACATCACGCGCGAGATCTCGGCGCGATCGACCCGAAATACCACAGAATGTGGTATTGTCATCACTCACTGTCCACGCCTGCATCAGGCGCGTTCACCCGTTCGGTGGACACGCGGACCCCCTATCTGCGACCCCCCGAAATGAGTCGTCCGCAACTTCCGGACGGGGTCCACGATCGCCAATCTGTGCAACGTCCCGAGCGGAGGCTGGGACGCCCGCCCCCACCGGGAGCGGGCAACGACACAGGAGTGACGGAGAGACACAGATGGCGGGCGCGGACAGCTCCATGGCAATGGCACCGGACGACTTCGTCGACGGGAACTCGGCACTGTTCCAGCGGCGGCGCGAGTTGCAGCGGCAGTTGGCCGAACTCGACGAGGAGATCGCCGATCAGCGGACGGTGAACCGTCTGCGCCGGCAGGTCGAGGACGTCACGTCCGAGATCGTCCAGTTCAACCTCGGACTGGTGCGCTCGTACTGCAGGCGCTTCACCGCCAACTCCAGCCGCGAGGACTCCGCCGACTTCGAGGCCGCCGGCCTGCTCGGCCTGATGCGGGCGATCGACAGCTTCGACCCCTCGCAGGGCCGCTTCGGCCATTGGGCGTTCAAGCCGATCCAGCGCGAGGTGCTGCGCGCCGTGCGCGACGCCGACCACCCGAACGTGAACCTCGGTGACTTCGAGCGCCGCCCCGAGATCCTCCGGGCGTTCCGCCACCTGCAGGGTGACGACGACCGCTACACGCCCTCGCACGCCGAGGTCGCCGCCGTGGTCGGCGCCACGATCGACCAGGTGCGCCGCGTGCTCAACCCGCCGCGCCTCGAGTCGGTGGACCAGATGGCCTCCGAGCAGCACGACGCCACGCTCGGCGACACGATCGAGAGCCACACCCCCGGCCCCGAGTCGGTCGTCGTGTCGACGATGATGCTGTCGGCACTGCGCACCCACGGCCTCGCCGCGCTCGACTCACGTGAGCTGTTCGTGATCGTGCGCCGCTTCGGGCTCGACGGTGAGCCGCCCGAGAAGCTCGCCGGCATCGGTGAGACCCTGGGCCTGTCGCGTGAGGCCGTCCGCCAGATCGAGGCGAAGGCCGTCGCGAAGATCCAGCACCCGATGGTGCTGCGCAAGGTGCAGCGGCACGGCCGCGGCTCCTGAGTCGCGAGTCACCCCCGGGGGACGGACGGCCCCGCGCGAGTCCCCCGCGAATCACGCCGGATCACCCTGAGCGTTTCCCGTCCTCCGTGGACGGTCCGACGTACCGAGCCACACGGACCGTGGCTCGTCGGAACACTCACGGAGGAAGCGATGTCCACCCGGATCATCGAGCCGACTCAACGTCGGTCGTCGTCGACCCGCGCCGTCGCGGGTGCACGCACCACGCGGCCGACGGTGCCGCCCGTGCAGGTGGAGGTCGCCAGCCCGTGGTCGGGTCGACAGGCCCCCTGCACCGATGCCGAGGAACTCGCGTTCGTCGCGGAGCTCGAGGTGCTGAGCGGCGACCACGACGTCGAGCAGTTCGAACGTCGTGACGTGACGGTGCTGATCACCGCGCTGCGGTGCGGGCTCACACCCGACGAGCTGCTCGCGCAGGCGCCCGGCGTGAAGCCACATCACCTCCTCGCCGCCCATCGCGAGCTCGAGGGTCGTCGTCTGCTCGCCGAGCACGCGTGGCGCACCATCGCGCTCGACCCGTCACCGCTCGCCTTCGAGACGTTCGCACCCTGCGCAGCCGAGCTGCTGCCGGCCGTCGTGAGCCAGCTGGTCACGGTGATGCACGACACGCCGCGGCTCGTCGCTGCCACGGAGGACGCTGTCGAGCAGGTGACGCGCACCACCCGCCGCGTGCAGATGCTCGAGCGTCGCCTCGCGGAGTCGCTCGGCGACCCGCACCGGTCGCGTGAGATCGGCACCCTGCTGTACGACGTCCGCGGCCAGGGCGCGTGGAGCCTGCCGACCTACCTGCCGCCGCGCGTGGGCACGCTCGTGCCGCTGCGACTGGCGGCGCTGCTCGGCGACGACATCACCGCCGTGCGCCGCGCGAGCTGACCGCGACGTGACGGCCGGGGTCGCGGGCGGGGAGGTCCGAGGGCTGGCCTACCATCGCCGCATGATGCCGGACTCGCGCACCTCGCGACGATGAACGCCGGCACCCGTCCGCCCGTCGACGCGTGGATCCAGCTGCCGCCCCGCGAGCTCGTCGCGGTGGTGCAGCGGTACCCGGCGCCCGACATCCCGCTCGCGTCGATCCGCCACCTGCTGCGCCCGCTGCACGACGAGCGGGGGCGACTGGTCGACTGGCTGCTCTTCGGCTCGGGGTTCGAGGACACCGAGGCCGTGGTGCAGTACCGCACCTGGCGCGCGACGTGGAGGTACGAGCGCCCGATCGGCTCCGTGGCCCACCTCGACTGGCTCCGGGCCGAGGTCGCCGCCGTCGAGCACGACCTCGACGACCGGATCCTCGACCGGCTCCTGGACGCCGCCGTGGCGTCGGGCGGCGAACGCCCGGTGCGCGTGAGGCCGGACGAGGTGGCCGGGCTCCGCGCGGAGCTCGCGACCGTGCGACTCGCGCTGTCGGTGGAGGAACGGCACGGCTGGGGCATCGTCGACGACATGCCGTCGACCACCCGCGGCCACGGCCTCGCCCGCACCTGGGCCGCCCCGCCGAGCGATCTGGTGCTCGCGGGCACGCCGACGTCGTCGGTGGTGCTGCGTCCCGACGGCCGGCTCACGATCGTGCGGCCCGACGAGGTGTTCGAGGGCGTCGCTGCGGCCGACCTCCGGCACGACACGGTCGTCGTGCTCAACGACAGCGGCAGCTCGCTGCGCCTCACCCAGGACGAGGCCCGGCCGCTCGGCTGGCTCGTGCCCCGCTCGCTGCGCTGGCACGTGCGGCAGGTGCCGCTGGTCGTGGTGTGGGCACTCACCCTCGGCGGACTGACCGACGCCCTCGACGCCCTCGACGCCCTCGACGCCCTCGACG
>WLDE01000232.1 GCA_009704985.1 Actinomycetota bacterium | reverse complement strand
GTCTTGGAGTCGACGATGATCCCGTGCCGCTCGATCAGTCCCGCCGCGACGAGCGGCTCCAGCGCCAGCGCCGCTGCGGTGACGTGGCACCCGGGCGTGGCCACCAGGGAGGCGCCCTTCAGGCCCGTGCGGTCGAGTTCGGGGAGGCCGTACACCGCGCTCGCGAGGTGCTCGGGCTGGTCGTGCTCGAAGCCGTACCACACGGGATAGAGCGAGGCGTCCTTCAAACGGTAGGCCGCCGACAGGTCGACGATCGTCCCGACCCTGCCGGTGAGCTGTGGCACGAGCGCCATGCTCGCCTCGTGCGGCAGGCCGAGGAACACCACGTCGAGGCCGTCGACGCGGTCGGTGTCGAACTCCTCGAACACCAGGTCGGGATAGGTGGCGGTCACGCTCGGGTAGAGCGCGCTCGCGAGGGTGCCGGCCTGCGTGTCCCCGGTGGCGTACACGAGGTCGAGGTCGGGGTGTTGGGCGCACAGCCGCATCAACTCGGCGCCGGTGTACCCGGAGGCGCCGACGATCGCGGCGCCCCGGCGGCCGGCTCGGACGGGGTGAGACATGCGCATGACCATACACTCGCATGCATGATCATTCCACAACTGTCCACGGAATCTCAGGAAATGTGACCACCCGCGCGAGGAATCGCGCGTCGCGTCGATGGCTTGCCGGACTCTTGTCGGAATCCAACAGGTCGCTTCATTGTGTTCACCAACGGTGATCCTTATGGTCGCCGAGGTGGCACGCACGGCGGGGACGGGACAGGAACGGCACGGCCTCCGTGCGACACTGCTGGCAGCCGACATCGGCGTGCTGTCGCTCGTGTGGTTCCCGATCCTGCTGTTCGCGTTCCCGTCGGGGACCCGCCAGCCGGCCGAGTCGCTGTTCGTCGGGATCACCGCGGTCGCGGTGTCACTGCTCATCATGCGGTACGAGGGCCTGTACCTCTCGCGACTGTGCGCGGTCCGCTCGATCGAGGTCCGTCTCATCGCACGCTCCGGCATCTACACCTCCCTCGCGTTGGTGCTGCTCGACCGGATCCTGTTCGTCAACCTCGAGACCTTCGTGTCCCTCAGGGAGATCTTCATCGGCGGCGCGGCGATGGTGTGTCTCCTCACCGTCGAGCGCTCCGTCTTCCGCGCCGTGCTGCGCAGCACCCGCCAGAGCGGTGCTCGTGCCCGCGACGTGATCGTGCTCGGCGCCGGATCCCACGCTGCTCGGCTCGTGTCGGTCGTCGGTGACCACCCGGACTACGGCATGAAGGTCGTGGGCGTGCTGGGCGACCTCGACGACGCACGCTCCAACGACCTCGACCACCTGTGGCTCGGCACGATCGACCAGGTCGAGCGGATCGCGACCGAGTCGGCCGTCACCGGTGTCGTGCTGAGCGCCCAGGCCAGCGAGCACCCCGAGATCACCTCGCTCGTGAAGCGCCTCCAGAGCCGCGGCATGCACGTGCAGGTGTCGAACGGCCTCGCCGGGTTCGACGTGCAGCGCATCCGCCAACTGCACCTCGCCCGCGAGCCGATGATCTACCTCGAGCAGTCCCGGCCGCGCCGCATCGACCACCTCCTGAAGCGCGTGATCGACCTGGCGATCAGCATCACCGTGCTCACCCTGCTCGCGCCCGCCCTGGTCGTGATCGCCCTGGCGATCAAGGCCGACCGCGGCCCGGTGTTCTTCAAGCAGGTGCGCGTCGGCAAGCACGGCAAGCACTTCAAGGTCCTCAAGTTCCGCACCATGGTCGTCGACGCCGAGCAGCGCCTCGCAGAGATCAAGGCCGCGAACGAGCGCACCGGTCCGCTGTTCAAGATGGACGTCGACCCACGCGTCACCCGCGTCGGCCGACTGCTTCGACTGTCGAGCCTCGACGAGGTGCCCCAGCTCTTCAACGTGCTGCGCGGCCAGATGAGCATCGTCGGCCCGCGTCCGGCGCTGCCGAGCGAGGTCGCCGTCTTCGACGCCGAGCTCCGCCGCCGTGAGCTGGTGAAGCCCGGCATCACCGGCCTCTGGCAGGTGGAGGCACGCGACTCCCCGTCGTTCGACGCCTACCGGCGCCTCGACCTGTTCTACGTCGACAACTGGACCGTGGTCGGCGACATCGACATCATGCTCGACACCCTCGAGCACCTGCTCGGACGTGTGGTCCGCGCCGTGCGTGGGGAGCCGACCCAGGTGGCCGCATCCCCGATGGCCGCATCCCCGATGGCCGCATCCCCGATGGCCACCGCCACGACAGCCACGGCCACGGCTGTCGCGAACCCGGCGGTCGTGCACGCGCCGGTCGTGAACGAGGCCGCACACGGCACCGTGGCCGACCCGGCGACCGGGCACCCGGCGACCGGGCACCCGGCGACCGAGCACCCGGCGATCCTGCGCTCCAGCGCCTAGGGCTCGTCGGAGCCGCCGTGTTCAGCGGAGGTCGAGCAGCACCCGCATCGACGGACCCGGCAGCGAGCCGTCCGAGACGGCGCGGGGCAGCGGCGGATCGTCGAGCACGAACCGACCCAGCCTCGGGTGCAGTCGCACGGTGCGGGACCGTTCGTCGAGATCGCCGGTCACCGCCTCCAGCCGATCGGTCTGCGCGGCCGCCACGAGACTGCGCACCACCGCTCGTGCCTCGCCGGGGGCGAGGCCGAGCAGCATCGCGTCGAGGACGAGCTGACGTTGCTCGGCGGCGGACACGAAGCCGACCACCACCATCAGGTGCTCGACCACCCGGCCGAGCTCGTCGCGCACGTCACCGGCACTCCCGCCGAAGTACCAGCCGTCACCGCCCCGACGCGTCTCGTCGCGCACCGCCTGCACGGCCTCGCGGAGGGCATCGGCGACGTCGTCGTCCCGATCCGCGAGCGCCACCTCGAGCCGATCGGCGGCGGCGAGCAGCTCCCCCGGCGCTGCGCCGTCCGCGCACCCGAGGAGCGCGAACACCGACCGCAGCGCGACCATGCGGCCCACCTCGTGGGACAGCAGCCGCTCACAGCGCTGCAGCGCCGCGACCACCGCCGGTGTGGGCGGAAGCGGCTCGGGCACACGGTCCTCGTGCGGCCGGACGGTGGGGACCCGTGCAGGCGGCGGGATCGGGGCGACGGCGACCGCCACCTCGTCCGCAGCGACGACCTCGGCCGCGCTCGCATCGATCGCCTCCCGGGCGTCGCCGCCGCTGCCCGCCTCCGGGGGCGTCACCTGCTCGTCCGGCGCATCGGTGTCGGCGGACGCCGGGCCGACGGGCAGCAGCGGACGCACCACCCCGCCACCGAGCAGCGAACGCCGGTCCCGCACCGGTCCGTGCCCGGACGCGGCCTCGACGTGCGCACGCGTCACCCGGTGGACCCCGACGTCGGCGTGACGCCAGTCCACGATCCACTCGTCCTCGGGGCCGATGGACACCCGCCCGTCACGGCCGACGGAGAACACCACGGTCACCTGCGAGGCCCGGCGCGTCTCGTGACGATGCCGGGCCGTCGCCACGACACGGTGATCGGACGGCGAGGTGGTGGCGCCGAGCGGCAGCTGTTCGTAGAGGTCGAGGTAGACGTCGAACCCGTCGTCGGGGCCGAGGTCGAACGGCTGGTCGCGCACCACCGGGAGCGAGACGCCGCGCTCGATGACCGCGTGGATCTGCGCTGCCACTCGTTCGTCCGTGTCTGGGCCCGTCGTGTCTGGGCCCGTCGTGTCTGGGCCCGTCGTGCCGGGGCCGTCGGGATCCACCGTCAGCACGCCGAGCGCTCGACCGAGGCAACTCGACACCTGCCACACTCCGTCGGGCGCCTCGGCGATGGCGTCGGGATCGGCCACGAACGCCGCGCCCCGGGCCACGGCCGCCCGCGACCGGGTCACTGCGATCGCCGCGGATGCCCACGGTGGGTGCGCCTCGGCGAGCATCGCCCGCACCGCGTCGACCGGGTCGTCACCGACGACGACCACCCGGGTGACGTCACCGAGGGCGGCACGACCGACCTCCTCGGCGAGCGCGGCCAGGGCGCGCGCACGTTGCCGGGTGCCCGGGACGATGCCGGCGCCGGCGTTCTCCGCTCGCAGCTGCCGCAACGAGAGACCCACCGTGGCGCGCTCACGCACCACGCCGGGGGCGATCTCCACGACCGACGCCGAGCACCCGAGGTCGAGGTCGATCGCGAGCACCAGCTCGGCCGCGAAGGGCGCGGGAGCGGCCAGGCTCGTGCCCACGGCGGCCGCGAGCGGGGTGGAACAGGCCACGAGCGTGCGCATCCGCGTGGGATCGATGGCGTCCGCCAGGAGGTGACGCTCGACGGCACCGAACCACGACGGCGCGGCGACCCCGATCACGACGTCGTCGGCCTCGGCGCGCTCGCGCCGCACCAAGTGGTCGACCAGGTCGTCCGCGAGCTGGATCTCCGGACGATCGCCACCGACGCTCCAGTGCCCGAGCTGGGCCATCCGGTTCGACAGCAACGACCGGAACCCGCGCTGAGCCACCTCGAGCGCCGGGCCGCCGACGTCGATGCCCATCGAGAGCACACCGGTCGCGGTCGTCGCCGCCGTCTGCAGCACCACGGTGCGAGTGTACGTCTCGGACGAGCCGGCCTCTCCGGTGCGACCTGCAGCGACGTCAGCCGCCCACCGGGCTCGCTGCGGAGCGATCCGCCGCGCCGAACGGGTCGGCAGCGGCGGCCGAGGAGGGACCGGTGAAGCGGACCTCGACCTGGTCGTAGCCCAGGGCCTGAAGCATCGCCGTCACCGTGCGCGTGGTGTTCTGCTCCGCCAGCGCCACGAGGTCGGTGGCCGCCGCAGCGGTGGCGATCTTCTCCTCCGCGAGCGTGTAGAGCCACGCCTCCGAGGTCGGCGAGTCCTCCAGGACACCGCCGATGCGGTCGAGCAGGCCGCGGTCGCGGTTCATCACGTGGCTCGCGTCCAGATCGATCACGGGCTCACCGAGTCGCACCGGGGCGAGCTCCACCACGATCGAGCGGGCCTTCTCGTTCACCTGGAACGACGCGCCGACGAGGCTCCGGAAGTCGACGACCGCGTCGACGGTGCCGACGAGCAGCGCCACGACCGCGACGAGCCCGGTGAGTGCGGACAGGACGGTGGCGGTCCGGGAGCGGACCTGGGGATGCTTCATCAACATGGGGGACTCCTCTGCAGGTCTGCCGCGCCGAGCCCGGGGTGGGCACGTGCGGTCAGGACGTCGATTGGCCGGCGCGAGGCCGGTACGGCCCGGTCGAGGACCGGGGATGCGGGACGAACCATGGAACGACGCTCGGCAGCGCCGATTCGCCGCGTCGAACTGCTCGTGGCACGGCACGATCACCCGAGCGGGGCACCGACGCCGGACCGCGGGGCTGCGATGCGGCCCGGCACGGGGCGCGGCAGAATGGAGCCGTGCTGCCAGACCCCTCGTCGCACGGGACCCCGCCACCGGGCGCCTCCGTCCGCGGGCGGCTGCTGGTGGCGACACCACCGCTCGACGACCCCAACTTCGACCGCACCGTGGTCTACGTGCTGGAGCACACCGACGACGGAGCGGTCGGGGTGGTGCTCAACCGCGCCGACGACGATGCCGACGCCCTGTCCGACGAGTTCGACCTCGACGACCTCGACGCGTGGGCCGCGCTGCTGGCACCACCGTCGACGATCTTCCTGGGCGGACCGGTCGGCGAGGACTCGCTCATCGCGCTCGCCGAGACCGAGCGCGGCAGCACCCGCTCCGACGAGGCCTGGGGGGAACTCACCGGCACGCTCGGAACCGTCGACCTCTCCGTCGCCCCGCACGACGTCGCCGGGTCGTTGCAGCGCGTGCGGATCTTCCGCGGCTACGCGGGCTGGTCGCCCGGTCAGCTCGAGGCCGAGCTCCAGGTGGGCGCCTGGATGGTGTTCGAAGCCGAGAGCGACGACCTGTTCACCTCGGACCCGTCCGGGCTCTGGCGCCACGTGGTACGCCGCCAGGGCGGCCGTCTGGCGTGGATCGCCGACGCACCCGACGACATCTCGGCGAACTGACCCGGCAGCCCGGGCTCACCCGCGCAGGGTGGCGCCCGTCTTCGCCAGACCGGCCACCACCTTGTCGCGCAACGCAGCGACCTCCGTGTCGGTGAGCGTGCGGTCGGGGGCCTGGAGCCGCAAGCGGTACGCCAGGCTGCGCGCCCCGGCATCGACGCCCGGGCCCCGGTACACGTCGAACAGCGACAGGTCGACCAGCAGGCCGGCAGCGGCCTGGCGGATGCCCTTGTCGATCTTCTCGGCCGCCACGACGTCGGGCACGACGAACGCCAGGTCGAGGTCGGTGCTCGGGAAGCGACTCGTGGCCTTCCACTGCGGGATCTTCGGGCTGATCGCGAGGAGTCGCGACAGGTCGAGCTCGAGCCAGCCGATCCGCTCGTCGACACCGAACGCGTCGCACACGTCGGGATGGATCTCGCCGACCGCACCGACCACGTCCTTGCCGAGCGACAGCGTGGCCGAGCGCGTCGGGTGCATCCCGGCGGGCACGGTGCCCTGGTCGACCCGTGCGCCGAACCCCATCGCCTTCGCGATCTCGCGCCACACGGCCATCGCCGCGCGGGCGTCCTGCCCCGCGAGCGCGACGGCGAGGCCCTCGTACTCGGGTGGGAGCTCGGTGCTGCGGTCGCCGGGCGGGTACACGTGGCCGATCTCGAACAGCTGCACGCCGGGACGGCGGTGCGACTCGTTGAACGCGATCGCCTTCAGCATGCCGACGCGCATCGTGGGTCGGAGCACGTCCTCGTCGGCCTGCAGCGGGTTGGTGATGTGGATCGCGTCGTCGGGCAACTGGGCGAGCCCGAGATCCTCGCGGTGGAGGAACGAGTCGGTGATCGCCTCGCTGAGCCCACAGCCGAGCAGCACCTCCCGGAGCTGGCGTCGACGCACCTGCTGGTCGCTCAGCCGGCCGTGCATCGTGGAGTTCGGCACGGCCGTGCCGATCGCGTCGTATCCGTGGTGACGGGCGACCTCCTCGATCACGTCGATCTCGACGTGGCTGTCCGTGCGCCACGACGGGAGCGCCACGGTGAGCACGTCGCCGTCCCGCTCGAGCACCTCGTAGCCGATGGGACCCACGAGCGCGGCGATGCGATCGGCGTCGAGCGACGTTCCGAGGATGCGGTTCACCTGGCTCACCCGCACCGACGTCGAACGGTGCTGCGGCGCGAGCGACGCGTGCCGGGCGTCGACCGTGCCGTCGTGCACGACGAGGTCGGGACAGGTCTCGCGAAGCAACTCGACGAACCGCGCCTGGGCGCGCTCGATGCCGTACGGATCGACGCCGCGCTCGAAACGTCCGGACGCCTCGGAGCGGAGTCCGAGGCGGTTCATCGTGCGGGTGATGCCGGTCTGCTCGAAGCTGGCGATCTCCAGCGCGACGACCGTGGTGGTGTCGGTGATCTCGCTGTCGAGACCACCCATCACGCCACCGACGCCGATCGGGACGTCGTGGGCGTCGCAGATGAGCAGGTCGTCCGAGGTGAACGTGCGCACCGTGCCGTCGAGCGTGGTCATCTGCTCGCCGTCGCGGGCGAGGCGGATGCGGAACCCGTG
>WLDE01000231.1 GCA_009704985.1 Actinomycetota bacterium | reverse complement strand
GTCCCTCACGACGGCCAGATACGCAATGGACACCACGTTGGTCCGTGGGTCGCGCCCCGGGTCGCCGTACGCGCCGAGTTGCCGGAGATGGTCGGGTGCGTGCATGCCCGTCTCCTCCACCAGCTCGCGCTGCGCCGCTTGATCGAGTGTCTCGTCCGGTCGCTTGAAGCCCCCAGGGAGCGCCCAGTGGCCGGCGTAGGGGTCGCCGCTCCGACGAACCAACAGGACCGACAGCTGGTCGAGGTGGATCGAGAGGATCACGACGTCCACCGTCACAGCGAACGACGGGTAGCGACGTACGTCGTAGCCCTTCGGTGCTCTCGCTCGTGATCCCCTCGGTCGGTCGCTCGTCGACATGCCACGACTCTAGGAGTTCAGGTCGAGTTGACACTCACTGGAACGAGAGTTACAGTCAGGGTGACATTGAGTCAAAATGACCCATACATCACGGTGTGTCACAGCTCTCGCAGCCGAACGACATCCCGTACGTCGAGAGGAGACGAGACATGAAGCCGATCGTGAAGTTGGACCGCACGCTGGTGGCGGTCGAGGCGGACCAGCAGGTCCACATGCTGCTGGAGCTGGCGGCACCGCCGGCCCCCGAGGCGCAGCGGGCGCCCATCGACGTCGTGGCGGTCATCGACCGTTCCGGCTCGATGAGCGGCCGGCCGCTCGAGGCGGTCGTTGAGGCGGTCAACACGCTGTTCCGCCTGGTCGGGCCGGACGACCGCATCGCCGTCGTCGCCTTCGACAGCCATGTCGACCTGGTGCTGCCGCTGGCTCGCCACAGCACCGACACCGCCTGGAAGGCACTGAAGGCCATCCACACCCGTGGTTCCACGAACCTGTCGGGCGGCTGGCTGAAGGCGCTCGAGATCCTGTCGGCGAACGGCCGTCCCGAGGCGATCAAGCGGGTGCTGCTGCTCACCGACGGTCACGCCAACATGGGCATCACCGAGCCCGACACGCTCACCGGACTGTGCTCGTCGGCCAAGCGCCAGCAGATCACCACCACGATGATCGGCTTCGGCGACGGCTACGACGAGACGCTGCTCGCCGCCATGGCCGATGCCGGCGGCGGCAACGACTACTGGTGCGCCGGGGCCGACCAGGCCACCAAGGTGTTCGGCGACGAGTTCGCCGGCCTCACCAACGTGGTGGCGCAGAACATCTCGGTCGAGATCCGCCCCACCGACCCGAAGGCCACCTTCGGCGTGCTCAACGAGTACCCGATCACGCAGGTGCCGGGTGGCATGCAGATCGCCCTCGGCGACGCCTACGGCGACGAGCGCCGCCGCGTGGTGGCGGTGTTCGACGTCAACCCGGGTGCCCAGGCCGGCCCCTACCAGGTGGCCGAGCTCGTCATCCGCTGGGTGTCGGCCGTGGGCGAGGTGGCGCTCCACACCGTCACCGTGCCGGTGACGGTGGGGGCGGGCGACCCGCTGATCGCCGACGCCGCGCTGGTCGACCCCGATGTCGTCGAGCAGGTGAACGTCCTCAAGGCGGCCGGCCTGCGCAAGGCGGCGATCGAGGCCGAGCGCCGCGGCGACCGCCAGGAGGCGATCCAGGCGCTCGAGGCGGCGCTGCCGATCATGTCGGCCGCCGGAGCGCCGAGCGTGGAGATCGCCGAGATGGAGGACGACCTCGTCCGCATGCGCCGCGGCGACTGGCACGAGGCCGACATGAAGCGCCAGTTCTCCACCATGCGCGGCACCCACAAGGGACGCCGCTCGCGGTACGACCACACGGTCGACCCCGATCACCGCTCGAACTGAGCGACCGGTCCGCCGGCCGGGCGAGGCGGACGCCCGGCCGGCACCCCACCGCACCTCCGCTACCTCTGTGACGAGCCACCTCTGCTTCGTCGCGCCCTGTCGACCATCACCACCCACTCACCACCCAGTCACCACCCACGCACCCACCACGACATCCGAAGGAGACATGACATGGCCATCGACACCAAGGACTTCCTGAACCTCGTCGCCGACGAGGTGAAGGGCAGGGCCAGCCTGCACCAGCGCCGCTTCCTCGAGCAGAGCCCCGAACGCTGGCTGGCGGCCATCGAGGAGCTGCTCGGCGAGCTCGACCAGCAGCTCCAGCACCTCGACGTGCGCCTCACCACCGTCCGCCAGGCGGCCGACGCCGGCACGCTGGCGCTGCACCTCGCCGTGCAGGACGAGCTCGACCTGCAGCGCCGGGTCGGCAAGGCCACCACCTTCCGCCTCAACGTCGAACGGCGCCTCGCCGAGGTGCGCGACCTGTTCGCCGACCTGTCCGAGCTCTCGCCCGCCGAACAGCGCGTGCGGATGCTCGAGCGGGCCATCCGCACCCACCGCGAGCTGCTCGCCGTGGTGGACGACGACCAGGCGGAGGCCGTGGACGAGGCGCTGTGGGCCGTCCTCGACGGCGAGTGGCGTTTCCCGGAGGCAGCGTGATGCGGGTCTTCCACTCGTCGGACTACTGCGCGACGGACGTGGCCTTCGACACCACTCGCAAGGCCGACGCCATCGCCGTGTCCCTGGTGGCCGACCCCATCCCCGGCGTCGAGGTGGTGGCCCCCACCCCGGCGACGATCGACGAGCTCCTCGCCGTGCACTCCCGCCCCTACGTGCGGGCCGTGCTCGAGGGCCGTCCCCACGACCTGGCGGGGAGCAACGGGCTCGGGTGGGACACCGGTCTCGCCCGGGCCGTGCTCGCCTCCACCGGCGGCGTCCGCGACGCCGCCCTCTGGGCCCTCCAGCACCGCACCATCGCCGGCTCGCTGTCGAGCGGGCTCCACCACGCCCGCCACGAAGGTGGCCGCGGCTACTGCACGGTGAACGGGCTCGTGGTCGGCGCGAAGGCGGCGCGCACCGCAGGTGCCCGGCGGGTGCTGATCCTCGACCTCGACGCCCACTGCGGCGGCGGCACCGCCTCGCTCATCGACGGGGTGGAGGGCATCGAGCAGATCGACGTGTCGGTCAACTCGTTCGACCGCTACGACGACACCGACAACGCACGGCTGTTCCTCGCCGGCAGCGACGACTACCTGCAGGTGGTGCGGCGCGCCCTCGAGTCGATCCGTGATCCGCACGAGATCGACCTCGTCCTCTACAACGCCGGCATGGACCCGTGCGCCGGTGCGGGCGGACCCGCCGGCATCGACGCGTTCACCATGCTCCACCGCGAACGGATGGTGTTCAGCTGGAGCCTGCACCACCAGCTGCCCGTCGCCTGGGTGCTCGCCGGTGGCTACACGATCTCGATCTCGATGGAGCAGCTCGTCGGGCTGCACCGCGTCACCATCGACCACGCCGCCGGCGCCGTGCTGTCGCAGCAGCGCTCCGACGACGCGGACGCCGACGACACCGACACGGCCGACGAGGCCGCCACGGCCATCGACCATCCCACCACCCCCGACTCACACGAGGAGACGATCCACATGGACCAACAGCACGACGACCACGACGACCGCACCGACACCGAGGCCGTCCCGCCCGCCACGCCCGAGCGCGGTACCTACTCGGTGCGCAGCGAACCGCCCGAGAAGCGCCAGAAGCCACGCTTCTCGCAGTGGAGCGTCCTCTTCGACGAGTGCCGCGCCGACCCGGGCGAGTGGCGCAAGGCCGCCGTTCCGCTCAGCAAGTCCACAGCGATGCAGTTCGCCTCCGACCTGCGCAACGCCCACAAGCGCGCCAAGACCAAGGCCCGCCTCAAGGGCCTGCTGCCCGGCGAGCGCTGGGACGCCCAGTGGGGCGAGGTGGACGGTCAGTACTTCATCTGGCTGTGCTTCCTCGGCCGCATCGACGAAGCTGCCTGACATGTCATTGGTGTATCGCCGCCTGCAGCCGAGCAGAGCTGCTGTCAGGAATCCGGGAATCGCGGGCCGTGGTCGCCGCGCCGGACTCACCGAAGCGATCAGGAGCCGGACGGCCCTGGTGCGATACCTCGGCCAACGAGGCGACGATCCGGACGAGGAGCTCGAGAACTGGGAGGCGCTCAGCGTGCCCAGGGCGAAGCGGCCGTTGTTCCTCCCCTCACCCATGTCGAGCGAGTGGTACGACGTCGTCGTGTCGTTGGCGAAGGCCTCGATGAGCTCGGAGAGCGGTGGGCCGATGGTTCGTGACCGCCGTGAGGAGATCTGCCGCAGCGGCGACGTGTACTTCGTCCTCTCCGACGACGACGGCGAGTACTCCGTGTCGGTGGTGGGGGTGTACCCCGACCCTGAGCGTGGGCTGCTCGCAGCGGTCCGTGCGTCGGACGCCTTTCTGGCCGCGCCATCAGGCGACATCCTGTCGTTGTGGTCGGACGAGGGGGACGGCTTCGAGCTGTACTACCCCGGTGACGATGACGATGACGAGGATGCCGACGTCGCCGCCGACCGGCCGGCCGTCGCATCGTGGAAGCGGCTGACGGAGTTGTCGATCATCGACGAGTCCGGGGTCGTGCTCGCCGGGCCGGGTGCGTCCTCAGCGCTCCCCAGTTCGGAGGAGTGGTTGGTCGTCCCGAGCGTCGAAACGGTCCATCGTGCGCTGCTCGACCTCGACCCGATGGCGCATCGGGTGACGATCCGTCGGACGGTCGGCCGATCGCGGACGCTGAAGGGAACCGCCTCCGATGCGATCGGCTCTGGCGTCGCCAATCGCCTCGCGGCGGGGTGGGGTCACTCGCACTGGTACCACCTCACGCACGACGCCATCCACGAGGTGGACGTGGCGGCGGAGGAGATCGTCGGTCGCGCCCTGCGCGTTCGCTGAAGGCGAATACTCCAGAATCGTGGGCGTGAGCTACAGCGATGGAGAGTCACTGCACGACGCGTTCCGGAGCACCGTCGTCACCATCGAGGTGAATGGCAGCCTGCTGGTGATCGATCCGGAGCTCCCGCCCTACGAACTGCCGTGGACGGACACGGCGTACGTGATCACCGCATGGAATCCCGGGAAGCCCCTCCCCGCAGAGGAGAACCGCCGGAGGAACGTCGAGCTCCGGCAGGAGCTCGACGAACGCGGGTACGTGGTGTTCGATGCGGTCGGGCGGTCCCGGGACAGCCGGTGGGAGGAGTGGGGATACGCAGTGATCGGCGCAGATCGAGCGGAGGCCGTCGCGCTCGGTCAGCGGTTCGGACAGCTCGCCATCTTCGAGCTCACGACGACGTCGCTGACCGTCCTCGACTGCTGATCATCACTGCATCGGGATCGGCCGACCTGAGCTGCGATCGCGTCAGTCCTCTGACGTCTCGGTGAAGAACGCGCTCAGCACGCCGTGGTAGCGCTCGGTCGCACGACGCACCAGCTCGAGCGCGTTGCCCAGAGTCGCGACCTTCGTCGTCGACAGGACCAGGTCGATCTCCGCCATCACGGCATCGGCCGCCCAGAGGACCTTCACGTGCGTTGCGTTCGCGTTGATCGAGTTGAGTTCCTCGAACAGGGCCGGCGTCGCCGGAACTCTCGATGCGAGCACGCTGAACACCTGGACCGTGAACGGCTGAGCAGCCGGATTGAGCCGGACCCACATCGGATGACCTTCAGGTGTCGTGACCGCGTAGTCGCCGTCCTGATCCGGTTCGACCTGATCCTCTTGGAGGAACTCGCAGAGCAGCTCCTCGAGCGCGCGCCGCTCACGGCACCACCGATCTGTAGGCATCACCACGACGTCGACATCGCCGGATCGAAGACCGATGGGATGCAGCGGTTCGTCGGCCAGGTACAACTCCGTCGTGTCGGCATCGAGGTGCTGCGTCACGACCTTCAGGTGGCGCACGTCGACAAGGAACGAGACCGTGTCGTCGGTGGAGCGTTCGAGCGAGCAGCTCACGACGGTCCAGGGGTGTTCGATCCAGGGCGTCTCGAAACGAAGTCGTCCGTCACGCACGCTCAGCCACGCGTGGACTCCGTCCGACACGTCGACGCCGACAGGAACCGCTGCTGCCGCCGACAGCGCCTCCGCAAGGAGGTCAGTCCGGACGACGATGCTGTTGCTGCGCGTCGCGCCGACCAAGGAGCGCCAGTCGAACGCCCCGCCCGGATGCTCGACCAGGGTCGTCCGGACACCGTCGGTCACCAAGGTCTGGATGCGACCGCCCTCGGTCGACTCCACCTCGAGCACGGCGTCCTGTGGCCGACGGCCTCGAAAGAACCTCGAATTCACCAGGACGTGGAAGTGCTGATCAGGCGGTACGAGGCCGGAGGGAGCTGGCCCGGAGCGGTGCAGCACGACGGTGTGGACGTCGTCGCCGACGACCCAGGCACGCCGAGTCCCCTCACACTCGAGCAGGACATGTCCTGCGGCGATCGCCTCACTGGTCGTCAGGCTGAACGGCAGCCAACGCAGCACCTCGTTCCATTCGTCGGCGTCGATCGCGATCTGAACACGCTGATCAGTGCCCTGTGCGCTCATGAAGTCAGTTCCTCTCGTTCGGGGCAGCGAACCTCTCATCGGCAAGAACTGCTCCCGAGTGAAGCTGCATGCCCAGGATGACGTTCGTGCCAGTGCTCACGAGGCGGGGGATGACGCGGCGAGGGGGCCGATGAGCGGTGCCAGGGCGCCGACCTGCGACCGGAGCTCGGCGATCGCGAACACCGTCTCATCGGGGTTGGTGCGGACGACGTCGATCGTCGCGACCACGCGGTCGTCGTCGACCCAGAGCTTCGTGCGCGGGAGACCGGCGTTGAGGGCGTTCAGTTCGTGCAGCAACTCCAGCGTGGTCTCGACCCCGTGTGCCACCACGGCCGACAGGCGGAGCAGGTCGGCCGGGCCGTCGCACCGCTCGACCCGCACGTAGCGCGACGGATGCACCACCTCCAACGCATCGGCCGAGACGAAGTCCCAGCGCTCACCGGCCGAGGTGAGTCGCCGGCCGAGCTCGGCGATCGGGTCGTCCGTGTCGGTCTGCTGAGCTCTCAGCGCGAGCCGGATCTCGCCGATCGACACCACGGTCCAGACCTCGCCCTTCCACGACACCACGTCCATCCTGACCGGGTTCTCGTCGGAGACCAGGAGGGCCGACAACGCCTGCAGCACCACCCACGCCGGCAGCGTGCAGGTGACCTCCTCGCCGGCCACGTCCGCCGATGTCCGCGCGGTGATCCGCCCGGCCCCATGCCGCCGCCAGTCGACGTGCATCCCGATCTGGCCGCCGGAGTCGATCTGGAACCACACCGGAGGCAGGTCGCCCGAGAGGTCGACACCCGTCACCGCCGTCGCGACCGGACGCAGGACTCGCATCAGCCGATCGGCACTCACCACGGCCGACGCCACGGGGGCACCCTCCCACGGGGTGATCGGTCGTCGCGGCGACTCCACGAGTTCGACGGTGGTCGTCACATCATCGATGCCCACCCAGGCGCTGCCGTCCGACACGCCGAACGCCACGTAGGCGAACGGGTCGACGTCGGCGGATCTGACCGACCGGGGCGAGAGCGGGACCGCCCCCGGCGGGCACAGAGTGGTGCCGCACGCCACCTCGCACGCCAGCCCGTCGGCGCCGAAGCGGAACGCGGTCGCGGAGCCGTCCGACACCAACCACACCGCGTCACCCTTCACCTCGTCGAGGCGAACTGCCTCGACCAGTCGGGCCGCCTCGAACCAGGCCCCCTGACGCATCTCGAACGGCGCCGGCGTCATCGCGGCACCACCATGTGGATCGATGCGGCGGG
>WLDE01000230.1 GCA_009704985.1 Actinomycetota bacterium | reverse complement strand
CGGCCGTCGCCCCTCGCGGCCGGCGTCGCCCGGTCTCCCGATCGCCGGGGTCGCGCTCGGTCTGCTCGGCTTGGGACTGCTCATGAGCGGCCTCAGCGATTCCGGGGGCGGGACGACCGGGAGCGGCAACCTGGTGATCGCCGCGATCGTGGTGCTGATCGTGTCGGTGGCGATCGTGTCCTCGTGGCTCGTGTCGGCGGCCGGACGCCTGCTCGGTCGCTTCGGCGGTGTCGCCCGCGTCACCGGTCGCGGGCTCGACCGCCAGCGCACGCGCACCGGGCCGCTGGTCGCCTCGATCGCCGCCACGGCCACGCTCGGCGTGCTCGGCGTGGTCGTGCAGCACACCGAGGCATCGAACCGCACCGACGAGGAGCAGTACCCGTCGAGCGGCTCGCTGACGTGGGGCTCGGAGGCGGACGTCGACGCGGTGGCGGAGATGATCAGCCGAGTGCGGCCGCAACTCGCCAGCCCCTCGCCCACGTCGACTCCGGGCGCGGCGCCCGGCTTCCCGTACGCGTGGGCGGTCGACTTCTCGGACGTGCGCATCGGCGACGAATGGGTGCAGATGGTGGACGAGCGCGCCTGGACCGGCGACCCGGCGATCGGCGACCTGCTGCGCGCCGGCATGGTGGTGCGGCCGGACCTCGGGCTCGCGACGGCCACCGTCCCGCCGCCCTACGACGACGTGGCCAGCGCCACGGAGGTGTCCGGCGACCGGGTCACCCTGAGCGTCCTCGACGGGCAGGGCGACCGCACCACCGCGGAGTTCCCCGTCGCCACGGCCGGCGTCGACGGCTGGACGGTGGGCGTGCGCACGCTCGCCGCCGCCGGGCTCGTCGAGGAGTGGACGGCCTCCCTGAACCTCGACTCGCCACCCCCGGGATCGGCCGCAGCGGCCGACATAGACGAGCTCGCACGAAGCACCCAGCGCGACGCCGAGCTGGCACGAGCCCTCGGCGGGCCCGTCTCCTCACCGGTGGTGTACTCGTACGGCGACGACCCCGCCGACGCGAACCTCTACCGCACCGGGGCGATCCTGGTGGGTGCCGCCACCGCGCTGCTGGCGCTCACGGCGATGGCGATCGGCCTCGGCCTCGCGCGCATCGAGCAGCGCGACGACGAGCTGCTCCTCACCGCGCTGGGCGCCGCACCGGGGTTCCGCCGGCGCGCCGGTGCGCTCGAGGCGGCCACGATCGCCGGACTCGCGATGGTGATCGCCGTCCCGCTCGGGTCGGTGCTCGCGTTCGCCATCCGCTCGGAGATCAGCCTGCAGCCGGTCGACGTGCCGTGGCTCGCGCTGGCCGGCTTCACCGTCGGCCTGCCCGTGCTCGCCGCCCTGCTCTTCGGCATCACACGACGCACCCCCTCCGTCCTCCACCTCGACCGCAGCTGATCCGAGTGCCACGGGAGCACCCGGGTGCGCCCGATCCCCTCGGATGGGCCGCACTCGGATGGGCCGCACTCGGTCAGCGCAGGTGGGCCTCCACCCAGGCGCGAACGTTCGGGGCGAGGCGGTGGAGGTGGTCGGCGGGCGACTCGCGGATCATCGTGGCGCTGATCGGCACCGTGGTCCGCTCGGGGTCCACCACCACCGCCTCGGCACCGAACCGACGCGCCAGCTCGTCGATGTACGGATCGCTGGAGAACACCGCGTGCGGCCCGTCCTCGTGGGGCCAGCGCGACCGGAACAGCGCCATCCAGCGCGCCCACAGGTCCTCGTCGTCGAAGTTCGTGTCGAGGTCGTGACGCACCTCCGCCACGGTGACGTGCGGGTGCAGCTCGGCCAGCCAGCCGGCGCGCAACTCGCCCGGCACCAGCTCGCCGTCGCGGGTGTTCACGAACACCACGAGCCGCTCCACCCGCTCGGCCGCCCAGTCGATCATGAAGCTGTGGCCGAGGTGCGGCGGGTTGAACCGGCCCACGATCAGTGCCGTCGGGTGGGTCGGCGGCGGGACGGGGTCGGCCATGCGCCGATGTTGCCAGACCGACCACGCAACGAGAGCTGCAACGAGAGCTGCAACGAGAGCTGCGACCCGAGATGCGACGAGAGACGAGCGGCGACGACGCCGGGGCGCCCGTGTGGCAGCGGGCACACCGGTCCTGCCACGATGGCCGGCGTGATGCACCACTACCTCGCCGCCCGCCAGGAGCTCACCGCCCCCGGCTCGCCCTTCGCCGTGTCCGAGACCCTCGTCCGGGGTGTCCCGACCAAGGTCTTCACCTCCGCCCCGCCGAACATGCGGGCCGTGTGGGAGCTCACCGCGTTCCACGCGGGCAAGGACTACGTCGTCTACGAGGACGAGCGCTACACCTACGACGAGATCGACGCCCAGGTGCGCGCACTCGCGCACCACCTGCGCGACGTGCACGGCGTCGGCAGCGGCGACCGCGTGGCGCTCGCGATGCGCAACTACCCCGAGTGGGTGGTGGGCTACTGGGCCACGATCGCCGTCGGTGCCGCCGTGGTGGGCATGAACGCCTGGTGGACCCCGACCGAGATGGCCTACGGCCTCACCGACTCCAAGCCCAAGGTGCTCATCGCCGACGACGAGCGGCTCGAGCGCGTGGTGCAGGTGCTCGACGAGGTGCGCGCCGTGGCCCCGCTGCACGTGCTCGCCGTGCGGACCGACCGCGAGCTGCCCGAGAACGCGAGCCGCTGGGCGGACGTGATCGACCCCGCGAACGCGCCGGCGGGCCTGCCCGACGCGACCATCGACCCCGACGACGACGCCACGATCTTCTACACCTCCGGCACCACCGGCTTCCCGAAGGGCGCGCAGCTCACCCACCGCGGCTCGGTGCACAACGTGATGAACCTCGCGTTCATGACCGGTGCGGTCGCCGCGGCGGAGGCGAAGGCGATCGCCGCGGGCGACGTCGAGGCGCCCGTCGACGCTCCGCCGCCGCCCGAGCAGAACGTCTTCATGGCCCCCACGCCGCTGTTCCACGTCACGGCCTGCAACTGCCTGCTGCACCCGGCCACGCTCACCGGCTCGCGCATCGTGTTCACCTACAAGTGGGACCCGGGCCGTGCGCTCGAGCTGATCGAGCGTGAGGGCGTGACCAGCCTCTCGGGCGTGCCGACGATGAGCCGCGAACTCCTCATGCACCCGGACTGGGACAAGCGCGACACCAGCAGCCTGCGCAGCATGGGTGGTGGCGGTGCGGCGCTGCAGCCCGACCTCGTCGGCAAGATCGCCGGAGCGCTGAAGGGCAAGGGCGTACCGTCCACCGGCTACGGCCTCACCGAGACCCACGGCATCGTCACCGCCAACAGCTCGCGCTTCTTCATCGAGAAGCCCGAGTCCTGCGGCCCGATCGTGCCGACGCTCGACGCGAAGCTCGTCGACGACGAGGGCAACGACCTGCCCGCCGGCCCGAACACCATCGGCCAGCTGTGCGTGCGCGGCGCCGTCGTGATCAAGGGCTACCTCAACCGGCCCGAGGCCACGGCCGACTCGATCCGCGACGGTTGGTTCAACACCGGCGACATCGCGAAGATCGACGAGCACGGTTTCGTGTACATCGTCGACCGGGCCAAGGACATGGTGCTGCGCGGTGGCGAGAACGTGTACTGCAGCGAGGTGGAGACGGCGATCTACCAGCACGACGACGTCGCGGAGACCGCCGTGTTCGGCATCCCCGACGAGCGCCTCGGCGAGGAGGTCGCCTGCGCGATCGTGCTGAAGCCGGGCGCCACGATGACCGAGGAGCAGCTGAAGGCGTTCCTCGGCGAGCGCATCGCGAAGCACAAGATCCCCGCCAAGGTGTGGTTCCTCGACGAGCAGCTGCCGCGCAACGCGAACGGCAAGTTCGTGAAGCGCGAGCTCCGCAAGCAGCTGATCGGCGAGTGACGGCACCCGTCGAGCACCACCACCCTTCGGGAGGCTGACATGGCCTGGGCGCGCAACGGCGACTGCGAGATCTGGTACGAGACCTTCGGCGACCGCGGCCATCCCGCGCTGCTGATGGTGAACGGCCTCGGCAGCCAGAGCATCAACTACCAGGACGCCTGGTGCGAGATGTTCGCCGCCGAGGGCCTGTTCGTCATCCGCTACGACAACCGCGACGTCGGCCTGTCGAGCTCGTTCGCCGATGCGCCGGTGGGCGAGCTCGGCAACGCCTACACCGTCGCCGACATGGCCGCCGACGGCATCGCCGTGCTCGACGCCGAGGGCATCGACCGCGCCCACGTGATGGGCCTGTCGATGGGCGGGATGATCGTGCAGACCATGGCGATCGAGCACCCCGATCGCCTGCGGTCGATGACGTCGGTGATGTCGTCGACCGGCGAGCCCGAGTACGGCCAGAGCACGCCGCGGGCGTTCGAGCTGCTCACCGCGCCACCGGCCACCGACCGGGAGAGCTACGTGCAGGGCTGGATCGAGGGCCTGCGCGAGTGGGGCAGCCCGGAGTTCTTCGACGAGGCCCGGCTGCGTGCCGATGCGGAGCGGGCCTTCGACCGCGCGTTCCGGCCCGACGGAACCGGGCGACAGTTCCTGGCGATCCGTGCGTCCGCTGCGGGACGCGCCGAGAAGCTGCGGCACGTGCGCGTGCCGGCGCTGGTGATGCACGGCAGCGCCGACACGCTCATCACCCCGAGCGGCGGCGAGCGCACCGCGGAGCTGATCCCCGGCGCCCGCTTCGTGCTGATCGAGGGCATGGGCCACGACTACCCGCCGCAGCTCTGGCGCAGGTGGGTCGACGAGGTCGTCGGCTTCCTCCGCGGCCTCTGACCCGCACCCGCGCACCTCGACCTCCCCGACACCCTGTCGGGGGATGACCTTGGTCCCTGGTCGACACCGACGGGTCCGTTGGACAGTGAGGGCATGAAGGCACCTGCCCCGGGATGGTCGGCCGACCCCGTACGGGTCGGCGTGGCGAGATGGTCGGACGGACGTGACTGGACGCCGTGGGTGACGTGGGGCGGCCGGGTGATCCTCGACGCGACCCCGATGGAGGAGGTGCACCGAGCCGCCCTCGACCGCGACCGCGCCGTCGTCGCGGAGCGCCTCCGCGACGCCGAGACACGCGGCGTGGTCTCCCACGACGTCGTGGAGCGGGTGCTGCACGACCTCGACGTCGAGCGCGACCGGTCCGTGCGGACCGAGCGCCCCGTCGTCGCCGCTGCCGCAGCCCGATCGGGCGCAGCACCGACCGCCGCACCGCCGACCGCCGCACCGGTACCGGCACCAGCGGCCACGACACCCACGACCACGGCGACGAAGACGGCCACGGCGACGAAGACGGCCACGGCGACGAAGACGACCACGCCATCGACGCCGCCGCGTCCGGTCCCCGCTCCCCGACCGGTTCGTGCACCGGCCCCGGTCGAACCCGGCCTCGTGGCACGGTGGTGGGCGAGGACCCGCACGGCCGTCGCGAGCGACCTCGCCGTGCACGGCCTCGCGTACCTCGGGGTACTGCTCCTGTTCGCGGGCGTGTTCGGCCTCGTGGCGTTCTCGTTCGGCGACGTCGACCCGAAGGTGCGCGGCCTCGCCGAGGTGCTCGCGCCCACGGCGTTCTTCGGTTCGGCCGCCTACCTCGTCCGGCGCCGCGCGGTGGTGGTCGCCGCCGCGCTCGAGTTCCTCGGCGGCGCCATCCTCCCCGTCGTCGCGATCGCCTCGGTCACCGACGGCGCAGCGGTGCCGCCCGACGCCGCCGGGCACGCGCTGCCGGCGCTGCAGGGAGCGCTGTGCCTGATGATCGCCGGGGCGTACGTCGCCGTCGTCCGTCGCCGGCCGACGAGCACGTTGCGCTTCGCCGCAGCGCCGGCTGCGTGGCTCGGCATCGGGCTCCTGAGCGGTGTGCTCCGCGACACGGTGGTCACGGGCCGCGACATGATCCGGCCCGCGCCGTTCCAGATGGCGGTGGTCGCGGGAGCGGTGGCGGTCACGGTCGCCGCGATCCGGTTGCTCGCCCGCCACGGAGCCGTCGCGCGCGGCGCACTCGCCGCTGCGGTTCCGGCGGCGGTGATCGCCGTGGTGGCCGAGGCGGGTCTCGCCGCCTCCGCGGGCTGGCCGGTCGCCAGCGGTGTCGTCGTCGCCGTGGCGGCGCTCGTGCTGCTCGACACGTTCGGCGGTCCCCTGCGGCCTGCGCACGTCACCGTGGCCCAGACCGTGGTGGTGTTCGCCGGTGCGCTGCGGCTGCTGCCGGCCCTGGAGCTCGCATGGTCGGCCGCCGTCGCCGCTGCCGCGCTCGTGTTCCTCGCCGAGTGGTCGGCGTACCGCCGACCCACCGTGATCGGCGCGATCGCGACGTCCGCCGGCCTCGTCGTCGCCGTGGCGGGCTCGCTGCCCGAGCCACTCGCGATGCTGGTCGTCACCACGGCGCTGACGGGCTGGACGCTCGTCCGGTACGTCCGCCCGGCGACGGTGCGGGCGTGGGCGGACACCGCGGGCGTGGTGCCCGGCGTGAGTGCCGCACTCGCCGGCGTCGCGCTGGCCCGCGTGATCGATCCCGCCGTCGCCGTCGCCGCGTGCGGTGCGACCGTCGCTGCCGTGGCCGTCGGCGGTCGCCTCGTGCGTCGGGTCCGCGAGCGGACCCTGTGGACCTGGTGGGTGCCGGCCTCCGCCGCAGTACTCGTGGCCGCCACGGTGGCGATCCCGTGGCCGGACCAGCGCTGGTGGGTCGCGCTCGCGTCGACGCTCGTGGCCGTCACCCTCGCGGTGGGTCCCGGCAACGCCGCGGTGCGCACCTGGGCGAGCGCCGCCACCACCGCGTGGGCCGGCGCATCGGCGGCCGCTGCACTCGGACTCGACTCCCACGACGTGGCCCTGGTGCTGGCAGGTGCCGGCCTCGCCCTCGTCGTGACGGCGGCGCTCACGTCGGCGCGCGTGCCGCACCACCTGGGGGCGATCGGTCACCTCGCCGCCGCCGCGGCTCCGATCGTCGCCGGCGGCCGTGGCACCGTCGCCGCCGTCGCCACCACGACGTTCGCGCTCGGCTGGATCGCCACGGCGATCGCCACCGAGGTCGCACGACCGCCGCGCCGTCCGGCCGTTGACCGCCTCGTCGAGTGGTTCGACGAGGCGAGCATCGATCTCCGCTGGATCGACCAGCTGCCCGCCGTCATCGCGATCGCCGCTGTCCCCGTCGCTGCGTTCGTGGTGTCGGATGCCGCGTCGTTCACCGCGATGGACGACCCCTGGGCCGCCGTCGTGACCGCCGTCGCCGTCGCCACGACGGCGGTGACGGTGCGGCTCGTGCGGTGGTCGCGGGCACGCGGCTGGGTGCTCGCCGGGACCGTGACCGCGACCGCGCTGGGCGCCGTCGGCCTGGCGGAGGCCGGGACCCGACCGGACGGTGCCGCAGCGCTCGTGACGGTGCTCGTGACGATGTCGGCGTTGGCGCTGCTGCCACGCCCGCAGCTGCCCACGACCCCGTGGCTGCTCTGGTCGGGCAGCGCCGCGGCGACGGTGTTCGCCGTGCACGTGGCCGGTGCGTCGCACCGGTGGAGCGACGTCGTGTTCGCGTCGTGGGGTGCGGTCGTGCTGCTCGGAGCGATGGGTCGCGACCGGCAACTGGCCGGGCCCGTCGGCGACGGCGTCCCGGTTCGCACCCCGACGCTGTGGCCGCCGGTCGTGCTCGGCGCGACGGCCACCGTGTCCGGCGTGATCGCGGCGTGCGTCGGCGAGACGGCCGCCGTGGTCGGCGCGGTGCTGCTCGGCGCGGGCGTGGTGGTGCT
>WLDE01000229.1 GCA_009704985.1 Actinomycetota bacterium | reverse complement strand
TGGGCGCACCCGCGCGTCGACTCGTCGGTCTCGTCGCTGCTCATCCAGGCGGAGCCGGTGGGGGCGTCGATCGCGGCGTGGGTGTTCCTCGACGAGCGGGTGTCGTTCGTGCAGGGCGTCGCGATGCTCGTGGTCCTCGCCGCCCTCGGCTTCCTCGCCTACCGCGAAGCCCGGGAAGCCCGCGGCGAACTGGCCCTCGACGAAGCCGTCACCTGAGAGAGGCCGGCGTTGCATGGGAACCGGTCGGGGGTGTTCGACCCGACGTTCGGTGGATCCGTTCAGCGACCGAGGGCTTCGAGGAACGCCTCTGCGTCCACACCACCCTGTCGCAGGATGCCGCCGAGCGTTCCACGCTTGAGCTCACGGTGCATGGGCACCACACATCCGACCGATCCCCGCCGGAGCATCACATGACTGCCCCGCTGGCGAACAACGGCGAACCCGAGGCGCTCCAGCGCACGGACGACATCAGCCCCCGAGACGTGTGGGAGCTCAGGCAACGTCGGCGATGTGGAACGTCGTGACAACGGGCCGCTCGCCGCGCGGCAACGGGAACTCTTCGAGGTAGAGCGCAGTGGCCTCGGCCAGATTGCTCAAGGCCTCAGCCTGAGTCTCGCCTTCGGAGGTCGTGCCAGTCTCTGGATTCAACGCGCTGAACCCGCCCTCAGGTGCAGCCCACAGGACGGCGGTCAGTTCGACGGCGTCTTCGGTGGCGGACATGAGCACATCTAATCGGTCATCACGTTCGATCGCAATGGTCGCCGGGTCCGCCGGTGTCCCCCTCGAACCCGGATCGACGACGAGGCGCGGGGCCATCGAGGCGCTGTTCGGTGCACGGTCGGTGGTGATACCGGGCGACCGGCCGGGAACGGCGACGGCCCGGCCCCTCGTGGGGGCCGGGCCGTCGTCAGACACTGGTGTCAGCGGGTGTCAGCGGGTGGTCACTCGCCGCGGACGCGCTTGATGATGTCGGTCGCGATGTTGCTCGGGACCTCCATGTACTGCGAGAACTGCATCGTGTACGTGGCGCGACCCTGGGTGCGCGAGCGCAGGTCGGTGGAGTATCCGAACATCTCCGACAGCGGCACCTGGGCGCGGACGACCTGGGTGTTGCCACGGGCCTCCATGCCCTCGATGCGACCGCGGCGGCTGCTGAGGTCGCCCATGACGTCGCCCATGTATTCCTCGGGGGTCACGACCTCGACGCCCATGATCGGCTCGAGCAGCACCGGCTTGGCCATCTCGGCGGCCTTCTTGAAGGCCATCTGACCGGCGATCTTGAACGCCATCTCCGACGAGTCGACGTCGTGGTACTGGCCGTCGACGAGCGACGCCTTCACGTCCACCGTGGGGTAGCCGGCGAGCACGCCCGAGTCGAGCGCGCTCTGGATGCCCTGGTTGGTCGGCTGGATGTACTCACGGGGCACGCGGCCACCGGTGATCTTGTCGACGAACTCGTAGCCCTTGCCCGGGTTCGGCTCGAGGGTGATCTTCACGACCGCGAACTGACCCGAACCACCCGACTGCTTGATGTGGCGGTACTCGACCGACTCGACCGTCTTGGTGATCGTCTCGCGGTAGGCCACCTGCGGCTTGCCCACCGTCGCGTCGACGTTGAACTCGCGCTGCATGCGGTCGACGAGGATCTCGAGGTGGAGCTCGCCCATGCCGGAGATGACGGTCTGGCCGGTCTCCTCGTCGGTGCGCACGCGGAACGTCGGGTCCTCGTCGGACAGCGACTTCAGCGCCTTGCCGAGCTTGTCCGAGTCGTCCTTGGTCTTCGGCTCGATCGCGACGTGGATCACCGGCTCCGGGAACTCCATGCGCTCGAGGATGATCGCGTTGTTGCGGTCGCAGAGCGTGTCGCCGGTGGTGGTGTCCTTGAAGCCGAGACCGGCGACGATGTCGCCGGCGAGGGCCACGTCGAGGTCCTCACGCTGGTTCGCGTGCATGAGCAGGATGCGGCCGAGGCGCTCCTTGCGCTCCTTGGTGGAGTTGTAGACCTCGTCGCCCTTGTTGATCTGGCCCGAGTACACGCGGAAGTAGGTGAGCTTGCCGAACGGGTCGGCGACGATCTTGAACGCGAGCGCCGCGAACGGCTCGCTCTCGCTCGCCTTGCGGACGAGGACCTCGTCCTCGTGGCCCGGGCGGACGCCCTCGGCCGGCGGGATGTCGAGCGGGCTCGGGAGGTAGTCGACGACGGCGTCGAGCATCGGCTGGACGCCCTTGTTCTTGAACGCCGAGCCGCACAGGATCGGCACGAAGTCGAACGCGAGGGTGCCCTTGCGGATCGCGCGCTTGATCTCGGCCTCGGTGAGCTCCTCGCCGCCGAGGTACTTCTCCATCAGCTCGTCGTCGCTCGTGGCGATGGTCTCGAGCAGCTCCTCGCGGTACTGGTTGGCCTCGTCGATCTGGTCGGCCGGGATGTCGACCTCGTCCCACTTCGCGCCGAGCTCCTCGTCGCGCCAGATGAGCGCCTTCATCTTCACGAGGTCGATGAGACCGGCGAAGGGCTTGTTGCTCTCGGGGCCACCCGCGCCGACGGGCAGGTGCAGCACGGCCGGAGTGGCCTCCAGGCGGGTCTTCACCATCTCGACGGTGCGGTAGAAGTTCGCGCCGATGCGGTCCATCTTGTTGACGAAGCACATGCGGGGCACGCGGTACTTGTTGGCCTGACGCCACACGGTCTCGGTCTGCGGCTCGACGCCGGCCACCGAGTCGAACACCGTGACCGCGCCGTCGAGCACGCGCAGCGAGCGCTCCACCTCGATGGTGAAGTCGACGTGGCCGGGGGTGTCGATGATGTTGATGCGGTGGTTGTTCCAGATGCACGTGGTGGCGGCCGACGTGATCGTGATGCCGCGCTCCTGCTCCTGGGCCATGTGGTCCATGGTCGCCGCGCCGTCGTGGACCTCACCGATCTTGTAGCTCTTGCCGGTGTAGTAGAGGATGCGCTCGGTCGTGGTGGTCTTGCCGGCATCGATGTGGGCCATGATGCCGATGTTGCGGGTGCGCTCGAGGGGGAACTCGCGCTTGGCCATGGTGGTGTCTCTTTCCTCTACTGCCGGTGATACGTCTGGCGTCGGTCTGGCGTCGGTCTGGCGTCGGTCTGGCGTCTGGTCTGGCGTCTGGTCTGGCGTCCGGTGTGCCCTGGCGCATCAGGCGCGCGGGCGGAACCGCCCGGTGGCACAAGGGTCGATGCTACCGCCGGGTGACCAGGTCGCCACGTTGGCGGTCGGTGCTGTGACGATGGTGTCGCCCCAGGTCACAGGCCTGCCGGACGTCGGGCGCGCAGCAGGAGCAGGCCGGCGAGCAGCACCGCCGCTGCGAACACCACCAGCTGGAGCACGTTGCCCCCGGTGAGCGGCAGGCCGGCCACGACGGTGGGGCCGCCCGACGGGGCCGCGGCGCTGACGGACCCGCCCGTCGCCTCGGGAACCGTCACGCCGGCGGACGGGTCGGCCGCGGGCACCAGGGCCAGGTCGAGCGCGGACTCGGTCTCGCCGGCGGCCAGCTCGACCGGGACCGCTCCGGCGGCCGATGCCGTCGAACCGAGGGCGACCGCGTAGGTGCCGGGGTCGAGGCCGACGAAGCCGTAGCGGCCGTCGTCGTCGGTGCGGGTGCGGTCGACCGGAACGCCGTCGGGGCCGAGCAGCAGCACGACGACCCCGGCGACGGCGAGGCCCGACGAAGCCGCGTCGGCGGCATCGGTGGCATCGGTGGCGTCGGTGGCGCCAGTGGCGTCGGGGCCGAGTTCGTCGGGAGCGAGCGCGCCGTCGCGGTCGCCGTCGATCCACACCCGACCACCGACCGAGGCCTGCTCCACGATCCCGACGTCGACCGAGCGTTCGTCCGCACCGGACACGAGCACGACGACGGCCGACTGGCCGGTGACCGGCGAGACGTCGGAGTCGACGGCGTCCGGGTCGGCGGGAGCGTCGCCCGCAGCGGGGGACACGGCGTCGGCCGTGGTGGGCGCATAGCCGTCGGGGGCGTCCAGCTGCACCACGAACGCACCGGGTCGCAGGTCCGCGAAGCGGTACGCCCCGGCGACGTCGGTGGTGGTGGAGGCCAGGCTCGCACCGGTGGCGGTGAGCAGCCGCACGACCGTCCCCACCGCGGCGGACTCGCCCGCGTCCTGCACACCGTCGCGGTCGCCGTCGAACCACACGCGGTCGCCGATCGACGCGAGCCGGTACAGCCCGACGTCCCAGCCGGTGTCGGTCTCGCCGCCGTCGAGGCGGGTGAGCGGGGTGCGCCGGGTGGCCGGGTCGGCGTCGGAGTCGACGGAGTCGTCGAACACCCGGCCGGCGTCGGTCACGAAGTGGTCGACCGGCGGCACGATCTCGAGCTGGTAGGTGCCCGGGTCGAGCTGGTCGAAGCGGTAGCGACCGGTCGCGTCGGTGGTGGTGGTCGCGACGACGAGACCGTCGACGTCGAGCAGGCGCACGGCCACCGCGGGCACGCCGGGCTCGTCCGGGTCCTGCACCCCGTCGACGTCGGTGTCGGACCACACCAGGTCGCCGATCGACGCGACCGCGACCCGGTGGCCGGTCGGGTCGTCGTCGGCCACGCTCGCGAGGGTGCCGGTCGACGGGGGCAGCGGCGTCGCCGCGACGGTGGCGGTGCTCGCGTGGTCGACGCCGCCGAGCAGCGGTCGGGCGACACCGCTCAGCGAGCACGTCACCGACTGGCCGGGCAGCAGCCGGCTCGGTTCGCCGGGCAGCACCGGACAGCTGATCGACCCCTCGAGGTCGTCGGCGACGACCACCGACTCGATCGGCCAGTTGCCGGTGTTCGTGACCACGTGGCGCCACACGACACCGCTGCCGGCGTCGACGAGCGGGCGCTCGTCCGGGGTGTCCGCGGCGGACCGGTTCGTCGAGCTCTCGACGGTGACCGCCGGGATCGCCACGAACGCGTGGGTGGGGTCGTGCACCGGACCGACGGCACGCCCGGCGTCGGGAGCCGGCGCGGTGGGGTCGACCACCCCCGTGGCGGTGGCGACCGTGGCGTACTGGCCGTCCGTGGTGGAGGCGGCGTCGAGCCGGCCGGCGACGGCACACCATCGGGTCTCACCCGGCGCGAGCGCGAGCCCGTCGCACACGAGGCCGCGGCGCTGGTCGACCACGCGCACGCCGACGAGCGGGTCGGCGCCCGTGTTGGACACCGCGACCGCCCACCACACCGTGGTCCCGTCGGGCACCGCGTGGTTGGCGGTCATGTCGCTGCCGCCGGGCACGTCGGCATCGTCGGTGCCGGTGATCACCGGCGCGCCGGACAGCACGCCGTCGACCAGCGGGCCCGGGTCGGCCAGCAGGGTGACGGCCTGCACCGCGAGGCCCGGGTCGCCACCGACCAGGTGCGTGTCGTCGGTGACCGGTTCCAGCGCGGCGACCGCTCCCGGGGTGGTCTCGGCGTCCGCGGTGAGCGTGGTGCGATCGTGGCGCGACCCGGCGGCGACGATGGCCGTGGCGTGACAGGTCAGCGAGCCGCCGACGGGCACGGTGGCCGGGAGGCCGGTGCCGTCCGCGGCGCCGTTGCAGTCGATCTCGCCCGGCGCGCCGGCCGTCCCCGCTGCGCCGGCCGCACCGGACGAGGGGGCGACGGGCGAGGTGGCGAGGCGCACGTCCACCAACGCGACGTTGCCGGTGTTGCGCACCACGTGCGTCCAGCGCGCCGGTGCGCCTGTCGCGACGACGGGGGCGGATGCGGGATCGCCGGGCGGGCAGCCACCGGACGGATCGGTCGCGGCCGACGGGGCCGGTGCGTCGGCGTCGCAGCCCGCGACGGAGGACTGCAGCACCATCGACGGGGTGGGCTGGAACAGCCCGACGTCGACGGAGCGGTTGGTGCCCGCGTCGGCGTCGCCGTCGTCGACCGGTTCGGTGGCGACCACGAGCTCGACATGGCCGAGCAGCACCTGCCCGGTCGCGCGCGCCGCGGCGTTGCTGTCGTCGTCGGTGTCGTCGTTCGCGTCGCCGGCGTCGGCGACCGTCGACGTGCGCCATCCGGCCGGCACGTCCACCCGCACGCGGTAGGTGCCGGGCACGAGATCGGTGAACGAGTAGGCGCCGGCAGCATCGGTGAGCACGCCACCCTCGGCGTCGTCGGCGGTGCCGAGCACACCGTCGGGTCCGACGGGCACCTCGGTGGCGCCGTCAGCGGTGAGGAGGGCGACCGGCACGCCGGCGAGTCCGGGCTCGCCGGTCTCGGCCACGCCGTCGTCGTCGAGGTCGTTCCACACGAGGTCACCGATCGAGACCGGTCGACGCAGACCGACGTCGACGGTGTGGTTCGCGTCCTCGTCGGCCGCTGGGTCGCGCACCCCGGCCGGGAGGTCGTCGGCATCGTCCGTCGGCTCGGTGCCGGGGGTGAGGTCGAACGGAGCCGAGCGCAGCACGCCCTCGGCGAAGGTGCCGTTGTCGTCGCCGTCGTCGAGGTCGCCGTCGACGCTCGTGGCCGGCTCGGTGTCCCCGCCCGTGGAGGTGCGGTACCCCGGCGGGGGGACGACCTCCAGCTCGTAGCGGCCGGCCGACAGCAGCGGGAAGACGTAGCGGCCGTCGCGGTCGGTGGTGGTGAACGAGACGATCTCCCCGGCCTCCCCGGCCTCCCCGGCCTCCCCGGCCTCCCCGGCCCTCCCGGCGCGGCGTAGCAGCACGGTGACCCCGGGGATGCCGGGTTCGCCGTCGTCCGCGGTGCCGCTGTCGTCGAGGTCCTCCCACACCAGGTTGCCGACGGACAGCGGGCGGAAGAACCCGAGGTCGACGGTCGCGTCGGTGCGCGTGTCGGGGGTGGGGTCGGGGTGGCCGGGGGTCGCCGGTTCACCCGTGGGTTCGGCGCTGCCGAGCGTCACCGGGCGCGAGCGCACGAGCGCACCGGCGTCGTCGGTGGCGATGCCCTGGTCGTCGCCGTCGACCGGCACGAGGTCGGGGTCGGGCGCGTCCGGCCCCTCGTACGGACCGCTGGCGGAGCCGACGAGGCCGGTGCTCGACCGGAAGCCGACCGGGGTGACGGCCTCGACGACGTAGGTGCCCGCCGCGAGGCCGGTGAAGCGGTAGTGCCCCTCCGGGCCGGTGACGACGGTGGCCAGCGCCTCGCCGTCGGGGATGCCGTTGGCGTCGGCGTCGCGGTGGAGGCGGACGGTCACGCCAGCGATGCCGGGCTCGCCCACCTGGAAGGTGCCGCTGTTGTCGCGGTCGTCCCACACGAGGTCGCCGATCGAGTGGCGCGACGCGTACCCGACGTCGAGGCCGTGCTCGTGGGCGCCGGGTGCGCCGACGGTGACGGCGATCTCGCCGGTGTCCTCGGCGGCGTCGGCGTCGATGGTGTCGCTCGCGGCGACCGCGTCCGGCACGGTGAGCGGCCACGCGACCCCGTCGACGGTGACCGACGTCGGGAACCGGACCACGGCGGCCGCACCCTCCACGAGTTCGGCCACACCGGTGGCGACCGACGGGGTGCCCTCGGGGCGCTCGTCGCTGGTGAATCGGGCGACGCCGTCAGCGTCGGTGACGACGGTGATCTCCGCGTCGGGGCCGGCAGCGGCGTCGACCACGAGGGTCACCGGCACGCCGGCGAGCGGGGGCTCGCCGGGGTCCTGCTCGCCGTCGCCGTCGAGGTCGGCCCACGCCCGGTGGGCGAGCTCGGTCGGTGCGGTGCCCTCGGGCGTGGCACCGTCGAGCGGCGCACAGTTGGTCGCGGGCGCGGAGGCCGA
>WLDE01000022.1 GCA_009704985.1 Actinomycetota bacterium | reverse complement strand
TCGCGCCGCAAGCGGCACGACGCCACCGGCACCGACGAGCGGGCCCACGGCGTCGGGCACCTGGCCCGTCCCCGCCGACACGGTCGTGGGCGCCGCCCCGACGGACGCACCCACCACGGTCGCGACCGTGACGGCGACGAACGCGACGACATCGACGACATCGACGACCGTTGCGGAGGAGGCCGATGGCGGTTCCACGCCGCCCTCCGCGACGACCGATGCGACCGATGCGACCGACGCGAGCTGGTCGAGTTGGTCGAACGGGCCGACCGGCACGGCGCCGCTCGGGGTCACCACGGCCGACGGGTCCGTGCTCGTCGCCCCGCCCCCGCCCGCACGGCGGCGTCGCCGCCGGATCCCGATCGGCTCGGTCACCCTGCTCGCGGTCGTCGCCGGCATCGCCGTCGCCGCCGCGGGTGACGCGTTCGACTGGTGGAACGCGTCCGTGCTCGGCATCATCGTCACCTCCCTCGTGGTGATGGCGGTCGGCCTCGCCGTCAGCACCGTCGTGAACGCCGCCTGGTGGTTCGTGCCGGGCGTGGTCGTGCTCGCCTCCGCCGCCGGCCTGCTCTCGATCACCGACCCGTCGCTCGACGGTGGCACCGGCGAACGCACGGCGCGGCCCACCACCGTGGCCGACGCCGAGACGGTCCACGACCTCGGACTCGGCCAGCTCACCCTCGATCTCGTCGACGTGCCCCTCGACGCCGACGAGCCGGTGCGGGTGCGTGCCGAGGTCGGCATCGGGCGGCTCCACGTGATCGTCCCGGCCGGCGCCGAGCTGGTCGTCACCAGCGAGGTCGGTGCCGGGCTCGTGCTCGTCGGCGACCGCGAGGTCATCGAGGGCATCGACCAACGCGACGTCCGATCGCTCGACCCGCTCGGCGACCGCACCGGCACGATCGAGCTCGACCTGCGCGTCGGCATCGGCGAGATCGACGTCGACCGCGACGTGTTCGTCGCCGGCGGCACCTCCGACCCGTTCCTCGACTGAGCCGGCCCCCGTCGATCCCCGTCGATCCCCGTCGATCCCCGGACGCCACCGTGCTGCTCCTCGACCCCGTCCCCGTCGCTGTGCTCGGGGTGCTGGTCCTCACCGCCGTGTGGGAACCCCGCACCCCGGGCACCCCGGGCACCCCGGGCACCCCGGGCACCCCGGGCACCCCGGGCACCTGGGGCGCGTGGCGTCGAACCCGACCACGGGGCGATGCTAAGTGACGTAGGGTCATTTCATGACGCGACCCCGCCACGACCTCATCCGCATGGGACTCCAGATCCCGCTGTTCACCTACCCGGGCGTCGACGACGCCGACCTGTTCGAGCGCATCGCCGGCATCGCCACCACCGCCGAGGCGAGCCACTTCGACAGCGTGTGGGTGATGGACCACTTCTACCAACTCCCCGGACTCGGGGCGCCGAGCGAGCCGATGTTCGAGGCCTACACGCTCCTCACCGCACTCGCCGCCCGCACCGAGCGCGTGCGGCTCGGGGCGATGGTCGGCGGCATGACCTACCGCAACCCGGCCTTCCTCGCGAAGACCGTCACCGGCCTCGACGTGATCTCGAAGGGCCGTGCCATCTGGGGCATCGGTGCCGGCTGGTTCGAGCTCGAGCACCAGCACTACGGCTACGAGTTCGGCACGTTCACCGACCGCTTCGAGAAGCTCGAGGAAGGCCTCCAGATCGTGAAGGGCATGTTCACCGAGCACGCCACCACCTTCCACGGGAAGTGGTTCCAGGTCACCGACGCGATGAACGTCCCCAAGCCGATCCAGGCCGGTGGGCCGCCCGTGCTCATCGGCGGCAGCGGCGAACGCAAGACGCTGCGGATGGTCGCCCAGTACGCCGACGCCTGCAACGTGTTCGGCGAGCCCGGCCAGGTGCGTCACCTCATGGACGTGCTCGACGGCCACTGCGAACGCCTCGGCCGCGACCCGAGCACCATCTGCCGCACCCGCCTCGGCACCCTCGTGATCGGTGACACCATGGAGGCCGCGCAGCAGAAGATCCTCGGCCGCTTCGGGGTGTCGCGCCTGGACGACCTGCCGCCCGAACTCCTCGCCCGGGTGCGCGGCATGTTCATCATGGGCGACGCCGACGCCGTCGGCGAGCAGGTGCAGGGTCTGCTCGACGCCGGCCTCGACGGCCTCGTGTTCAACATGCCCGACGCCCACGACCTGGAGGCGGTCGCCCTCGCCGGACGCACCCTCGCCCCGCTGCTGCTCGGCTGACGCACCGCCGCGACCGGAATCCGCCAGGGTCGGTCGCGGGACCCGTCGTACGCTGACGGGATGACCGCGACCGACCCCGGACTCCACGGCAGCCACACCGCGCACGGCACCTGCCACCACGACTGTCCCGACAGCTGCGGCTGGCAGGTCACCGTCACCGACGGGGTCGCGGTGCAGCTGCGCGGCAACCCGGCGCACCCCTACAGCGCCGGCGAGCTGTGCCCGAAGGTGAACCGCTTCCTCGACCGCGTGTACAGCCCCGACCGCATCACCACCCCGCTGCGCCGCGTGGGTGCGAAGGGCGAGGGACGATTCGAGCCGATCGGCTGGGACGAGGCGCTCGCCGAGATCGCCGCGCGGTTCGGCGAGATCGTGGCCACCGACGGACCCGGCGCGATCCTGCCGTTCATCAGCGCCGGCAACCAGAGCGCGCTCGCGATGCTGTTCCCCGAGCGGTTCTGGAACCGGCTCGGCGCGATCGAGCTCACCGGCGCACTCTGCGGAGCCGTGGCCGGCGCGGGCACGGCGAGCACCCTCGGCTCCGGCAGGGCGCTCGACCCGACCGAGCTGCGCCACTCGAAGCTGATCCTGCTGTGGGGCACCAACACCCGCCTCACCAACCGCCACCTGTGGCCGACGATCGAGGCGGCCCGCGCCGACGGTGCCCAGGTGGTGGTGATCGACCCGGTCCGCACGATCACCGCCGACAGCGCCGACTGGTTCGTGCAACCGCTGCCCGGCACCGACGTGGCGCTCGCGCTGGCGATGATGCACGTGCTCGTGCGCGACCGGCTGGTCGACACCGAGTGGGTGCAGGCGCACACGATCGGCTTCGACGAGCTCGCCGCCCACGTCGCCGAGTGGACCCCCGAACGCGCCGCGGCCACGTGCGGCGTCCCGGTCGCCGACATCGAGCGGCTCGCCAACCTCTACGGCACCATCCGCCCCGTCGCGATCCGCACGCTCATCGGCGCCGAGCACCACGAGCACGGCGCGATGTTCTTCCGTGCGATCAGCTGCCTGCCCGCGCTCGTGGGAGCCTGGCGTGACCGCGGCGGCGGCTACGCCCGCAGCGTCGGCGTGTGGAGCGAGGCCCTCGTCGACGGCCTGCGCCTGATGCGTCCCGCGTTGCGTCCGGCGCCGCGCCGCGAACTGCCGATGGTGCGGCTCGCCGAGGTGCTCGACCCTGCGTTCACCCCGCCGGTGCGCGCCCTGTTCGTGATCGGCGGCAACCCGCTCGTGGTGGTGCCCAACGCCGAGGGCGTGCGGCGCGGACTCGAGCGCGCCGACCTGTTCACCGTCGTCCACGAGCAGTTCCTCACCGACACCGCGCGCTACGCCGACCTCGTGCTCCCGGCCACCACGCAGATCGAGTCCCTCGACGTCGTGCCCGCGTGGGGACACCTGTGGCTGGGCTGGAACGAGCCGGCGATCGCCCCCGTCGGCGAGGCGGTGAGCAACAGCGAGCTGCACCGCCGCCTCGCCCGCGCGATGGGCTTCACCGAGCCCGAGCTGCACGCCGACGACGAAGCGATCCTGCGCGAGGCGATGCCGGACGTCGACCTCGACGAGCTGCGCCGCACCGGCTGGGTCCGCGCGCCGTACCCGGAGGACGGACGCCCCTACCCCGACGGCGGCTTCCCCACCCCGTCGGGCAAGGTGGAGCTCCTCAGCGCACGGCTCGCGGCGCAGGGACACCCGGCGCTGCCGACCCACCTGGCGGCGCGGGAGTCGCTCGGCGGCGACCCCGAGCTCGCGGCCCGCTTCCCGTTCGCGCTGCTCACCCCGAAGCAGCACACCCGCTTCCTCAACTCCAGCTACTCGCAGCTGCCGAAGCACGGTCCGCTCGAGGACGGCCCGTACGTCGAGATGGTCGCCGCCGACGCCGACCGGCTCGGCGTGATCGACGGGCAGTGCGTCGTCGTCCACAACGACCGAGCCGAACTCGAACTCCCGGTGCGGATCAGCACACGCCTGCGTCCCGGGGTCGTCGCGATCCCGTGGGGCTGGTGGGGTCGTCACCACCCGGACGGCCGCACCGCGAACGCGCTCACCAACGACACGATCACCGACTGGGGTGGCGGCGTCTCCTACAGCGACACCCTCGTCGCGATCCGTCCCCGCTGACCGTCCCCACCGACCGTCCGGCACGCGCCGCGCCACTCACGGGACCACGCTGCGGATGGGTCCGATGGCCCACTCCGCGCCCGGGTCCCCGTCGGAGAGCCAGGGGTAGCCTGGCGGCATGGCAGGCGATCTGATCTACGCGTTCCGGGTGATGCGCCTGCCCCTGCTCGACGCGGGCGGCAACCCGATCGGCCGGCTCGAGGACATCGTCGTCATCCCCGCGCGTGTCGGCGCTGCGCCGCGGGTGCTCGGCTTCGTCGCGACCAGCCAGCGACGGCGCATCTTCGTCAACTCCGCTCGGCTCGGCAGCCTCGACGGCGACGGCGCCCGGCTGCGCAGCTGGGACGTCGACCTCAACCCGTTCAAGCCACGACCGGGTGAGATCCTCATCGGCCGCGACGTGATCGACCGCCGCATCGGCGACGAGACCGTCAGCGACGTCGCCATCCGCCCGGCGGGCGACGGGCGCGGCACGTGGTGGGAGATCGCGAAGGTGCGCCTCGCCCGGCGCAGCGCGCTCCGTCGCCGGCCCAGCTACCGGCTGCTCGACTACGAGCAGGTGCCCGAGCTGTTCCCCGACGGCATCGGCGGCGAGATGGCCGCCGAGGCCGCCCGACTGCGCGACATGCACCCGAGCGACGTCGCCGCGGCCGTGCGCGCCCTGCCGCTCACCAGCCGCAAGCAGCTCGCCGCGGCGATGGACGACGAGCGGCTCGCCGACCTGCTGGAGGAGCTGCCCGAGGCCGAGCAGCTCCGCATGATCGAGGGCCTCGACCTCGACCGCCTCATCTCCGTGCTCGAGGAGATGGAGTACGACGACCTCGCCGACCTGCTCGCCGAGATGCCGGGCGAGCAGCGCACGCGCATCCTCGACGCGATGGACGACGAGGACGCCGACGTGATGCGCCGCCTCCTCGCCTACGACGAGGGCACCGCCGGGTCGCTCATGACCCCCGAGATCATCATCCTCGGTCCCACCGCCACCGTGGCCGAGGCGCTCGCGGAGATCCGCGACCCCGAGTGGCTCGTCAGCATCGCCGCCCAGGTGTTCGTGGTGCAGCCGCCGTACAAGCCGCCGACGGGCACCTACCTCGGCGTCGTGCACTTCCAGCGGCTGCTGCGCGAACCGCCGAGCATGGAGCTCGGACGCTGCCTCGAGCAGGAACCCGTCATCGCACCCGACCTCAGCGAACGCGAGGTCGCCGAGCGCCTCGCCAGCTACAACATGCTCGCCGTCGGGGTGTGCGACGAGGCCGGCCGGCTGCTCGGCGCGATCACCGTCGACGACGTGCTCGACCGCACCCTGCCCACCGGCTGGCGCCAGCGACGCCGCGTGCAGGCGACGCCGCCCACGGGACGGCCGTCGCCATGACCCGCCGCGACGACCTCACCACCCCGCGGCAGCGTCGCCGCCTCAGCGTCCACTACGACAACGATGCCTTCGGCCAGTTCAGCGAGAGCGTGGCGCGGTTCATCGGCACCGCTCGGTTCCTGGTGTACCAGACGGTGTTCTGCTTCCTCTGGGTGGTGTGGAACACCGTCGGGCCCACGTCGTTCCGCTTCGACGAGTGGCAGTTCGTCGGCCTCACCCTGTTGCTGAGCCTGCAGGCCGCCTACGCGGCACCGCTCATCCTCCTCGCGCAGAACCGCCAGGAGAGCCGCGACCGCAGCCAGTCCGAGCTCGACCGGCGCGTCGCCGAGCGCACCCAGGCCGACACCGAGTTCCTCGCCCGCGAGCTGGCGAGCATCCGCCTCTCGCTGGCCGGGGTGGCCACCTCCAGCGAGGTCGGCGACCAGCTCGAACGGCTCACGGATGCGATCGAGGCGATGACGCAACGGCTCGACGAGCTCGAGGTCCGCGTGGCGAAGCCTGGTTCGCTCGACGACCACACCTGACCGACCACACCTGACCGACCGTCCGGGTCGGCGCCCCCGCTCGAGCGAGCGTGACTGCCTCAGCTCGCCGCGGCCGCCGACGAGCGATCGTCACCGGATGCGGCTGCCTCGACCGTGCCCGCCCCCGTGCCCGCGACCGTGCCCGCCACCGTGCCCGCCGGTGCGGCGGCCGTGCGGCCGGTGAGATGGTCGACGAGCGCGAGCGTGGCCTCGCGGTAGTGCCGCGGCAGGGCCAGCGTGACCAGGTGGTCGCCGTCGACCTCCACCACGTGGGCCCGCAGCGCGGCCGCCAGCTCGCACTGCTTGCGCGGCAGCACCAGCTGGTCGCGGGTGGTGAGCAGCAACGCCGCCGGGATGCCGAGCGACGACGCCCACGGACGCGCGTCGTAGCGGCTGAGCGCACGGCCGGCCTGCACGATCGCGAGCGGATCACCGCGACGGGTCTCGGCCTCGATCCACGGCACGAACGCCTCCAGCTCGTGGCCCACCCCCAGGAGCTTCGTGATCCCGAAGCGCAACCAGCGCGGATACGCCCACGACCGCATGATCGGCCCGATCAACCGCACCGTCTTCCAGCGCGCCCGTTCCAGCCGGGTGGCGCGCCACTCCAGCGCGGTGGCCTGCACCACCATCGAGCGCACCAGGTGCGGGTGGCGGCGGGCGAGCAGCAGGCTGATCGGCCCGCCCATCGAGTACCCGACCGTCACCACCGGGCCGAGGCCGAGTTGCTCCACCACCGCCGCGGCGTCGTCGGCCGCGTCCTCCAGTTGGAAGGTGCGGGCCGTGCGCATGCCGCGACCGTGGCCACGGTGATCCACTGCCACGAACGAGTAGTGCTCGGCCAGCGCCTCGTAGGCGGTGAAGAACTGCACGTCGCCGCTCGCGGTCCAGCCGTGCAGCAACAGCAGCGTCGGAGCCGACGGGTCGGAGTGGCGGTGCAGGCGGACGAAGGTCTCGCCCCGGCCCGGCAGCTGCACGGTGCGGCCCTCGGGCAGCCACGGGATCGTCATCGTCGGCACGTTCATCCGGTCAGTCCCTCCCGATCGCCCTCACGCACGTCATGCCTACCCGCCCGGACGTCCGATCACACGACGGCCCGGGCGACCCCCGTGAACTCGTGCAGCTGCACCCCGGCCAGCACCACCCCGTCGAGCACACGACGGTCGAGATCGGGGTGCTCGCCCGGGACGTGCACCCCCACGGGCACCCGCCACTCGGCACAGGCAGCGGCGTAGAGCGCGGCCACCGTGCCGGCCAGGTCTCCCGTACGACCCACCGCACCGACGACGAAGGTCTCGCGGGCACCGTCCGCCAGCGCGCCGCGCACCTCCACGCGCACCGCGCCACGGTCGCCCTCCGCGTGGGGCGGCGCGAGCATCGGCAGCCGGGCCGTGAGCCGGTCGCGGCGGGTGGCCGACACGCGGGCGGACACCCGACCCGCCTGCGGGAACGCCCGGTGCAGGATCGCCGGGTCGGCCGACGCCGCGCGGTAGCAGTCGGCGGGACCGATCGGATCGGGGAACCAGCAGAGCTCGCGGCCGCTGCCGCCCGGCCGTTCGATCCACTCGCCGTCGTGCCAGCCACGGGCGCGACCCGCGAGCGCGTCGTGGTGCTGACGTGCACAGGCGGGCCCGCCGGTGCCGTGCATCGCGACGTGGATCTCGTCGACCGTGTGGAGCTGGGTGACGAGGTGCCGCGCGAGCAACCCCGACAGCCCCGGCGAGAGCGCTGCACCGACCACCGTACGGCTGCCTGCGTCCTCGGCGCGGCGCTGCAACGCGAGCATCAGCGCCACGTCGGCGTCGTCGTCGCTGGTGCACACCACGTGCACACCGCCGTCGACGAGCGCGCCGACCTGGTCGTACTGGGGCACGGGCGACGTCACCACGACGGCGTCGACGACGTGGAGGTCGTCGCTGCGATCGAGCACGACCCCGCCGTGACGCCGGCTCGCCCGCACCGCGGCACCGGGCTGGGTGTCGAACCACGCGGTGCGCACGCCGAGGTGGCGCAGCACCCGACCCACCGCCTGGCCGGTCACCCCGGCGCCGGCGATGCCGATGATCGGCGGCGAGCCGGCGGACCCGGCGACGAATCCGTCGACGGACTCGGCAGCGGAGCGGTCGTTCATCGCGTCGGCAGGCGCAGCTCGCGCCAGCCGCCCTCCTGCGGAGGGACGCCACCCTTGCCGCGCAGCCGCAACGACCCGGCGATGAGGCTGGCGAGCGAGAGCGCGAGCAGTGCCCGGCGGAGGAGCTTCACCCCGGGGAGGCTAGCCGCCACCCCTGCGGCCGGGGTCGGGGCCGTCACCCCGGCAACGACGCCCCGGCAACCCCACGACGGAACGACGCCCCGGCAACCCCACGACGGAACGACGCCCTGGAACGACGAAGGCCCCCTCGCGGGGGCCTCGTGACCTGCCGTGGACGGCGGTGCGGGTGGTGGGGCTAACAAGAATCGAACTTGTGACCTCATCCTTATCAGGGATGCGCTCTAACCGACTGAGCTATAGCCCCGCTGTGGCGAGTCGCCAGGCTATCGGGCCGCGACCGGAACACTCAACCGAAGATCGGTGACCGCCGGTCAGGGTCGCGGGATGCCCGTCGAGGCCGTGGACCCGGTCGGGTCGCCGGCGCGCCGCGGGGTGGCGATCACCTCTTCCTCGAGCACGCTGACGCGGATGCCTCCGACCAGGTCGGTGATCAGGTTGAACAGGGTCGCCAGCAGCACCGCGAACCCGGTGAGGCCGATCACCACGAACAGACCGCCGATCCAGGCGTTGTGGTAGATCTCGCCGCCCTGGAACTCGAAGGTCTCCCAGCCGAACTGCTCGAAGAACCGCTCGACGTTGTCGATCGTGCCGGTGGCGTGGGCCACGTTCCAGAGCAGCACCCCGGCGGTGAGGCACACGAGGTACAGGATGACGTTGAACACCAGCGCCACCTTGAACACGCTCCAGGTGTCGACGTGGCGCACCACGCGGGTCACCCGCCGCACGCGGGGCTTGGCACGGCGGAACACCAGCGGCGCCCGCAGGCGACGCACCGGCAGGGTCATGCCGGTGCTCTCGTCGACGGCGACGCCGCCCGACGGCGCCATCGGGACCGGGCCCGGTGCGGGCACGAACTGCGGGACGACGTCGGGGACCACCAGCGGGGCGACGTCGGTGCGGTCGAGGGGCAGTGCGAGCGCGGACGCCTCGACCGCCTCGACCGCAGGGGAAGCGGCCAGGCCCACGGCCGAGGTGGGCAGGTCGGCGGACACGGCCGATCCGGGCACCACGTCGGGCACCACGTCGGGTGCCGCCGCGGTCACGACGTCCGCGACCGGTGTGTCGACGGGGGTGGACGCGTCGAGCGACGCCGGGATACCGGCACCGACGACGAGGTCGGCGGGCGGGTCGCGGTGCACGTCGGGCACCGTCACCGCGGCGACCGGCGGATACGTGGGATCGGCCTCCACGATGAGCGGCAGTGCGACCGGTTCGTCGACCACGGGCGCGGCCGGTGCCTCACCGAGACGTGCGAGTCGGTCGAGGACGTCGTCGACCTCCGACTCGGTGTCGCGTGCGTCGACGGGATCAGCGGTGTCGCGAGCTCCGGCGGCGACGTCGTCGAGGTCGGGACCAACGGCGGGCTCGCCGGCCCCACGGCGAGTTCGTGACACGGCGGGCTCGCCGGCCCCACGGCGAGTTCGTGACACGGTGGTCCCCGGTTCGCGGGTGACGGCGACCTCACCAGGTGCCCCGGTCCGCACGGTCGCGCGGCCGAGCCGATCGCCCCTGCTCGCGCCCACCACCCGGCGGACCCCACCGGGGCGTACGGTCCGCGACGCGCCCTCGTCGGGGGCGACCGGTTCCGGAGACGTCACGTCACGAGTGTAGAGAACCACCCTGCGCGGACGAGCGCGCCTCGATCCCGGCCCGATCCCGGCCCGATCCCGGCCCGATCCCGGCCCGATCAGGGACCGTTCGTGGCCCGCGCCGTGGCCCGCGCGGACCCGACCTCCACGGTCACCTCGACCGTGACCTGCTCCATCACCTGCCCGGCCACCTGCCCCGGCACGACCACCGCGTCACCGGTGCGGGTGATCGCGACCAGGCGAGCACCGTTCGCCGCAGCGAGCCGGGTGGCGGCGCGCACCCCACCGTCGACCCCGGCGAGCGCCGCGGCGTCCGCGGCGAGTTGGGCTCGCCGGCGTTCCACCATCGCGACACCCAGCTCGGCCGTCGCGACCGCGGCCAGCCCGGCGATCGCCACCACCACCGCCACGACCAGCGCCATCGCGCCCCGGTCGTCCGACCGACGACGACCCGCGTCGACCGCGGGTCCGACCTCGTAGGACATCTCGACACCTCCGCTCGCGCCTCCACCCGTCCACCCGTCGATCGGTCCGGACGGAGGTCCGGACCGAGGGCCGCAGCGTCGGTGACGTCCGGCGACACGGGCGCGAGGCGCCGATCGTCGATCACCGGCGACGCACCTCGCGTCGCCGGTGGGTCGGGTCAGTCGTCGTCGTCGCTCGCCAGGATCGGCGCCACCGACGCGACGATCTGTCCGTCGTCGAGGTTCATCAGCCGGACACCGGTCGCGTCGCGGCCCTGCCAGCTGATGTCGCTGACGGGCATGCGGATCGTGACACCACCGCTCGAGACGGCGACGATCTCGTCGTCGAGGCCCACCATGAACGCGGCGACGACCTTGCCCTTCTTGCCGGTGAGCTTGATGCCGATCACGCCCATGCCACCACGGCCCTGGGTGTTGAACTTGTCGAGCTGGGTGCGCTTGCCGTAGCCGGCCTCGGTGACCATCAGGATCGAGGTCTCGTTGCGGGCGACGTCGACACTGACCACCTCGTCGCCGGCACGGAGCTTCATGCCGCGCACGCCACCGGCGTTGCGACCCATCGGGCGCACCTCACCCTCGTTGAAGCGGATCGTGCTGCCCGAGCGGGCGACCATGAAGATGTCGTCCGTGCCGCCGGTCTCGATCACCCGCACCAGCTCGTCGTCGTCACGGAGGTTGATCGCGATCAGACCGTCGCGACGCGACGAGTCGTACTCGTCGAACGCCGTCTTCTTCACCGTGCCGTTCTTCGTCGCGAAGAACAGGTAGCGCTCGCCCGCGAAGTCGCGGGTGTCGATGATCGCCTCGATCGTCTCGCCCGCCTGCAGCGGCAGGAGGTTCACGATCGGCATGCCCTTCGCGGTGCGCTCGCGCTCGGGGATGTCCAGGGCCCGCAGGCGGTAGACCTTGCCGCGGTTGGAGAAGAACAGCAGGAACGCGTGCGCCGTGGTGAAGATGACGTTGCGGACGATGTCGTCGGCCTTCATCTTCCCGCCGCTCACGCCGCGGCCGCCGCGGCTCTGCGTCTTGAAGTTCGCCGCCGGCACCGCCTTCACGTACTGCGCCTGCGTCATGACGATGACGAGTTCCTTGTCCTCGACGAGGTCCTCGATGCTCATCTCGCCGGTGTCGAACGCCACCTGACACACGCGCGGCGTGGCGAACTCCTCCCGGATCGCCGTCATCTCGGTCTTGATGACCCCGCGCAGCTTCTCCGGGTCGTCGAGGATCGACTGCAGCTCCAGCACCCGCGCACGGACGTCCTCGAGCTCGCTCTCGAGATCGATCCGGCTGAGGCGCGTCAGCTGACGCAGCGGCATGTCGAGGATGTCGGTCGCCTGGATGTCGCTGAACTCGAACGGCGGCGCCATGAGGCCGGCCTTCGCCGAGGCCGCGTCGTCGCTCGCCCGGATGAGGGCGATGATCTGGTCGATGACGTTGAGCGCCTTGATCCGGCCCTCGAGGATGTGCTCGCGCTTGCGCGCCTTGTCGAGGCGGAAGTTCGTGCGCCGCGTGATCACGTCGACCTGGTGGCGGATGTAGCCCTGCAGCGCCGTGGCGAGGTTGAGCGTGCGCGGCACGCCGTCGACGAGGGCCACCATGTTCACGCCGAAGCTGGTCTGCAGCTGGGTGAGCTTGTACAGGTTGTTGAGCACCACGTTGGGGTTCGCGTCGCGCTTGAGCTTCACGACCAGTTCGGTCTTGCCACCGGCCGAGCCGTCGTTGACGTCGCTGATGCCGTCGAGCTCGCCGGAGTCGACGAGCTCCTGGATGCGACCGGCGATCGACGAGCAGCTCGTCTGGTACGGCAGCTCGGTGACCACGATCTGATAGCCGCCGGTGCGCGTCTCCTCGATCGTTGCAGTTGCACGCATCTTCACGCTGCCACGACCGGTGCGGTACGCGTCCATGATCCCGGCGCGGCCGAGGATCGACCCGCCCGTCGGGAAGTCGGGGCCCTTCACGAACTGCATGAGATCGTCGGGCGTCGCGTCGGGGTGATCGATCAGGTGGATCGTCGCGTCGATCACCTCACCGAGGTTGTGCGGCGGGATGTTGGTGGCCATGCCGACGGCGATCCCCTGGCTGCCGTTGACGAGCAGGTTCGGGAAGCGGGCCGGCAGGACCGTCGGTTCCTCGCGGCTCGCGTCGTACGTGGCCACCATGTCGACGGTCTCTTCGTCGATGTCGGCGAGCAGCTGCATCGCGAGCGGGTGGAGGCGGCACTCGGTGTAGCGCGACGCGGCCGGGCCGAAGTCGGGCGAGCCGTAGTTGCCGTGGAAGTCGATCAGCGGGTGCCGCAGCGAGAACGGCTGCGCCATGCGGACGAGCGCGTCGTAGATCGCGCTGTCGCCGTGGGGGTGGTACTTCGCCATCGTGTCGCCGCTCACGCGGGCGGACTTCACGAACGGACGGTCGGGGCGGAACCCCTGCTCGTCCATGTCCCAGATGATCCGGCGGTGCACCGGCTTGAGGCCGTCGCGCACGTCGGGCAGGGCGCGCGACATGATGACCGACATCGCATAGTCGAGGAAGCTGCGCTCCATCTCGTCCTGGAGCGCGACGGGCTGGACCGCGAGCGAGGGGTCGCGCTCGAACGAGCCGCCGGTCTCCTCGTCGGCACCACCGGCATCACCGGCATCACCGGCAGCGGGCTCGATCGGCTCGTCGCCGGGGGTCTGGTCGCCGGGGGTCTGGTCGTCGGGGGGGTTCGGGGTGTCGCTCATCAGAAGTCCAGGTTCCTCACGTCACGGGCGTTGGTCACGATGAAGTTCTTGCGCAGGTCGACGTCCTCGCCCATGAGCACGCTCATGATCTCGTCGGCGAGGGCCGCCTGCTCGACCTCGACCTGCAGCAGCGTGCGCGTGGCCGCGTCCATCGTGGTGGGCTTCAGCTCCTCCCAGTCCATCTCACCGAGACCCTTGAGGCGCTGGAACTCCTTCTTGTGGTTCGGGTGCGCCTCGAGGAACGCGGCCTTCGCCTGATCGTCCTTCAGGTACACCTTCTCCTTGCCGACCACCGTGGAGTACAGCGGCGGCTGGGCGATGTACACGTAGCCCGCCTCCACCAGGGGCCGCATCTGCCGGTAGAAGAACGTGAGCAGCAGGGTGCGGATGTGGCTGCCGTCGACGTCGGCGTCGGCCAGCAGGATGATCTTGTGATAGCGGGCCTTCGAGGCGTCGAACTCGTCGCCCACCCCGCCACCGATCGCCGTGATGAGGCTCTGCACCTCGTTGTTCTTCAGCATCTTGTCGAGGCGGGCACGCTCGACGTTCAGGATCTTGCCGCGGATGGGCAGCAGCGCCTGCGTGCGCGGATCGCGTGCGTTGAGCGCCGACCCACCGGCCGAGTCGCCCTCGACGATGAACAGCTCGCTCTCCTCTGGGTTGCCGCTCGAGCAGTCCTTCAACTTGTCGGGCATGCCGGCGCCGGCGAGCGCGGTCTTGCGACGGATCGCGTTGCGGGCGTTCTTCGCCGCGACGCGCGCCTGGGCGGCGGCCTGGGCCTTCTTCACGAGCTTGTTGGCCTCGGTGGGGTTCTCCTCGAGCCACTCCGCCAACCGCTCGTTGGTGGCCTTCTGCACGAAGCTGCGCATCGGCACGTTGCCGAGCTTCGCCTTGGTCTGACCCTCGAACTGCGGCTCGCGCAGCTTCACCGCCACGATGGCCGTGATGCCCTCGCGGATGTCCTCGCCGAGGAGGTTCTCGTCCTTCTCCTTCAGCAGGTTCTTCGTGCGGGCGTACTTGTTCACCGTGGCGGTGAGGGCGGTCTTGAAGCCCTCGACGTGCATGCCGCCCTCGATCGTGGAGATGCCGTTGGCGTAGCCGTGGATGCCCTCGTGGTACCCGGTGTTCCACTGCATCGCGATGTCGAGCGTCTGCCCGCCCTCGGGATCCTCGTCCTCGTAGTGCGCGACCTTGCTGAACAGCGGCTCCTTCGAGGCGTTGAGGTGCTTCACGAAGTCGACGATGCCGCCCTTGTACAGGTACGTGACCTCTTGCTGCTTGCCCTCGCGTTCGTCGCGGAAGACGATCTCGAGCCCCTTGTTCAGGAACGCCATGGTCTGCAGCCGCTCGAGCACGGTGCGGGCCACGAACTCGGTGCCCTCGGCGACGAAGATCGTGGGGTCGGGCCAGAAGCTCACCGACGTGCCGGTGGTGCGCCCGTGCGGCGGCGTGGGGCCGACGTCGACGAGCGAGCCCTGCGGCTTGCCGCCCTTCGCGTACTCCTGCTGGTAGCGACGCCCGGCACGGTCGATCTCGATGAGGAGGCGCTCGGACAGGGCGTTGACCACGCTGACGCCCACGCCGTGCAGACCGCCGGACACCTTGTAGCCCTCGCCACCGAACTTGCCGCCGGCGTGCAGCACGGTGAGCACGACCTCGGCCGCGCTCTTGCCCTGGTGCGGCCCGGACGGGTACGGGTCGACCGGGATGCCGCGGCCGTCGTCGTCGACGCGGCAGCCGCCGTCGGCGAGCAACGTGACACCGATGCGGGTGCAGAAGCCCGCCATCGCCTCGTCGACGGAGTTGTCGACGACCTCCCAGATGAGGTGGTGGAGACCCTGGAGGCCGGTGGAGCCGATGTACATGCCCGGTCGCTTGCGGACCGGGTCGAGCCCTTCGAGCACCTGGATGTCCTTGGCGCCGTAGTCGGCCGTGGGCTGGTTCGTGTCGGTGGACACTCGCACCTCGAGTCGTCAGTGGTGATGGGCGCCACCGGAGGGGGACAACGCTCCCGCGCCGGTGACGTGATGGCGGGCGGCGGCTGCGGGAGGAGGGCACGGACGGTGCCGGGGCGCAGGGGCCGCGATCTGGGTGAAGTCTACCGTGGGGGTGCCCCGGACAGGTGGACGGCGCCCCGTTGCGAGCGTCCGGTCACCCTGCGTGAGCTGGGACGATGCAGCTCGCGGGGCACCGTCGGAGATCAGCGGCGCACGCGGATCTCGAACTGGCGGACGACGGCGCCGGTGACCTGCTGGAGGCGGGCGCGGAGGTCGGCCTCGAGGAACTTCAGCTGTGTCGCCCAGGCCGGGTCGTCGACCTCGACGACCAGGCGATCACCGTCGAGCCGGACGGGTTGCACGTGTGCTGCGACCGCCTCGCCGACGGCCTCCTGCCACCGCCCGAACACCCCGCCGACCGCCTGCGCGGGGACGGCGGACGGCCCGCGCAACGACCGCACCACGCCTCCGAGGCTCTCGCTCAGCGGGACCGGATCGTCACTGCGTCGGGTGGTCATCGTCGATCACCGTACCGCCCGGCTGTGACACCGAGCCCGCGACGATCCGCACCGTCGCGTCGGGTGTCGCGGCCTCCGGCAGCGCCGACGCGGTCGTGAGCACCACCTGGCCGACGGGCAGGTGACCGAGCAGTGCCGTGGCACGGCCGGCGTCGAGCTCGCTCAGCACGTCGTCGAGGATCAGCACGGGCGCGCTCCCCGTCCGCTCGGTGACGAGGCGGTGCGCGCCGAGGCGCAGCGCGAGTGCGAGCGTGCGCTGTTCGCCCTGCGAGGCGTGGGTGCGCGCCGGCATGCCGTTCACGATCAGCTCGACGTCGTCGCGGTGCGGACCGACCGTCGACTGGGCCCGACGGACGTCGTCGGCCCGGGCCTCGGCGAGTGCCGCGGCCAGCCCGCGCGACCGCCACCCCGGCTCGTAGCGCAGCTCCACCGGCGTCGCGACCCCGGCCAGGTGCTCGTAGGCCTCCTGCACCATCGGGCCGAGCTTGGCCACCAGCACGGCGCGAGCGTGCCCGAACTGGTCGCCCACCTCGGCGAGCTTCGCGTCCCACACGTCGAGGGTGATCCCGAGCGTCTCGTCGAGCCGACCGTTCGCCTGCTTCAGCAGGGTGTTGCGCTGCTTCACGATCCGGTCGAGCTCGAGCCGCATCGCGTCGTAGCGCAGGGCGAGCGACACCAGCGTGTCGTCGAGGAACCGTCGTCGCTCGGCCGGCCCCTCCTTCACCAGTGCCAGGTCGTCGGGCGAGAACACCGTCACCCGAACCACCCCGAGCAGGTCGCGCGTGCGCGGCAGCCGCTGGCGGTTGACCAGCACCCGGCTGCGCCCCGTGCGTGACAGCTCGGCCTCCACCAGCACCTCGCGCCCGTCGTCCTGCAGCACCGTGGCCCGGATGATCGCCGTGTCGGCACCGATCCGGACCAGCGCATCCGTCGGCGCGCCACGGAAGCTGTCGAGGGTGGACAGGTAGCCGAGCGCCTCGGCGAAGTTGGTCTTGCCCTGCCCGTTGTCGCCGACGACGGCGGTGGTGCCGGCGGTGAGCCGGAACGACGCGGTCGTGTAGTTGCGGTAGTCGACGAGTTCGAGGCGGGTGACGATCACGTCAGCTCACGAACCGGGCGAGAACCAGGCGAGAACCAGGCGAGAACCGGGGTCCGGGCACGAGCGAGCGGCACCGGGACGAGGACGGCCCTCAGGGCACGCGCACCGGCATCAGCAGGTACAGGTAGTCGTCGGACCCGACACCGCGCACCACGGCGGGCTTCAGCGCGTCGAGCGTGGACAGCGTGATCTGCTCGGAGCCCACCGCCTCCACCCCGGCGGCGAGGTAGTCGGGGTTGAACGCCACCGTGAGGTCGGAGCCGCTCGCGCTGGCGTCCAGCTCCTCGGTCGCGTTGCCGACGTCCTGCGTGATCGCGGTGAGCTGCAGCCCGTCGGCCGAGATGCGCAGCCGCACCGGGGTCGCGTCGCGGGCGAGGATCTTCACGCGCCGGATGGCCTCGAGGAGCGGCTCGCGCTCGACGGTGAGCACGTTGGGGTGGCTCGCCGGGATGAGCTGGCGGTAGTTGGGGAACTCGCCCTCGATGAGGCGGGTGGTGAGCCGCGTGGTGCCGATCTCGAAGGTGGCGTCGCGCTCGCCGAGGCGCAGCACGAGCTCCTCGCCGAGGCCGAGCAGGCGTTGCAGCTCGTTGAGCGCCCGAGCCGGCACGAGCACCTTCTGGTCCGAACCCAGCACGCTCACGCCCGGCAGGTCGCGCACGGCCAACCGGTACGAGTCGGTGGCGACGAGGCGGAGCCCGTCGTTCTCGGCGGTGAGCAGCACGCCGGTGATGATCGGACGGGCCTCGTCGGTGCTGGCCGCCCGCACCACCTGGCGGAGGGCCTCGCCGAAGGCGGCGGCGTCGATGGTCACCGCGCTCGACGCCGGCGAGGCGAGGCGCGGGTAGTCGTCGAGCGACAGGGGCCGGACGCTGAACTGCGAGCGGCCGCCGCTGATCTTCACGTCCTGGTCGGTGACGTCGAGCTCCACCTTGCCGGCGGGCAGCGACCGGACGATGTCGTTGGACAACCGCGCCGGCAGCACCACGCCGCCGTCGCGCTCGCCGCCGACGGTGATCTCGAGCTGGATCGTGAGATCGAGATCGGTGCCCGTGACCGTCAGCTGGTCGCCGGCCAGCTCGAGCCGGAGCCCGGACAGGACCGGCAGCGTGCCCGTGCGCCCGGTGGCCGCACGGCCCGCGGTGGCCAGTGCCTCGGCCAAGGTCTCACGTTCGCAACGGAACTTCACAGGTCAGCCTTTCTCACCACGTCGTGTTCTGAAGAGACAATAGAAGTAATAGGTGCTGTGGATTGTGTACAACCCGGCATCGCGCCTGCACCACGCCGGTTCGCGTGTCCACACCCTCGTCCACGCGCGTCCCCACCTCGCGAACCACATCCGTGTGCTTCGGTGGACATCGCGAGTGTCGTCCACGGGCGTGACATCGTGATCCCCAGGTCGTCCCCAGGCCGGTGCGCAGCGGGTGCGTCGAACGTGGCGAACGTGGCGAACGTGGCGAGCACGGTGGTCAGCTCGTCTTCAGACGCTGCACGAGGTCGGTGACCTGGTCGTACACCTGCTTGCGCTCCTTCATCAGCCGCTGGATCTTCTCCACGGCGTGGATCACCGTGGTGTGATCGCGGCCGCCGAAGAGGCGGGCGATGCTCGGGTACGACAGGTCGGTGAGCTCGCGGAACACGTACATCGCCGTCTGGCGGGCCGTGACCAGCGGCCGCTGCCGGCTCTTCGAGCGCAGCGCCTCGACGCTGAAGCCCAGGATGACGGCGATCTCGGCGAGCAACTCCTCGTCGGTGCGGGTCTTCACCTGGCTGCCGCTCATCAGGTCGCCCAGCAGCTGTTCGGCCAGGTGGGTGCTGATCGGGACGTGGTTGAGGCTCGCGTAGGCCGTGACCCGGATGAGGGCGCCCTCGAGCTCACGGATGTTGCTGGTGATGCGCGAGGCGATGAACTCCAACGTCTCCGACGGCACGGGGCTGCGGTCGCGCTCGGCCTTGTTGCGGAGGATCGCGAGTCGCGTCTCCAGGTCCGGTGGCTGGATGTCGGTGATCAGGCCCCATTTGAACCGGCCGCGCAGCCGCTCCTCCAGCGTCGGGATCGCGTCGGGCATCCGGTCGCTCGACATCACGATCTGCTTGTTCGCGCCGTGGAGCGAGTTGAAGGTGTGGAAGAACTCCTCCTGGAGACCTTCCTTGCCCTCCATGAACTGGATGTCGTCGATGAGCAGCACGTCGATGTCGCGGTAGCGCCGCTTGAAGTTGGCGATCGTGTTGGTGCGGATCCCGTCGACGTACTCGTTGAGGAACGTCTCGGTGCTCACGTAGCGCACGACGTCGTGCTGGTAGTGGTGGTGGACGTAGTGGCCGATGGCGTGGAGCAGGTGGGTCTTGCCCAGACCGGCCGAGCCGTAGATGAACAGCGGGTTGTAGCTGCGGCCCGGGGTCTCGGCCACGCGCAGGGCGGCTGCCAGCGCGAACTGGTTGGACGCGCCCTTCACGAAGGTCTCGAACGTGTACCGCGGGTTCAGGCCGGCCAGGTCGAGCGCGCCCTGCGTGCTGCTGCCGCCCCCCATCGAGCTGCCCGAGCCGCCGGGGCGATCGTCGTGGTCGTCGCGGTGATCACGGACCCCGTCGCGCCCGCCGGTCGACAGGCGCCCGGTGTCGACCGGGTCGGCGTCGACGTCTTCCACCATCTGCACCTCGACGGCCAGCTCGAGGTGTCCCACCCCGGAGTCGTCCATCGCCTCGCGCACCAGCGGGAGGTACCGGGTGAGGATGCGGTCGCGGATGTGGCCGTTCGGCGCGCTCACCCGCAGGGTGGTCATGTCGTGGTCGAGCGCCACCACGTCCTGGAACGTGGAGAACCACACGGCATCCGACACCTGTCCGCGGAGGTGACGCGCGACGTCCGTCCACATCTGCTCGGCGTTGCTCACCTGCACCTCCTTCCGCGAACCGTTCGGTCGTCCGACGTCCGTCCACATGGTTGTCCACAACTGTGGACGACGCATCACGCAGGGCCGAGGAGTCCGGCGAGCACGCTCGTCCGGCTCGACGGACGCCGCCGACGCAAGGCGAGCAACCTAGCAGTCCCCACCTGGTCCTGGGAACGCCGGCCCCGCTGCGACCAGGTCACGACCGAGCCGTGACCGGCCCGTGGCCGGCCGTGTTGCCGGAACAGGGGGCCGCCCCTAACCTGTGGAAGTTCTCATCACTCGTGGTGAGCGACCCCGGCCGAGCGTCTCCACTGCTCGGACGGGCACCAGCGAGGTGGTTCCCACCTCGGTGCCCGGCACCGGAGGTGGCCCGCTCGAGCGCTGGATCACGACGTCGTCACGGCCGTGCCGTGACGACGACCGCCGCCCCGGCGCCGTCTCGCACCAGCAGCGGCGCCGCAGGCAGCACCAGCACACAGCACCAGAATCAGCCAGGAGGGTGGCATGAAGCGCACCTACCAACCGAACAACCGCCGTCGAGCCCGCAAGCACGGCTTCCGCGCCCGCATGAGCACCCGCGCGGGTCGCGCCGTGCTCAAGGCCCGCCGAGCCAAGGGCCGTCACAAGCTGTCGGCTTGATCTGGCGCATCCGGGAGCGGAGCGTCTTCACGCGGCTGTCGCAGGACGGCCTTCGCACCCGAGCCGGAGTGTTGTGGTGCACCCATCTTCCCGATCCGTCCGCGTCGCCACCCCGCGTGGCCTTTGCGATCGGCCGCGCCATGGGCCCGGCCGTGGTGCGCAACACGGTCCGGCGGCGTCTCCGGGCACTCCTGAGTCGGTCCGAACACACGTTCGCCCTCGCCCCGGGCTGGTACCTGATCGGGGCGCGCCCGGCCGTCGCCGGACGGTCGTTCGAGCAGCTGAGCTCCGACGTCGAAGCGCTGGTCGCTTCCGTCCGGCGAGCTCAGGCGGCCGCCACCCCCTCGACGCCGGCCTCGACGCCGGCCTCGACGGCACCGACCCGCTCGGCGGGTCCGCACGACCCGGGTTCCTGATCCGGGCGGTCCACTGGTACCAGCGGGCGGCCGAGGGCCGGCCGTCCCCGTGCCGGTTCACCCCCACCTGTTCGTCCTACGCCATCGAGGCCCTCGAGGTGCACGGCACCCGGCGCGGTCTCTGGCTCACGGTTCGGCGGCTCCTGCGCTGCCGTCCCTTCGGTCCCTCCGGCTGGGACCCCGTCCCCGAGCCGTCCGCCGGTGGTCGGTGTGCCGACCCGGCGCCCGCGGCCCCCCTCCCGTCACGAAAGCGAACCCGCGCATGATCGCATTCGGCCTGTTCGAAGGCCCCGCCTGGCTGCTCGCGAAGTTCTACGACTTCACGCACAACTACATCCTCGCGGTCTCGCTGATCGCGTTCGTGGTGATGCTCCTCACCGCGCCGCTGCAGCTCAAGGCCACCAAGGGCATGCTCGAGATGCAGCGGCTCCAGCCCGAGCTGCGCAAGCTCCAGCAGGAGCACCGCGGCGATCGCCAGAAGCTCAACGAAGAGATGATGAAGCTGTACCAGCAGCACAAGGTGAACCCGCTCGCCTCGTGCTTCCCGCTGCTGCTGCAGTTCCCGGTCTTCATCATCATGTTCCAGGTCCTCCACGGCCTCACCGAGAAGCTCGAGGGCCGTGAGGGCTTCCCGGGGTTCACGCCCGAGTTCATCGGCAGCTCGACCGAGCTCTACCAGTCGCTCGTCGGCCGCACGGAGATGATCGACTGGGGCATCGACCTGGCGAAGACGCCGCTGAACGCGATGAGCAACTCCTTCGGCGAGGGCGTGCTCTACGGCCTGCTCGTGATCGCGCTCGGCGCGCTGTACTTCGTCCAGCAGCGCATGGTGGCCGCCCGGGCGACCATGAGCCCGACGATGTCGGCGACGCAGCAGAAGATCATGCAGTACCTGCCGGTGGTCTTCGCCGTGTTCCTGGTCTTCTACCTCACCGGTCTGGTCATCTACTACATGGCCCAGGCGGTGTTCCGGATCGGCCTCCAGTGGTACATCACGAAGCGCTTCTACGCCGGTGAGCAGTCGCTCGGCCGCCAGGCGCAGGCCGCCGGCGAGCGTGCCCGCGAGATGGCCAAGGCCGACGGCGGTGGCGGTGGGCTCTTCGCCCAGGCCAAGCGCGACCTCGCCGCCGCCAAGGGCGACGCCCCCAAGGGCAACGCTCGCACCGGGCGTCCGGCGCCGGCCGGCGCGGCCTCCAAGCGCGTCACCCCGCCGAAGAACAAGCCCACCCCGTCCGGACGGGTCACCCGTCCACCGTCGACGGGACGGAGCGCGAAACCCGGCCGGCCCACGCCGCCCAAGAAGTCGTCGTAGGTCCGCGCCGTGGAATGGGTGGAGACCACCGCCAAGACGGTGGAGGAAGCGAAGAACCAGGCCCTCGACCAGCTCGGTGTGGCCGAGGACGACGCCGAGATCGTGGTGCTCGACGAGCCCCGCCCCGGCCTGTTCGGGCGTGTGCGCGGCGAGGCACGGGTGCGAGCACGGGTGCGGCCCACCACCCCGCGCCCCAAGCTCGACCGGCGCGACCGGAAGAAGAAGGATCAGCGTGAGGTCCGCTCCGGGGCCGGAACCGACGATGACGCCGATCGCGACGACCGTTCGGACGAGTCCGGCGACGGGACGGACGCCGCGCGGGAGCGCCCGGCACGTGGCGGTCGTGGAGGCCGAGGTCGTGGCAGTCGGAGTGCCACAACGGCTCCGGCTCGGGAGGCCACGGCTCCTGGCGTGACGGATGCCTTCGAATCGGCGTTCGCCGACTCGACGCCGGCAACGGCCTCCGCCGATGGAGCCGACGCTGGTTCGACGGACGCGGACGCCGGTGACGCCGGTGAGGCCGGGACGTCCGGTTCGACCGGCCCGCGACGTCGCAACCGGGGACGTCGTGGTGGTCAGCGGTCGCGTGGTGCCTCGGGTGCCGGTGCGGACGGTGCGGACGGTGCGGACGGGTCGGACGACGACCTCGACGTGAGTGACGACACGGATCGTGTTTCGGATCGTGTTTCGGATCGTGGATCGAACAGTGACAGGCCTGTGCGCACAGGCGACAAGGAGGACATGGTGGACGCAGCTCAGGTGGGCGAAGAGGCACGGGTGTTCGTGCAGGGCGTCGTCGACGCCTTCGGGCTGACGGGGACCACGGCGGTCCACCAGGACGGCGATGACCTCGAGATCACCGTCGACGGTGCCGATCTCGGGCTGCTGGTCGGCCCGCGGGGGACCACGCTCCAGGCGCTCCAGGAGCTCACCCGGGTCGCCGCGCAGCGCCGGCTCGGCGATCACGACACGCGGCTGCGTGTCGACGTCGGTGGCTACCGCGTGCGCCGTCGCGAGGCGCTGAGCCGCTTCGCCCACCAGGTCGCGGCGCAGGTCGTCGCCGACGGCGTCGCCAAGCGCCTCGAGCCGATGTCCTCGGCAGACCGCAAGGTGATCCACGATGCGCTGTCGGACTTCGACGGCGTCGTGACCCGCTCCGAGGGCGACGACCCGCGCCGGTGCGTCGTGATCGCGCCGGCCGGGTCCGATGCGTCCGACGCATCGGACGACTGAACCGACGATCGTCCACGGCGAGCGCTCATCAGACTCGGCCGTGTCACCATCGGCATCGCCCCAGGGTGATCCGCTGACACGTGTGCTGTCGGAGATCCAGCGTCGCGGCGGGATCGGCCGCGGTCCGATCGAGGCGGCGATCGCCCACGTCGAGCAGTTCGTCACCGCACTTCCCGACGACCTCCCGACCTCGGCGCGGCTGGTCGACCTCGGTTCGGGTGGTGGACTCCCCGGGCTCGTGATCATCGCCCGACGTCCGGACCTACACGTCACGCTGGTGGAACGCCGGGCCAAGCGGGCCGATCTGCTCCGGTACGGCGTCCGAGCCCTGGATGCCGAGCGACGCGTGGAAGTGATCGCCGACGACGTGGCACGGCTCGTGGAGCGTGCGCCGCGGTCGTTCGATGTGGTCACCGCCCGGTCGTTCGCTGCGCCCGAGATGGTGGCGAACGTCGCCGGTGCCCTGCTCGGCACGCACGGCATCGTCCTCGTGAGCGAACCGCCGGAACGCGTGGAGCGGTGGCCGTCGGGCGTCCTCGACGCTGCAGGACTCCGCGACGGGGGACGCCTCGGTTCGATCCGGCGACTCCGTCGCTGATCGACGGGACGCGACCGTCCTGCTCAGGGCAGCGCCCCGACCGACGTCGTCAGCACGGACCGGGTCGTTCCACGTGGAACCATCGGGTCGACACGCAGGCGAGCACTGCGATGCGTGCGTCGCCGTCGGACTCGCAGTGTTGCCGAGTGGTGCCGAGTGGTGCCGAGCGTCGTCACGGCCGTGTTCCACGTGGAACACCGAGCCGTGGGCCATCGGAACTGGGCGGGATGCGGATCGGCCGGTCGGGCGGTGCCACCGCCCGGCGGCCGAAGGCCTGGAGGGGGACCGTCGGGCACCCCGGGCGGACGAACCCCGACGGCCGAACTCGCCTCGGACGGACATCGGGCACCATGTGCACTGTCCCAGCCGGACAGTGTCGTCGGTGAGCGCGCAGGGTCACTCACCGAGCACCCACTCGGTGGTTCCACGTGGAACGTCGATGTGCCCGTCCCTCCTCGTGCCCGATGCCCGCCGACCCACGACGATTCCTGCCGAGGTCGTCCGTTCCTCGTCGACCGTGACCGTGCCGCCGTGCGATACGAGACCGGGGCGCAGAGGGCCGTACGAACGATGCGGTTCGGCGCCCACCGTCCGGTTTCACGTGAAACCGGGGGGGTCGCACGGCGGCCGTCGGCGGATCCGGGGAGGTTCCACATGGAACGACGTGGTTCGCACGGCGTCCGACGACCGACCGGGGTGGTTCCACGTGAAACGTGGCCGAATCCGCTGGTGTGCACGGGAGTGGCGTACAGGGCAGTTCCGTCGGACGCCAGGCCTCGGCTGACCCGCTGCCCGGTTCCACGTGGAACGAGGGGCCCGCACGGCGGCCGTCGATGGATCCGGGGAGGTTCCACGTGGAACCGCCGATCGAGTGGCGAAGAGCCACCGAGACCTGGTTCGCAGTTGCTATCCTGCGCCAGCACGTCTGCGCCCTGCGCAGGTCGTCGTCCCCGCCCCAGGAATGAGGTCCTCATGTCGCTGAGCGAGTCGAGTGACGGCGTGGCCGTCGACCCGGCGTCCGGCCCGACACCTCCGGCCGACCAGGTCGAACCCACCGGACGTCCGCTCCCCCGAGTGATCGCCGTCGCCAACCAGAAGGGCGGCGTCGGCAAGACGACCACCACGGTCAATCTCGGCGCCTGCTTGGCCGAGCTCGGCTACCGCACCTTGGTGATCGACCTCGATCCGCAGGGCAACGCGTCGACCGGCCTCGGCATCGAGAACCGCGGCCTCGAGACGTCGATGTACCACGTCATCATGCACGACGTCCCGCTCGAGGACTGCGTGGAGCCGTCGTCGGTGAAGAACCTCTTCGTGGCACCGGCGAGCCTCGACCTGGCGGGTGCGGAGATCGAGCTCGTGCCGGCGTTCAGCCGGGAGAACCGTCTGCGTCGGGCGATCGAGGCCGTGCTCGACGACTACGACTACGTGCTGATCGACTGCCCGCCGTCACTCGGACTCCTGACCGTGAACGGGTTGAACGCAGCGACCGAGGTGCTCGTGCCGATCCAGTGCGAGTACTACGCGCTCGAGGGACTCGGCCAGTTGCTCCGCAACGTCGATCTGGTGAAGCGCAACCTGAACCCGCGCCTCGAGGTGTCCACGATCGTCTGCGTGATGTACGACGCTCGTACCAAGCTCGCCGACCAGGTGGTGGCCGAGGTGCGCGAGCACTTCGGTGACAAGGTCTGCCGGACGGTCGTGCCGCGCACCGTCCGACTGTCGGAGGCGCCCTCCTTCGGCCAGCCGATCATCACGTTCGATCCCACGTCCCGCGGCGCGGTCGCGTACCGGGAAGTCGCGAAGGAGGTCAGCCGTGGCACGGCCAGGCGGGTTGGGTAAGGGGTTGAGCGCGCTGATCCCGACCGGGACGGCCGATGCGGGCACCGCCACGGCCGAACGCGGTGATACCCCCCGGCTGGAGGAACTGCCGATCGACGCGATCGTGCCGAACCCGAACCAGCCCCGCGTGCACTTCGACGAGGAGTCGTTGACCGATCTGTCGGCGTCGATCCGCGAGATCGGGGTACTGCAGCCGGTGTTGGTCCGGCCGGTCGGTGGCGGATACGAGTTGCTCGCGGGCGAACGTCGGTGGCGGGCCGCGCGTCGTGCGGGTCTGGCCGTGATCCCGGCGGTGGTGCGCACCACCGACGACCTCGGGTCGGTCGAGCGGGCGCTCGTGGAGAACCTGCACCGCCAGGATCTCACCGCTCTCGAGGAGGCAGCGGCGTACCAGCAGCTGATCGAGGACTTCGGGTTCACCCACGAACAGGTCGCCCAGCGGGTCGGCAAGAGCCGCTCCGCGGTGACCAACACCCTGCGGTTGCTCACCCTGCCCGCGTCGATCCAGCACCTGCTCGCCGATGGTCGGCTGTCCGCCGGACACGCCAAGGCCCTGCTGGGCACCCCCGACCGGGCGTTCCAGGAGCAACTGGCCCGGCGTGCCGCGGCCGAGGGCTGGCCGGTGCGTGCGGTGGAGGAGGCGGTCCGCGATCGCAGCAGCCTCGGCGGCTCGGCCGACCCGGCTGCCGACGATGCGGGTGAGGCCGCGTCCGCAGCCGGTACTGCGTCTGCCGGTGGTGCCCGACCCGGTGGTCGGTTGCGTCCGCCGGGCCTGCTGGAGCTGGAGGAACTCTTGGCGGAGTGTTTGTCCACACGGGTGTCGGTGAGCATGGGGACCAAGCGGGGCAAGTTGGTGATCGAGTTCGCCGATCTCGAGGACCTGGAGCGGCTCTACCACCTGATGAGCGCCGGCCAGCCCGCCGAGTACGACTGACCGGCGCCTGCAGCTGCTCCTCCACCCCTGCTGAGCTGGGGCGATACCGGTCACCACGTCGCCACCACGTCGCCACCACGTCGCCACCACGTCGTCGCAAGGTGGTGCCGCCTCGTGTGGTCGAGTGGTTCGGTGGGTCCACTGCGGCGCTGTGGTGTCGACGGATGGTCGTGATGAAACCACGCAGCGTGGCTATACCCCGCGCTCCGTGATCTCTCACGCGCGACGTGCGGATGAGCGTTACGCACATCCGGTGGACAGAGCTGTGGACAAAGTCTGAAGTCTCACGTCGTGATCCACAGTGATGCTCACAGCCTGTGTGCGACCTCGCGCGATCCGCGCGGCGACGGGCGGGCAGCAAGCCAGACGCGAGGGGTGAGCGGAGGAGCCGATCGACAGGTCGTCGCGGAGATGGGTCGTCGCGGAGATGGGTCGTCGCGGAGGTGATGCGGCCGGGGCGTGATGCGGCCGGGGCGTGATGCGGCCGGGGCGTGATGCGGCCGGGGGTGCCGCGACCGACGGTCAGCCGGCGTGGCTGCAGAGCGCCATCCACGACCGGACGGCGCGCACCACGTGCTCGCTCAGCTCGGTGGCGGCGTCCACCGCCGCCCGCACCGGGCCGAGGGTGACCAGCACGGCCGGCATGCGTGTCTCGCGCAACACCGGCAGCCGCATCCCGCACGGGTCGCTCACCGGCAGGCCACAGGCGCGGAGCTCGGTGGTGAGGCAACCCGCCAGGCTCTTGCCCCCGACCGACTCGAAGCTCGGCACCCGGTAGAAGTGGACGACCGAGGCAGGCGCGCGCGCGGCCTCGAATCCCAGGTAGAGGTGGGCGACGAACTGGTTGGCGGCCCGGGCCTGCACGACGGCGTCGGGCTCGTCGAGGGGCACCACCTGAGCGCCGGCGAGGCGCAGCTCGCGACTGATCCCGCGGGTGATGCTGCTCAGGCCACCGAACTGGCCCACGACCACCCGCAGGGCGGCGAGCTCGGTCGGCGCGTGGCGCAGCCGCTCGCGCTCGCGGACGGCGGAGATGCCGGGGCCGTGCCCGGTCTGGCTGATCACACGCCGGAGCGCGCGCACCGTCTCCGATCCGCACACCCCGTCGGCGGTGAGGCCGCAGTTCGACTGGAAGTCCTCGAGTGCCCTCGCGGTGAGCGGGCCGAAGATCCCGTCGACCCGTCCGCAGTCGAAGCCCAGACGCGCCAACGATGCCTGGAGCTCGGCGACGTCGTCACCGCGCAGGTTGGGCGACGTGAGCACGAGCATCCGGTCGCCGAGCGACCAGCTGGCCTCCACCAGGGCGCGCCAGGTCTCGTCGTCGCAGGAGCCAGTGGCGCGCAGCCCGCGTTGGTCCTGGAAGGCACGCACCGCGACCTCGGTGGCCGCACAGAACGCGCCGACACGCGCGCCGGGGCCTGCGGGGAACCCCGCCGAGGCCAACCGTCGCTGGAGGTCGCGCACGGCCTCTCCGTGCTGGCCCGGCGTCAGTGGGAAGGCGGCAGGAATTCCTGCAGCTCCTGGAGCAGGGCGCCCTTGCCCTTGGCGCCGACGAGCCGCTTCGCGACCTGGCCCTTGTCGAACACGAGCAGGGTCGGGATGCTCATCACGTTGAAGCGCATCGCGAGGTCGGGGTTCTCGTCGACGTTGAGCTTGGCGATCGTGAGCTGCCCGGCGTGCTCGGTGGCGATCTCCCCGAGGATCGGGGCGATCATCTTGCACGGACCGCACCACTCGGCCCAGAAGTCGACGACGACCGGCGTGTCGCTGCTCGCGACCGTCTCGTCGAAGGTGGACGTGGTGAGGGTGACGATGCCATCGGCCATGACGGGTCCTTTCGAAGGTCCCCCCGGCGGCGCGACGCCGGAGCGGAGGGACACGGAATTGTAACAACGTGGAACCACGACGGGCGGCCGTCCATTCCGGAGACCGCGGGCTGCGGTCCCCGGCGGGCGCCGGTGCGGCTCGACCGCAGGTCAGCCGTGCTGGGACTCGAGCCAGCGCTCGGCGTCGATCGCCGCCATGCAGCCCGACCCGGCGGCCGTGATCGCCTGCCGGTAGGTGTGGTCCTGCACGTCACCGCAGGCGAAGACGCCGTCGATGTTGGTGTAGGTGGAGCCGGGCCGGGTGATCAGGTACCCCGAGTCCTCCATGTCGAGCACGCCCTTGAACAGGTCGGTGTTCGGTCGGTGGCCGATCGCCACGAACAGGCCCGTGACCGGCAGCGTGGAGGTCTCGCCGGTGACGGTGTTGCGAAGCACGGCGCCCTCGAGCTTGGCGTCGCCGAGGAGGTCCTCGACGACGGTGTTCCACACCATCTCGATCTTCGGGTGGTTGAGCGCCCGCTCCTGCATGATCTTCGACGCGCGCAGCGAGTCGCGGCGGTGGACGAGGTACACCTTCGAGGCGAACTTCGTGAGGAACGTCGCCTCCTCGACGGCGGAGTCGCCACCGCCGACCACGGCGATCTCCTGGCCGCGGAAGAAGAAGCCGTCGCAGGTCGCGCAGGTGGACAGGCCGTGGCCGAGCAGTACCGACTCCTTCTCGAGCCCGAGCATCAGGCTCTGGGCCCCGGTGGACACGATGATCGAGTCGCCGGTGTAGAGCTGGTCGCGGACCCACACCTTGAAGGGGCGCTCGCTGAAGTCGATCGCCGTCGCCTTCGCCGTGAGGAACTGGGCCCCGAAGCGGGCGGCCTGGTCGCGGAAGCGGGTCATCAGCTCGGGGCCCATGACGCCCTCGGGGAAGCCGGGGAAGTTCTCGACCTCGGTGGTGAGCATCAGCTGGCCGCCCGGCTGGTCGCTCGTGCTGGAGGGCTCACCCTCGATGACGAGCGGCGCGAGGTTCGCGCGGGCCGTGTAGATGGCGGCGGTGAGGCCGGCCGGTCCGGAGCCGACGATGACGACCTGGTGGTGCGAGACGGCGGAGCTGGTGGAGCTGGTGGAGTCGGGGGTGGTCGGGGTGGTGGTCATCGGGAGGCCTCGGTGGTGGGAGTGTGTCGCTTGCGCATGCAGAACATGCCGGCGAGCACCAGGATTCCGCCGATCACCATGTACGACACCCACACCGACGAATCACGGTCGATGAAGCCGCCGATGTTCACCAGGCGCTGCAGCAGCCTGGTGCCCAGGATGAGGCCGAGGATCAACGCGGCGATCGAGGTGAGGGCGACCACCACACCGAACACGATCCCGCGGACCGCCGTGACCGCCTTGCCGGTGACGTTGTCACGGACGAGGCCGACGTAGCGGTCGACCAGGTTGGCGAGCTCGGGGGCCCAGTTCGGATCGTTCAGCGGATTGCCGGCCATGGCCGGCGAGCCTACTCGTGCGGGCGCTCAGGGCCGGGCCGAGGCAACGACGTCGCAGGTGGCGAGGTCGAGGGCGAGCACCTCACCGGACGTGGGGTTCTGCACGACCACGACCTCGACGCCGCGGAAGGTGGCGGTGCCCATCGCCTCGACGTCGGGCTCGACACACGGGAACTCGAGGCCCGGGAGCGGGAGCTGCGCCGTGCGGGCGGCGGCGAACGCGAGGAGCTCCTCCTCGCTGGACAGCGTCTCCAGCACCTGGGCCGGTCCGCTGAGCTCCTCCACGCCGCCACCGGCACCGGCACCGAACGTGGTGGCCTCGGGTGCCAGCGTGTCGGCGCTGGCCGCCGTGGTCTCCGAATCGGCCTGGGCGCTCTCGGCCATGCCGTCCGCAGCCGTGGCCTCGGCCGCCTCGAGCGTGAAGCTGTCGTCGGCCATCGAGGAGGCAGCAGGGTCGGCCTTGGCGCTCGCGTCGGCCGGCGCACCGTCCTCGGCGACCGCGGTCGGGGCACCGGCCACGGAGCTGTCGTCCTGGTCCGAGCCACCGATCCCGCCGAGTCCGCCGCTCGCGACGATCCCGCCGACGAACAGCACCACCACGGCCGCTGCGGCGCCCATCAGCCAGCGCTGCTGGCGCTGACGCCGTTCGAAGCGGAGCACTCGGGCCGGCGGGGACGAGGTGGCGGTGGCCGGGGCGGTGGCCGGGGCGGTGGCCGGGGCGGCGTGGAGGTCGTCGTACACGGCCATCGCCGCCGCGATGCCCGCGTCGCGGACGGCAGGGTCGGGTCGGAGGTCGGCGTCGCCGGCCAGCAGGTCACGCGAGGTGGACCAGCGTGCGGCCAGCGCCCGCAGCTCGGGCGAGGACTCGACGAGCGCGCGCTC
>WLDE01000228.1 GCA_009704985.1 Actinomycetota bacterium | reverse complement strand
GTGATCCCGCACGAGGCGCACCTGCGCTGCGACGTCGTGGTGATCGGGTCGGGTGCGGGAGGTGCCACCACGGCGGCCGAGCTCGCCGAGGCGGGGTTCGACGTGGTGATCGTCGAGGAGGGCCCCTGGGTCGACCAGGACTCGGTGCGGCCGTTCTCGCTCGAGCAGATGGACCGCCAGTACCGCTCCGGCGGCGTCACGGTGGCGCTCGGGCTCCCGTCGATCGCGTACACCGAGGGCCGCTGCGCAGGTGGCGGCACCGAGGTGAACAGCGGCCTGTCGTTCCGGCCCCCGCTCGACGTCGTCGAGCAGTGGCGGCGCGAGTTCCGCATCGACGGCCTCGACCTCGACGAGCTCGGGCTGATCGCCGACGAGGTCGAGCGCGAGATCAACGTCACGACGGTGCCGGGCAGGGCGACGCCCGCCAGCGAGATCCTCCGCCGTGGCGCCGAGGCGCTCGGCTGGCGCAACAGCGAGATCCCGCGGTGGATGCGCTACCCGGCGGGCGGCGACGCCGTCACCGGCAAGCGCCAGAGCATGACCCGCACCTACCTGCCTCGGGCGTTCGCCGCCGGTGCACGCATGCTCGTCGACGCCCGGGTGGACCGCGTGGTCACGCTCGGCTCGGCCGTGCACGTCGAGATCACCTACGGCGACGGCACGGGCCGGGTGCCGGGTGCGGCCGTCCACTGCCGATGGGTGTTCGTGTGCGGTGGCGCGATCCAGACACCGGCGCTGCTGCAACGCTCGGGTTTCCGCCGCAACATCGGTCGCACCCTCGCGGTGCACCCCACCGTGAAGCTCACCGCACGGTTCGCCGACGAGGTGAACGTGCCCGACGACGTGCCGGTGCACCAGGTGAAGGAGTTCGCCCCACACCTCAGCTTCGGCGGGTCGGCGAGCCACAGCGGCCTCGTCGCGCTCGCACTCAGCGACGAGTGGGCCACGTTCTCCGGTGCGGTCGAGACCTGGCGGCGGATGAGCGTGTACTACGCCGCGATCACCAGCGAGGGGCGCGGCCTCGTGCAGGCGATCCCGGGCCTGCGCGACCCGCTCGTCACGTACCGGCTCACGCGACGCGACCGCGAACTGCTTCGCAGCGGACTGTCGCGGCTCGCGCTGCTGATGCTCGAGGCCGGCGCCACGGAGGTGTTCCCGTCGTTCCGGGGCGCGCCGGTCGTGCGCACCCGCGCCGATCTCGCCACCCTGCAGGAGCGCTTCGCCGCGTCCCGGGCGAGCGTGATGACGGTGCACCTCTGCTCCACCGTGCCGCTGGGCGAGCACTCCTCGCGCTGCGGCGCCGACTCCTTCGGCCAGGTGCACGGCTCGGAGCGCGTGTTCGTGAACGACGCGTCGCTGCTGCCCACCGCACCGGGCGTCAACCCCCAGGCCACCGTGATGGCGATCGCCATCCGCAACGTGCGCCACTTCATCGACTCGAGAGGTGCCTCCCGATGACGGAGCGTTCCGCGGTGCCGGCGTGCACCGTCGTCACCGGCGCCGCCGGATGGCTCGGCCGTGCACTCGTCCACCGGCTGCTCGCCGACGGACGGACACGCCTGCGCGTGCTGGTGCACACCGACGCAGAGCGGCCGCTCGTGCCCCAGGGCGACGACATCGCCGTCGAGGTCGGCGACATCGGCGACCGGGCGGTCGTCGACCGGCTGTTCGCCGGCACCGGTGCCGACACCGACGTGATCCACACCGCGGGTGTCATCCACCCCTCTCGCGTGGCCGACTTCTTCCACGTGAACGCCGAGGGCACCCGGAACGTGGTGGCGGCCGCACGCGCCGCCGGGATCCGCCGGCTGGTGCACGTGTCGTCGAACAGCCCGTTCGGCACCAACCCGCACCCCGACGACGTGTTCCGCCAGAACGAGCCGTACCACCCGTACTACGGCTACGGCCGCTCGAAGATGGAGGCCGAGCAGGCCGTCTTCGCCGCCGTCGAGCAGGGGCTCGACGCCACCGTGGTGCGCCCGCCGTGGTTCTACGGTCCGTTCCAGCCGGCCCGCCAGACCACCTTCTTCCGCATGGTGCGCACCGGGAGGTTCCCGGTGATCGGCGACGGAGGCCAACGCCGCTCGATGGTGTACGTCGACAACCTGGTCGACGGCATCCTCGCGGCCGAGCTCACCCCGGCGGCCCGGGGCAAGGGGTACTGGATCGCGGATGCGCGGCCGTACCCGGTCACCGAGATCGTCGCCACGGTCGGTCGGGCGCTGCGCGACGAGGGGTACGAGGTGAAGGACGGTGCCCTGAGGTTGCCGCGCATCGCCGGACGCGTCGCCGAGCTCGGCGACCGCCTGATCCAGGGCGTCGGTCGCTACCAGCAGCAGCTGCACGTGCTGGGCGAGATGGACAAGACGATCGCCTGCGACATCAGCGCCTCCACTGCCGAGCTCGGCTACGAGCCGAAGGTCGAGCTGTACGAGGGCATGCGCCGCAGCATCCGGTGGTGCAAGGACCAGGGGCTCGAGCTGTGACCACCTCGCTCGTCACGGGTGGCTCGGGGTACTTCGGGTCGTTGCTGGTGCAACGACTCCGCGCCGCCGGTCACCAGGTGCGCGTGCTCGACCTGAACGACGCGGACGACCGTCCCGCCGACGTCGAGATCGTGCTGGGCGACATCCGCGACGCGGCCACCGTCGCGGCCGCCGTCGAGGGTGTCGATCTCGTGTTCCACAACGTCGCCCAGGTGCCGCTCGCCAAGGACCAGCGGCTGCTGCGCACCGTGAACGTCGACGGCACCCGCCTGCTGCTGGACGCGTCGGCGCGCGCCGGGGTGGCCAAGGTGGTGCACACGTCGTCGAGCGCCGTGTTCGGCGTGCCCGAGCGCAACCCGGTGCTGCCCACCACGGTGCCGTCACCCGCCGAGGCCTACGGCCACGCCAAGCTCGCCGCCGAGTGGGCGTGCCTCGACGCCGCGGCGAAGGGGCTCGACGTCAGCGTCGTGCGGCCGCGCACCATCCTCGGGCACGGGCGGCTCGGCATCTTCGGCATCCTGTTCGACTGGATCGCCGACGGTGCCGACGTGGTGGTGCTCGGCGACGGGTCGAACCGGTACCAGTTCGTGCACGCCGACGACCTCGCCGAGGTGTGCCTGCTGGCCGCACTCCGGCCGGGTCCGATGATCGTCAACGCGGGCACCGACCGCTTCGGCACGATGCGCGAGTCGCTGGAGTCGCTGTGCCGCCACGCCGGCACCGGCGCGCACGTGCGTTCGCTCCCGGCGCGGGCGACGTCGCTCGCGATGCAGGCGGCCGCCGGGCTGCGGATCGCCCCGTTCGCGCCGTACCACTGGATCATGTACTCGAAGTCGATGTGGTTCGACATCGCCCACGCCCGCGAGACGCTCGGCTGGCAGCCGCGGTACTCGAACGAGGAGATGTTCGCCGCCAGCTACGACTGGTTCGTCGCCAACCGTGCGATCACCGAGCAGGCCGGTGCCTCGCACCACCGCACCACGGCCAAGCAGGGTGCCCTGCGCGCCGTGAAGTGGGCGATGCAGCACCTCCCCGGCTGACGCACGTCGTCGTCAGCGGCGCGCGAGCACCTGGGCGTGCAGTGCCCGCAGGATCCCGAGCGCCGACGCGTCCCACGTGAGGGTGCGGGCCCGGGCGAGCGCGTCGGCGGCGAGCCGCTCCCGCAGCCCGTGGTCGGTGAGCACCCGGGCGAGGGTGTCACCGAGCTGGTCGAGCGGGGCGAGCACCCCGGTGACGCCGTCGACCACGCTGCTGCGGTGGCCGCGGATGTCGGTCGCGACCGCAGGGGTGCCACACGCCGCGGCCTCCGTGAGCGTGAGGCCCCAGCCCTCGGCGAGCGACGCACTCGCGACGAGCCACGCCCGCTGGTAGCGCTCGACGAGGTCGGCGTGGGGCAGCTGACCGACGAAGCTGATCCAGTCGCCCGCGCCCTCGGCGGCGACGAGTGCGTCGAGCTCGGCACGCATCGGCCCGCTGCCCACGATCTCGAGCCGCAGGTCGGGCACGGACCGCTTGGCCACCACGGCGGCCCGGACGAGCTCGTCGAACCGCTTCACTGGCGCCAGCCGGCCGACGGCCACGACCAGGGGGTGCGGTGACCGGGCGACCGCCGGATCGGGCGCCGGGTGGAACTGCTCGCTCACGCCGTTGTTCACGGCGAGCACGCGATCGGGGTGGAAGCCGAGTTCGAGGAGCTCCTCGCGGGTGGCCTCGCTCGGCGTGACCATCTGGGTGCGGCGGTAGAAGGGCGGCGCGATGCGGGCCTCGAGGGCACGACCGAACCCGGCGAGCGGTCCGGGCAGGATCTGCCCCCACATCGGTCCGTGCACGTGGTGCAGGAAGGTGATGCGGGGCGCCCGGCACCACACCGGCGAGAACCACGGCACCCCGTTCCAGATCTCCACCAGCGCGTCGTACGGTCCCATGCGCCGGGTGATCTCGCTCACGATCGTGCGCGGGAACACCGTGTAGCGGCTGCCGCGACGGATCACCCGGTAGCCGTTGCGGGTGCGCTCGGCCGGCTGACCGACGGCGGCACTGGTGCGGTGGGTGACGTCGAGTCCGGCGGCCGCCCAGCGGCGCATGAACTCGTCGGCGTGCACCTCGCTGCCGCCGGCGTCCGGGTCGTCGAGGTCGCGCCACGCCATCGTGTGCACGCGCCGGACCCCCCGATCGATCATCTCGGCGGCGAGGCGGCCGATCTCGTCGAGGTCGGCGTTCGTTGCGGCGTTCGTTGCGGCGTTCGAGGGCGGATCGGATGCCGGCGGTGGCTCGGCGGGGGTGCGGTCGGCCGACATGCGGGTGCGAGGCTACCCCTGGTCACTAGTGTCGCACCGTGCAAGCAGCGGACGAGCACGACGCCCCCGCGTCCCCCACTCCCCCGGACGACACCACCACGGCGTCACCGGTGGCCGATGCCTCGACCGATGCCTCGACCGATGCCTCGACCGATGCCTCGCCCGACGACGGCACGACCGCTCCCGCAGCGTCGTCGCCGCGGGTGCCGTACGTGCTGGGCGGCGACCTGTGGCGACGGCCGAGCCGTGCGGCGTGGCTGAGCGTCGCCACGATCATGGCGGTCGTGCTGATCCCGCTGCGCGGCCTCTACCGCGGCACCGGGTCGTCGATGGAGGAGGCGTTCATGCTCGTCTTCCCCAAGCGCATGCTCGCCGGCGACGTGCCCAACGTCGACTTCCTCCACCTCTACGGGCCGGGTTCGCTCCACGTGCTGATGGGCTGGTACGAGGTGTTCGGCTACACCCTGGAGGCACAGCGCGGCTTCGGGCTGCTGCAGCACCTCGGGCTCATCTTCGGTGTCTACGCCCTCGTGCGGGCGTGGGGCCACCTGCTCGCGGTCGTCGCCGCGATCACCACCACCCTGCTGGTGCTCACCCCGATCGGGCTGTCCGCGCTGGCGTGGGAGGGTGCGGTGGCCCTCGCGATCTGGAGCGTCGTGTTCGGCGTGCGCGCCCTGCACACCACGGGGCGCGAGCGCATCGTGGTGCTGCTCGCCTCGGGTGCGCTCGCCGGGTTCGCGATGAGCTTCCGTCCCGACCTCGTGGTGGCACTCGGCCTCGCCCACTGCTTCATGTGGTGGAAGGGACTGCGCACCCTCGGCTGGCGGGCACCCGCGCTCGGGATCGGCGGCTCCGTCGTCGGACTCCTCCCGATGTGGCTGCACCTGGCCGTGGCCGGGTTCCCCGCCGCGTGGCGCGGCATGGTGACCGAGCCGGTGCGCGAGCTGCGCCCCGGGCGAGAGCTGCCCCAGCCGCCGAGCTTCGACAAGGTCGACGGCGCGCTGCAGGCCGTGGTGGAGGGACCCGCCGACGCACCGTGGTGGCGCCTCCCCGCGTTGGCCGCACATCACCAGCTGTGGCTGTGGTTCTGGGTGGTGATCGCCACCGCGTTCGGGGTCGTGATCGCCGCGATCTGGCTGCGACGGCGGGGCGACTCCCCACAGCGGCTCACGCTGCTGTGCGGCGCGCTGCTCGGCCTCGGCCTGCTCCCCCAGGCGCTGCAGCGACCCGACAGCACGCACCTCGCCTGGGGGTCGTGCGTGTCGTTCGCGCTGCTCGCGCCCGTGCTCGCCGAGCTGGCCGGGGTGGTGCGACCGAAGCTGACGGCCGTGCGACGCGACATCGCGATCGGCGCCGTGCTCGCCGTCGCGATGCTCGTCGTGATGCCCTTCTACACGTACCGCTCGTACCTGCTGTACACCCGGATCAGCGTCGGCGACAAGATCGGCGGCTACGAGGTGAGCCGCGAGGATCGCCGGTTCTACTTCGGCAACGAGCCGCTGCAGCGTGCGAGCCAGGCGGCGATCGACGAGCTCGACCGTTCGTCGAAGCCGGGCGAGCGGCTGCTCGTCGGCCCGGCCGACCTGAGCCGCACGATCTACAGCGACGTGGTGTTCTACTTCATGTTCCCCGAGCTCGAGCCGGCCACGTACTTCATCGAGATGGACCCGGGCCTCGCCGACGACGAGGGGTCGAGCCTGGCCTCGGATGTCGCCTCCGCGGACTGGGTGCTGCTCACGAACTTCTGGACGGGGTGGTACGAACCGAACGCGTCGAGCAACTTCGGCAGCGACGCCCCGAACCAGGTGGTGGCGAATCAGTTCTGCCTGGTCGGCGACTACGAGAACGCCCTCGTGCTGCTGTACCGCAAGTGCGCCCCCGGCGAGACGCCGAGCGGCGTGAGCCCCGCCGGCATCGGCATCGGCGCCGACCGCCGCGCCAGCCTGGAACGCGAACTCGCCGAGAACTCCTGACCCGGACCACGGGTCGACCGACGACAGGTCGCGTCACGGCATCCGTCGCTCGCCACCGGTCATGATGTCCTCCACGACCCAACGGATCTGCCGGTTCGTGACTCGGTGAGGTGATGACGGACGACACGACCGAACGGGCGGCGATCGAGGACGACCTCGACGACCGGGCCGAGGACGACCTCGTGCGCGTCGTCGTCCCGCCGCCCGAGTTCGACCGCTGGTACGCATCCACCGCGCCACGGCTGCAGGCCTCGCTGACGATCGTGACCGGCGACCCCCATGCCGCCGCCGACGCCACCGCGGAGGCGATGGCCCGGGCGCTCGAACGCTGGCGGCGCGTGGGCACGATGGACGCACCCGAGGCGTGGACGTACCGGGTGGCGGTGAACGTGTGGAAGCGCCAGCAGCGGCGTGCGTCGCTCGGCCGCTCGTTGCTGCGGCGCACGGTGCCGCGCAGCGAGCACGTCACCACGGCCGCCCTGCCGGTCGAGATCCGTCAGCTCGTCGACGCCCTCCCGCGGCGCCAACGCGAGGTGCTCGTGCTGCGCCTCGTGCTCGGGCTCTCGCAGGCCGAGACCGCCGCCGTCACCGGCCTCGCCGACGGCACCGTGGCCTCGACGTTGAGCGACGCCAAGCGCTCGATGCGCGCCGCGCTCGGGGACTCGCACGACGGCCCCGACCACCACCAGGAGGTGACCCCGTGACCGACCAGCTGACCGCCGTGCTCGACCGATTCGTGAGCGACCAGCGGCCCGCCGTCCCGCCGATCGCCGACGTGCGCACTCGGGCCCGGCAGCGCCGCCGGCGTCGTCGCTCGTCGATCTCCGCCGCTGCGGCCGTCGCGGTGCTGCTCAGCGGCGCCGGCCTGTGGGCGATCCAGGCAACCCGGGAACCCGGCATCCTCGTCGTCGCCGACGGCGAGGTGCGGTTGAACGACTGGGTCACCCTCACCTGGCTCCCCGACGACGTC
>WLDE01000227.1 GCA_009704985.1 Actinomycetota bacterium | reverse complement strand
GCAGGCTGGGCCACCGCCCCGGATCCGGCACCCGCCGCCTCGTACGAGCCGCAGCCCGCCGCCACCTCCACCCCGGCCGCCACGTACACCCCGGCGCCCGCCGCCGCGGTACCCGCCGTGCCCGCCGGCTGGTACGCCGACCCGGCCGGCCGCTTCGAGCTGCGCTACTGGGACGGCTCCACCTGGACCGAGCACGTGTCGCGCGCCGGCCAGCAGTACACCGACCCGCCCGTCGCCTGATCCCGCCCGTCGCCTGATCCCGCCCGTCGCCTGATCCGCTCCCGGCCGGCGCCCGGCCGACCGGGTTGTGACCTTCGGCCCGATCGGGCTGCGGGTCCGGTGTCCACCCCAGCCGCTACCGTCGTCGGGCGTGCGCGCGACCTCCATCGGCCATGCCGGCATCCTGATCGAGACCCGCTTCGGCTCGATCACGTGTGACCCCTGGTTCGACCCGGCGTTCTTCGGGTCGTGGTTCGTGTTCCCGCGCAACGACCGGCTCGACCCCGAGCTGCAGCACCGGATCGAGCACCCGGACTACCTGTACATCAGCCACATCCACGGCGACCACCTCGACGAGACGTGGCTCCCGCACCACGTGAGCCGCGACACCACCGTGCTGCTCCCGGGATATCCCACGCGCGAACTCGAACGCCGGCTGCGCGACATGGGCTTCACCCGGTTCGTGCGCACCACCGACGGCGAGGAGGTGCAGCTGAACGGCGACCTGCGGATCGCGATCCACGTCGAGGTGAGCATCACCGACGGTCCGGGCGGCGACTCGGCGCTCGTCGTGAGCGACGGCGTGTCGCGCCTCGTGAACCAGAACGACTGCCGCACCAACAACCTCGACGCCCTGCGCGCCCACGGCCCGGTCGACCTGCACTGGATCCAGTACTCGGGCGCCATCTGGTACCCGATGGTGTACGACGAGACGCCCGAGCGGATGCGCGAGCTCGTCGACCTCAAGGTCGAGAGCCAGCTCACACGTGCGATGCGTTACGTCGAGGCGGTCGACGCACGCGCCGTCGTGCCGAGCGCCGGGCCGCCTGCGTTCCTCGACCCCGAGCTGTTCGGCCTCAACATGATCGACGGCGACGAGCTGAGCATCTTCCCCGACCAGCGGGTCTTCCTCGACCGGCTCGCCGGCGACGGCCACATCGGCGTGCTCGCGATCCCCGGCACCGCGATCGACGTGGAGCCCGACGGGTTCCGCGTCACCCACCCGATGAGCGACGACGACGTCGCCGCGATCTTCGACCACAAGCGGGAGTACCTCGAGGCCTACCAGGCCGACTACCTGCCGTGGCTCGCCGACCTGAAGGCCGGCTGGACCGCGCACACCGACGACCTGCTCGCCACGGTGACCGCCTGGTGGGAGCCACTGCTCGCGATGGCGCCCACGCTGCGCGCCGGGGTGGGCGCCAACGTGCTGCTACGTGCCGGCGACCTCGACATCCTGATCGACTTCCCGAACGGCCAGGTGCGCGAGCACGCGGGCGAGCCCTACGAGTTCTGCTTCGTGATCCAGCGCGAGCTCGTGGAGACGGTGGTCGCCCAGCGTGCGGTCGACTGGAGCAACTCGCTGTTCCTGTCGGCCCGCTTCCGGGCGTGGCGCGCCGGGCCGTACAACGAGTACGTCTACAACTTCTTCAAGTCGCTGTCGGTCGAGCGCATGCGCCGCACCGAGGCCGAGGCGCTCCGCAAGGCCGACCCCGACCGAGGCGGGTTGGCCGGCGAGGAGATCCGGATCGGCGATCACGTGTGCGAGCGCCTCTGCCCGCACCGCCAGGCGGACCTCGCGGTGTTCGGCGAGATCGACGGCGACCACCTGGTGTGCACCCTGCACGGGTGGAAGTTCGACCTCGAGACGGGCGAGTGCCTCAACGCGACGAACCGCAAGCTGCGCATCCGTCGCGCCGACGCAGCCGACGCAGCCGACGCAACCACCGGCTGATCCGGCCGGGCCGGGGCGGCAGCGTCAGCTGCGTGCGACGGTGAGGCGGTAGGCGAACTCGTGGACGCCGGGGGCGATGCGGTACGCCGGCAGCGTGTCGGGGCCGCAGCTCGCGGTGCCGATCCCGCGATGGGCGAGGTCGACGTGCACCACCAGCTCGGGGCGGGGCCGCAGCGCCGTGGCCGTCGGGGCCTCGTACAGGTCGTGCACGGTGTGGTGGGTGGCCGACACGTGCAGCGCCGACGGGCGCAGCGCGTCGAGCCGCACCACACGACCGTCACGGTCGGCGAACTCGAACCAGCGGCAGTCGGTGCGCAGGCCGAACTCCTGCGGCACCAGGTACGGCGACCGGTCGGGCGTGCCGTCCCAGGTGCCGAGCAGCGCACCACGGTTGCGGTCCGGGTAGTTCTCCGCCGGACCGCGCCCGAACCAGCGCACCCGCTCGAACCCGGCCGGGAGCTGGAACGTCACGCCGATGCGGCCGAGGTCGGCGAGCTCGTCGGGCACCACCACGCGGTGGCGGTACTCCACCGAGTCGCCCGAGGCGGCCCGGTCCCAGGTGTGCTCCACCAGCTCGTCGGCGGGCAGCCGGTCGACACCGGTGTCCTGCCAGTGCACGAGCGTGGTGCCGCCCACCCGGATGCGACGCGACAGGTCGGGCATCAGCTTGAAGCCGTCGTTGTCGATCGGGGCACGGAAGATGCACAGCTCGATCGGCGAGACCAACAGCTCGTCGATCGCGGCGGCGTCGTGGTTCGGGCGGAAGCGGCCGGGCCGGACCGGGCGAGCTGCGCGGAGCTCCACCTGATCCCACGCGACGAGATGGCCCGCGGCGGCGTACCATGTGTCGCGCTTCAGGGTGAAGCAGACCGACAGCAGCACCTGGCCGGTGCCGTCCGGCACGGTGACGGGCACCGGCACGTCCACGGTGTCGCGCGGCGCCACCTTCGGCAGCCGCAACCGACCGCTGCGCACCTCGACCCCGTCGACCAGCAGCGTCCAGCGTGCGTCGAACGCGTCGAGCCCGACGAAGGACTGCCGGTTGGTCACGCGCAGCGTGCCGCGGCGCCCGCGGGCGACGGTGACCGGCCGGTACACCCACGCGACCTCCTGCATCGCCGGGTGCGGTTCGAGGTCGGCGGACACCAGGCCGTCGGCCACGAAGTTGCCGTCGTGCGGGGTCTCGCCGAACTGACCGCCGTAGGCGAGGCGGACCGTGCCGTCGGGCAGCACCTGGCGGATGCCGTGGTCCTTCCACTCCCACAGGAACCCGCCCTGCAGACCCGGCGTGGAGGTGATCACGTCCCAGTAGTCGGCGAGGGTGCCGTTGGAGTTGCCCATCGCGTGCGAGTACTCGCACAGGATCAGCGGCCGGGCGCCCTTCCCGGACGACCCGTAGCGCTCGATCGCGTCGATCGGCGCGTACATCGGGCAGACGAGGTCGCTGGCCGCGAGCCCGCCGTCGACCCAGCCGGCGTGGAACGGCGCGCCCTCGTAGTGCAGCGGCCGCGTGGGGTCGTCGTGGCGGATCCAGCCGGCGAGCGCGTCGTGGTGCGTGCCGTAGCCGCTCTCGTTGCCGAGGCTCCACAGCAGGATCGAGGGGTGGTTGCGGTCGCGCTGCACCATCCGCGACCCGCGCGCGAGCCAGGTGGACAGGTAGCGCGGGTCGTTGCACAGGCTGGTGTTGTAGGCGTGGCTCTCGATGTTCGCCTCGTCCACCACGTACATGCCGAGCTCGTCGCAGAGGTCGTAGAAGGCCACGTCGTTCGGGTAGTGCGAGGTGCGGATCGCGGTGATGTTGTGCCGCCGCATCACCTCGAGGTCGGCGCGCATGTCGTCGACGGTGACGGCCTTGCCGCGATCGGGGTGGTGGTCGTGGCGGTTCACGCCGAACACCCAGATCGGCTGCCCGTTCACCAGGAACTGGCGGCCGCGGACCTCGACGTGGCGGAACCCGACGAGCTGCGACGTGCGCTGGTGCACCGTGCCGTCGCGGCCGAGCAGCTCGACGACCACGCGGTAGCGGGTGGGTGACTCGGCGCTCCAGGGCGCGATCCGCGGCACCTCCCACGTCGCCTCCACCCGGTGGCCGGCGAACACGTAGGGCACGTCGAACTCGTGCGGCACGTCGCCGGTGTGCGGGGTGGTGACCCGGCGGCCGTCGAGCCGTTCGAGCCACGACCGCACCGCCCACCCGGCCGAGGGGGCGCCCACGAAACCGACGTCGGTGCGCACGTGCAGCAGTCCCGTGCCGTCGTCCACCCGCAGGTCGGCGCGCACCCGCACGTCGGCCACGTGCACCAGCGGCCGCACCTCCAGGAACACGCTGCGGTGCAGGCCCGCCATCCACCACTGGTCCTGGTCCTCGACGTAGCTCTGCGCGCTGAAGCGGACGACCACGATCGCGAGGTGGTTGGCGCCCGAGACGAGGTGCTCGGTGAGGTCGTACTCGCTGGGCAGCCGGCTGTCGGTGCCGTACCCGACGAAGCGGTCGTTGAGGTACACGGCGTGGACGCTCTCCGCGCCACCGACGTGCAGCACCACCTGCTGCGACCGCCAGCCACGAGCGAGGGTGAAGCTGCGGCGGTACACACCGGTCGGGTTGAGCTCTGGCAGCCGCGGCGGAGGCCCGTCGAAGGGCATCTGCACGTTCGTGTACCACGGCGTGTCCTCGGTGCCCTGCAGGGTCCAGTTGCCGGGCACGGCGATGGTGCGGCCGGTGGTGGGCGTCGGACCGAGCACGGCCTCGGCGGGCACCTGGTCGGGTGAGGCGAAGCGGGTGAAGTGCCAGTCGCCGTCGAGCGAGCGGCGTGCGTCGTCGGTGACGGGCAGCGGCACGTGCATCGGCAGCCGGTGCAGGTGGACGGCGTCGGGGTCGGCCCAGGGTCGCAGGGCTCCGATCACGGGCAACACGTCGAGAACCCCCCTGGGACGTGGGTCGGGCCGGGACGGCCCGACGGGTGGGACGGTCACAGCGGCGCGGTGGGGATCTGGCCGTGGACCCACACGACCGAACGCATCGGCATGAAGTCGTTCGCCCAGATGAAGTCCATCGCCGCCGTGCTCACGCGCACGCAGCCGTGCGACGCCGGATAGTCGGGGATGCTGCCCGACCCGTGGACGGCGACGCCACCGCGGAAGTACTTCGGTCGGAAGATCTCGCCGAGGTCGCCCTCGCGCCAGCCGTCGGCGTGCTCGCGGTACACCTTGAACAGCCCGACCGGGGTGACGGAGTCGCCGACCTCGATCTTGGTGGGATCGTTCTTGTTCGGCGTCTCGTACGGGATCTCGCTGCCGGTGGAGGCGTTGATCGTCCAGAGCGTCTGACCGCCGCGGACGATGAAGAGGAGCTGGCGCGACTTGTCGACCTCGATCAGGTCGCCGGTGTCGGTGAGGCCGTTGGCGCGCTGCGTGACGTTCGTGAGGTAGTCGGCCGTCACCTGATCGACCTCACCGGTCGCGGGCAGGCCCAGGTACTTCTGGAACGCCATCACGGCCTGCTTGGTGGTGTGGCCGTACTCGCCGTCGGCACCCGCGTGCCAGAAGCCGAGCTGCAGCAGCCGCTCCTGCATGATCCGGGTGGGTTCGCCGTCGCGCTGGCCGACGGCCTCGATGAGCACCGCCGACGGGCCGACGATCTGGACGTTGGGCGGCAGCGTGGTGGTCGGCGCCGCCGTGGTGGTGGGCGCCGCCGTGGTGGTCGGCGCGGCCGTGGTGGTGGGCGGCAACGTGGTGGTGGGCACGGCCGTGGTGGTGACGGCCTCGACCGAGCTGGGCGGCATCGGCGACACGGCGACGGTGGGGGCCACGGTCACCTGTGTCGGGGGAGCCTCGGCACGGGCGGAGCCACCGGTGGCACTGCACGACGACAGCGCGAACAGCACCACGGGGAGCCCGAGCAGCGGCAGCGCGTGCTGCACGTGCCTGCGATGCGACCTGTGGGGGCGAGGGATCATCCGAGACCTGACGTGCGTGGGGAGACGAACACGGCGAGTGATCGCCACACTACAGGTGCCCCACTCGCGAACGGTGGCACCCCCCCCCCCACGGCCCGGATCAGATCTGCGGCAGGTGGGATCAGATCTGCGGCAGGTGGGATCAGATCTGCGGCAGCTCGAACCAGATGGTGAGCGAGTACTTCGTGCCCGACCGCAGCTGGTTGCTCTGGTGCGGGTGGGTGACGAGGCTCGGCCAGACCACGAGGTCGCCCACGGCGATGTCGGCGTTGGTGACGCCCTGGCGCGGGAAGTCGAGCTCGCCGCCGGTGTAGTCGTCGTTCAGCTTCACCGACGCCGACACCTGCGCGACGTCGTGGTGGATGCGCAGCGACTCCTGCCCGCCGAGCTGGTACTTGATCACGAACGCGTCGCGGAGGCCGTAGTAGTCGATGTACGGCCACGCCTGCCGGAACCGGGGCCACAGCCGCATGCCGAGGTCCTGCTGCACGTGCTCGAACAGCGCCGGGCTGATCACCGCGAGCGACACCTCGTGGCCGGGCACGGGGTCGTCCTCCTGCTGCTCGAAGGCGCCGACCGCCTCGGCGGCCCGGATCACCGTGTCGCAGAACGACGGCGTCCAGAACGTGGTTCGGTACATCTCGTTGCCGATCTCGACCAGCTCGCCGTCCTCGTCCTCGGGGACGGCGCCCTGGTAGCCGAGGATCTGCTGGAGGTCGGAGAACGTCTGCACGCCGAGCATCGTGCCAGATCGTCCCGCGCCTCAGCGGTGCGCCGGCGGCGCATCGAGCGCGGCCGGATCGAGCACCCAGCGCTCGCGCGCCAGGGTCGCGAACGAGAAGGTGGCGGAGGCCGCGTCGAGGACGTCGGTCACCCGGAGCGGCTCGATGCGCGACGGATCGGGCACGGCGAGGCCGAGGCTGCCGAGCAGCAGCCGCGCGACCGAGACGTCGTCCCAGCCGGCGGCCGCGAGATCGTCGAGGGTGACCGCGCCGTGTCGCTTCGCGAGGCGCTGCCCGTCCGGTCCGAGCACGAGCGGCACGTGGGCGTAGGCGGGTGGGGCGAACCCGAGGAGCCGGTGGAGGTGCAGCTGGCGTGGCGTCGACGACGCCAGGTCGTCGCCGCGCACCACCTGGTCGACGCCCTGCAGGTGGTCGTCGACCACCACGGCCAGGTTGTACGCCGGCACGCCGTCGTTGCGCTGCAACACCACGTCGTCCACCGTGCCGCGCACCAGGCCGAGCACGAGGTCGTCGAACTCGTGGATCTCGCCCTCGGTGCGGAGGCGGAGCGCGGCGCGGCGACCCTGCTGCTCGCGCTGGTGGCGTGCGTGGGCCGTGAGCTCGCGGCACGTGCCGGGGTAGGTGCCGTCGGGGCGGCCGTCATCGTGCGGGGCGGATGCCGCCTCCCGGATCTCGCGACGGGTGCAGTAGCAGCGGTACACCAACCCGTCGGCGTCCAGCCGGGCGATCGCCTCACGGTGCAGGTGGAAGCGCTCGGACTGGCGCACCACCTCACCGTCGGGCGACATCCCGAGACGGGCCAGGTCGCGGAGTTGGCGCACCTCGTGGTCGCGTGACGAGGTGACGGGGTCGAGGTCCTCCATCCGCACGAGCCAGCGACCCGTGGCGGCGGTGCGACGCGCGGCGAGCCACGACACGAGCGCCGTGCGCAGGTTGCCGAGGTGGAGCGGTCCGGTGGGCGAGGGGGCGAACCGGCCGGTCACCGCACCTCCGGCCCGTGACGGCGCGGCGACGGCAGGATCGGGCTCCGCCGTCCGTTCGAGGTCATGGCGCCATTCTGCCGTCGTCTCGCCATCGTCAAGATTCCGGGAAGCCGGCCACCGAGGGTCGAGTTCACGCGATGCCTCACTTCATTTCGGGCGCCGCCGTC
>WLDE01000226.1 GCA_009704985.1 Actinomycetota bacterium | reverse complement strand
GCGCGCTCGGCCAGCGGCACGAACTCGTCCGGTGTGAGCAACCCCCGCGTCGGGTGCTGCCAGCGAACCAGTGCCTCGGAGCCGGTGATCTTGCCGTCGGTCAACCCGACCTTCGGCTGGTAGTGGAGCGTGAGCCGGCGGTGCTCGATCGCCTCGCGCAGGTCCTCCAGCAGCTGCAGCTTGTCGCGGGTGCAGAAGTCGCTCGCCGGGTGGTACAGCTCCACGCCCGTGCGACGGGTCTTCGCGTCGTACATGGCCACGTCGGCGCTGCGCAGCACCCCGGACCGGGTGCGTGCCTGCGACGGGTACAGCGCCACGCCGATCGCCGCACCGACCCGCACGCTCAGGCCGTCCACCTCGAACGCGTCGTCGAGCGAGCGCTGCAGCATCGACGCGCCTTCGAGCGCGGCGTGCTTGTCGCGCACCATGATCACGACACCGAACTCGTCGCCACCGAGGCGTGCCAGGAGGCCGGCGGAGCCGACCACCGGCCGGAACCGGTCGGCGGCGAGGCGGAGCAGTTCGTCGCCCGCGTGGTGGCCGAGCGAGTCGTTGACCTCCTTGAACCCGTTGAGGTCGATGACCATCACGGCGACGTTCAGCGGCGCGACCTCGATCAGCCGGTCGAGCCCCTCGAGGAACCCGCGCCGGTTGGTGAGCCCGGTGAGCTCGTCGGTGCGGGCGAGCCGGTAGCTCTCACCGCCGGAGTGGATGTCGTGGACGGTGAGGCCGGCGCGGAGGATGATCGTCGCGACGGTGGCGAACGCGAGCAGCGCCGCCGCCGTGTTGACCTCGCCGATGATCGTCGCGCCGAGGATGACCAGCGCGATGAAGCTCGCCACGACGGGCGCCACGCTGATGTCGGGCCGGCGTACGGGGAGGTCGGCGCGCGACGACTGCGGGAGCCAGGCCGCGACGGCGATCAGCAGCAGGGCCACCACGCGCAACTCGGTGGTGCCGGTGGGCGTTGGCGGTGGGGTCGCCGCGAACGAACCGACCTGGACCCCGAGTTCGAGAAGCACCTGCAGTGAGCGCAGGTCGGCCACGAGCATCGCCGTCGCCGCGAGCACCGTGAGCCCCGCCGACAGGGTGGGCCGGTACCGCATCGCCGACACCGTCGCGACGGCGACGGCGAGCAGCAGCACGTCGGCGCCCACCATCATCAGGGCGAGCCGTGCCGTGTCGGACTCCACCCTCAGCGCGTCGGCCGATCCCTGCCACAGGGTGGCGAGGCCGGCGCACGCGCCGAGCACGATCACCACGCCGTCGAGGCGGTCGCTGCGGCTCGCACCGGTGGTGGCGGAGCGGCCGACGACCGCGACGGCGACCGTGAGGAGCAGGACACCGCCGACGCAGATCACGTTCGACGTGCGTTCCCAGCCGATCGGGTCGAGCCACACCTGCCAGGCCAGTGCGGTGACGAGCACACCGACGGCCGTGGTGAGCAGCGTCCAGGCGAAGCGCCGGTGGCGATCCGTGCAGACGAGCCCGGCGAGCAGGACCGCGGTCGCCGCGGCCGCCGCGGCGTCGAGCGGGCGGGGGGTCTCGATCCCGTCACCCACGCCGGTGACCACGGCGGTGACGACGGTCGCGGCGACGACGATCGCAGCGAGCCGGACCATGATCGTGCCGCGGCGGTGCATCGACGCGAACGCGTCCGGCAGTGCGTGGCGGTGGGCGTGCGTGCGCAGCACGACCTGTCGCGCTCGGGCGTCGCGACGCGCGCCGCTCCGGGCGCTCCGGGTCGCGCGCTCGTCGACGGACGCGAACCGGTCGAACGGGTCGACCCGATCGCCGGGATCGTCGAGATCGCCGGGATCGCCGGCGTGGCCCCCGTGCACGGCGGCGGGGTCGTCCGTCACCACCTCGGGTGTCTCGCCCGCAGCGCGGGAAGCTCGTCGTCGCATGTGCTCTCGATCGTGGTGATCAGCCGTGCATCGGGTGATCGGATGGTCCGGTCTCGTCAGGCCGCGAGCCGGGGATCGCGTCGCGATCCGGTCGTGATCCGGATGAGTCGTGATCCGAATGAGTTGTCGGCACCCGGGCGGGTGTGCTTGAACGCAATTCGGTGTCAACGTCCGCGCACGACGACCACCCGACGTGGCCGTCGGTGACGCCCCGTGAACCCTGCCGGTGGCGGGAGGGTGGACGCACCGTAGGATCGCGGCGAGCGGACACCCCCCTCCGGCCCGGTTGCGACCGCGCCCTCCAGGAAGGCGAACGCGTGCCATATCCCGACCCCTCCACCCCGATCGCCTCTCGGGTCGTCGTGCCCCAGGTCGTCGTTCCCCGATCGCGGCGCCGACGCGGCCCGCGACCCCTCGCGACGCTGCCGGCGGTGCTCGTCGGACTCCTGCTCGCCGTGGTGCCGCTGCCCCTGGTACCAGCACCCGGTGCGGTCACGTCCGTCGGTGCCGCGCCCGCGACCTCGCCGCCGACGTCGCTCCCGGTGCCGGTGGACACCTGGGCGTGGTGCGGGGTGCATCCCGACGATCCAGCGGCCGCGGCGTCGGCGCAGGCCATGGCGGAGTCGGCGGGCATCAGCGTGACGTTCGGACCCTGCAACGTGCCCGCCCCCGGGTACTCGCCGGCGTTCACGGCCGACCGCTACGTGTCGCCGGAGGTGTACCGCCGGCTCGTGGAGATCAATGCCGCAGCAGGCCTGCGCACCGTCGTGTACGACGCTCGGGTGTGGTCCGCCGACCCTGCGGTGCGCGCCGCGGCGATCGCGTTCTGGGAACCCTGGACCGACCACATCGAGGCCTGGGACATGGGCGACGAGTTCGACCCCGCCGGGACCGAGTGGCCGATCCTCGTGCAGCGCTGGAACCGGGTGCGCACCCTGGTGACGCCGCAGACGGGCGTCCGCCCGTTCACCAACCACCTGTACTGGGCGACGGACGAGGCGTTGCGCGACCTGCCCGGCAGCGAGCAGCTGCTGTCGTTCACCCTGTACGGGACCGATCTCGGAGCATCGGTCGCCCGGACCCACGACGCCGACGTGGGGACGCTGATGTGCGGCGTGAACGCCTACGACCACTTCGGCTACGTCCCGTCACCGGACAAGATCCGCGCCGACATGGCGGCGCTGCGTGCCGCCGGGTGCGACCAGTTCCTCGTGTTCGGCGGTCATCCGGTGTACGCCTCGCAGGTGTTCGGCGACTGGTCCATCGTCGATCGCCAGGGGCGTCCGACGGTGTGGGCGCCGGCGGTGCTGGAGGGGTCGGGGCGGTCGAGCTTCACCGGGGTCACCCCTGCCCGGCTGCTGGAGACGCGTGCGGGCCTCACCACGGTGGACGGTGCGCAGAACGGCGTCGGCCGCCGCGGTGACGGCGCGGTGAGCGGTGTCGACGTCGTCGGCCGCGCGGGTCTGCCGTGGGACGTCGCCGCCGTGGCGCTCACCGTCACCGCGGTCGATCCGTCCCGGGCCGGCTTCGTCACGATCTGGCCGTGCGGACGCGCGCAACCCGTCGCGTCGCAGCTCACCCACGCGCGCACCACCGCGGCGACCACCGTCGTGGTCGAGCCCGGACAGGACGGCCGCGTCTGCGTGTACAACATGGCCGCCACCGACCTGGTCGTCGACGTGAACGGCTACGTGCCGGAGGGCGCAGCGTTCGTGGCCGGTGACCCGGCCCGTCTGCTCGAGACCCGTGTCGGCGATGCGGCGGCGGGGGAGGTGCTCACCACGGTCGACGGGCGCGACCAGGGGATCGGGCCGCGCGAGGCCGGCACGGTCACCGAGGTGCAGGTGACGGGTCGGGCCGGCGTGCCCGCGACGGCGCGGTCGGTCGTGCTGAGCGTGACCGTCACGGCGGCACGCGCCGCCGGCTACGTGACCGTGTACCCGTGTGGCACGCCCGTTCCGGTGTCGTCCAACGTCAACTACACCGCCGGCGCGACCGTCACGACCACCGTCGTCTCACCGGTCGGCACCGGCGGACGGGTGTGCCTGTTCACCATGTCCACCGTCGACATGGTGCTCGACATCGGCGGCCACCTGCCGGCGCTGGCGCCGATCTCCACCGAGCCACCGTCACGGCTGCTCGACTCGCGGTCCGGGACGGGCGTCGCCACCACGGACGGCCGGCATCTCGCGTTCGGACCGGTCCGCCCCGACACGGTCACCTCGTTCACGGTGGCGGGCCGGGCGGGGCTGCCGTCCACCGTGCGCACGGTGGCGCTGTCGGTCACGGTGACCGAACCCGTGCGGTCGGGCTTCGTGACGATCTACCCGTGCGGCTCGCCCCGTCCGAACGCCTCGCACGTCAACTTCGTGGCACGCCAGACCGTGGCCAACCTGGTGTTCGCCGAGGTGGGCGCCGACGGCACGGTGTGCGCGTACTCGATGGCGGGCACCCAGCTCGTCGTCGACGTGATCGGCGCCCTGCCGTAGACCGCGGAGGCGGTCAGCCGGTGGCCAGGCGTGGATCGAGCAACGGCAGGAGTTCGAGCCCGAGGGCCTCCCGGTAGGTGTTGTGGTAGTGGTGCAGGGCCGGCTCGTTACGGCCGAACACCACCTCGGTCAGCGCGCCGCTGTTCGCCGTCAGCTGCTGGCTCTCGCTCATCGCGTAGTCCTCGTCGCGGATGATGCTGGCGAAGATCTGTGCGACGGTTCGCTGCAGATCGACCCTGCTCGTGTCGATCGGGCCCTCCCGGTCGGGCCGGCGGTAGAAGGTGATCTTGCTGGTGTGCCGTCCCGGCTCGGTGGGGTGCGGATAGGCGCGCACGAGGAAGGCGCCGTCGAGCGTGGGCAGGAGCTGCACGTTCGGGAACAGCCAGTAGGCCGGCAGCGTCGCCTCGGCGATCCGCCACTCGGCCTCCGGGCGGTGCCGCATCTCGTCGATCGCCCGGCGCACGAGGAGCATGCGGTGGTTGCGGCCGAAGGTGTCGTAGGCCTGGACGTTGCCGTGGAACCCGTTGAACAGCGTGTTCTTGTGCAGCGTGGAGAAGTGGTAGGTCTCGCCGAAGGTGTCCATCGCGAGCTTCCAGTTGCACGCGACGTCGTACGAGTCGCGGTCGAGGTGCTCGAGCTCGTCGAAGTGCCAGTGGGCGATCTCGTCGGCGAGGCCGGGGGTGAGCAGCGCATCGACGTCGATGACGCCCTCGGGGTCGGGGTGCACCCACAGCAGGCCATCGCGCTCGACGGCGGGCAGCCGCAGGAGCCCGTGGCAGGCGAGGTCGATGTCGCCGAAGTGGTCGGCCTTCGGGAGCCCGACGAGTACACCGGCGGTGTCGTAGGTCCAGTTGTGGAAGCCGCAGCTGAACCGTCGCGTCGCGCCCCGCTCCTCGGTCACCACCTTCGCGCCGCGATGGCGGCACGCGTTGACCAGCGCGACGAACGTTCCGTCGACGTCGCGGGTGGCGAGAATCGGTACCGCCAGCTCGTCGACGGTGAAGAACGAGCCGGGTTCGGGGAGGTCGCCCGACAGCCCGATCATCTGGGGGTGCCGGCGGAAGAACACCTCGCGCTCGCGGGCCGCGAGGTCGGGGTCGACGTACACGCTCGTCGGGTTCCGCCGGATGCCACCCGCGTCGACGTTGGTGCCGGCGTCGAGCCGGTCGATGATCTCGTGCAGCAGCCGCACCTGGTCGTCGTGTCGCATCCCCACTCCTCGCATCCGTCCAAACTTGGACGACTCTCGAAGTTCGAGTGATACTCTGACTTTCGTGACGCGTCAACCGGATCCTGCGCCGAACCCGCCCGAGGCGTCGGTGGGCGGCCTCCGCGAGCGGAACAAGGCCAAGCGGCGCGAGGCGATCGTCGACAGCGCGCTGGCGTTGCTGCGGCAGCACGAGCTCCACGAGGTGTCGATCGAGCGGGTCGCCGCCGGTGCCGAGGTGTCGCCGGCCACCGTCTACAACCTCGTCGGAGGTCGCGAGCAGCTGCTCATCGCCTGCGTCGACCGGGTGCTCGACCGCCTGGTCGACGAGCTCGTGTCGCTCGGGCCCGACACCGATCCGCTGGAGCGTGCACGGCTGATCGTCGATCGCTCGGCCGAGGCGTTCATCGCCGACCGGGACGCCTACCGGCAGATCCTCGGGGTCGTGGGTGGCGTCACGCGATCGGGTTCGAGACTCGCGATCGACCCCGCGCAGCTGCAGGTCGCAGCGATGCGTGACGCCCAGCAGCGGAAGGTGCTCCGCTCCGATGTCGATCCCGCTGCGGTCGGTCGTCAGGTGTACCTGTCGTACAACGGCGCGATGTTCGCGTGGGCGGGCGGTGCGCTCTCCGACGACGGCTTCCGCATCGCCGTGCGTCACGGCCTCGTGAGCGCGCTCGCCGCGTTCGCCACGGACCGCCACCGCCGCCGCTTCCTCGACGAGCTCATCGAGTTGGGCGACCAGCTCACCGCTGCGGGGTGGGGAGCCGCCTGACCTCGTCCCCGGCGCTGTCGACGCCCTCGGCGGACGGGCCGGCTTGCTACCGTCAGCGGCGTGAGGATCACGCACAAGGTGGACTACGGCGTGCGTGTGATGACCACGCTCGCCGAGGTCGCGTCCGAGACGCCGGGCAAGCCCACCAGCAGCCATGCGCTCGCCGAACGCGACGGTCTGCCGCCCGGATTCCTCGACGACATCCTGCGGCTCCTGCGCAACGGCGGTCTGGTGCGCAGCCAGCGCGGCGGCGAGGGTGGCTGGATGCTCACCCGGCCGGCAAAGCAGATCACGGTGGCCGACGTGATCCGTGCCGTCGACGGCCCGCTCGCGTCCGTGCGAGGTGTCCGTCCGCACGAGCTCGCCGACGCCGGGGAGCGCGAGCCGTTCATCTCGCTCTGGGTCGCGGTCCGAGCCTCGCTGCGGTCGGTGTTGGAGCACGTCACGATCGCCGACCTCGCCACCGGCAGGCTGCCGAAGCGGATCCAGAACATGGCCGACAAGCCGGACTCCTGGGACGCCCGCCCTCGCGAGCTCTGACCGGTCCGTGTCGGTCGTCTTCTTCCACGCGCACCCCGACGACGAGTCGATCTTCACGGGCGGCACCCTCGCCCTGCTCGCCGACGCCGGGGTCCGCACGTCCGTCGTGATCGCCACCGGCAACGACGGCCCGGCTGCCACCGTCCTCGAGCGACGTCGCGCCGAGGAGGCGGCTCGTGCGTGCGAGATCCTGGGCGCCGGGTCGCTCCACCTGCTCGGCTACGGCGATGCCGGGTCCGGGTCGGGTCTCGATCCGCTCCGGGCCTCGGCCCTCGACCGGGTCGTCGACGAGGCAACCGAGCGACTGGCGGCGATCCTCCGTCGCGAAGGTGCGACGGAGCTGGTGATCTACGACGAGGGTGGCATCTACGCCCACGCCGACCATCTCGCCGTGCATCGCGTGGGACGACGGGCAGCCGCTGCGGCCGGCGTCCCGACCGTCCACGAGGCCACGGTCGACCGCGAGTACCTCCACTTCGTCGAGACCCACCTGGTCGGGCACGCGGTGGAGTGGCTGGTGGGGGAGGACGCGATCGCCGCGATCAACCGCGCCCCGCTCGGGGTGTCGACGGTGGAGGTCACGACGACCATCGACGTGCGGGCCACGCTCGATCGCAAGCGCGCTGCGATCCTTGCGCACGCGTCGCAGATCCCGGCCGGCAGCCCGCTGTGGTCGATGGACGACGACACGTTCGCCGCCGTGTACGGCTACGAGTGGTTCGTGAGGCGCGGGCCGCGGGGCCGACTCGACGTCCTCGCCGCCTGACGGCCGACGTCCGACGCCTGGTGCCCGCACGGCGGGAGCGTCACCCCGGGTTTGACCTCCAGGGGTATACCGATAAAGATGATCGAGTAAGTCAACAATGCCAGGAAGGAATCCCCCCATGACCGTTCGCCCCACTCGAGCACGCCGACGGG
>WLDE01000225.1 GCA_009704985.1 Actinomycetota bacterium | reverse complement strand
GTACTCGAGCGGATGCTGTCGGGTCGCCTGGGGGTGGCGCAGGCGCATCTGATCGGCCGCACGTTCCGGGCGCCGCGGGTGGGCCGGTTCGTGCCGTGGTTCATCGACGACCTCCTCGACTCGGCCACCAGCCTCGATGTCGCGGACTTCGAGATGTACCTCAAGGAGTGGAAACGGCTGGTGGACGTCGACGGCCCGGACCCCGCCCGGGCGCATCGTGATCGGCAGGCGTCGGTGTGGTTCGGGGATCACGAGTTCCAACTGGTGTTGAACGGCCCGAACATCGACGGCACCAAGTTCAAAGCACTCCTGGAGCGGTTCGAACGGATCGAGTTCGACATCGACTGGGCGGCCTGCCGGGCCGAGCACGGCGACGAGGCGCGTCCGGAGCTGATGCGACGCAGTTCGATGCAACGCCGCTACGACGCGTTCATGCACCTCCTCGCGTGCGTGCAGCTCCCCGCCGACACCACCGACCCGTCACTCCTCGAACCCGACACCGGCGATGACAGCGATGACGGCGATGACAGCGATGACGTCGGCACGGCCGCACCATCCACCGCAGCGCAGCCGACGACGTCGTCCACACCGCGGCCGGTGGATGGTTCGGTGACGACGACGGTCAACATCGTCATCGACCTGCGCACCTTCCTCACCGGAGCCGCCGGCCTGTTCGGCGCGGGCGCCGGACGCGACCTGCGTTCACCGTTCGGACCCGATCGCGCCGTGTGCTCGACGATCGACGGCATCGGCATCGACCCACTCGACACCGTCCTCGCCGCGCTCCACGGATCGTTCCGGCTGGTGATCACCGGTGACGACGGGGCGCCGATCCAGATCACCAGCACCAACCGGTTCTTCACCGGCCGCATCCGCGACGCCGTGTTGATGACCGCCGTCCGATGCACCCACCCCGGCTGCCTACGACCCAACCTGCAGTCCCACATCGACCACACCCGACCCTGGAGCGAAGGCGGAACGACGACGGTCGACAACGGCAACATCGGCTGCGGCCACCACAACCTCTGGCGCTACGCCACCGGCGCCCGGGTGTCGAAACGACCCGACCACAGCTGGGCCACCCACCTCCCCGACGGCACCGACATCGCCCCACCCATGTGACCCGGCGCCCGCGCCCCGGGCACCAGCAGTCCGTCCATCACCACCGGGAGCACAGCTCCCGGGCGCATCACCGCGCCCCGATGCGGAAGCGGGCCGCACCGACCGGTGTCAGGTGAACGCGGCGATCGCGGTGGCCACGCCGAAGACGAGGAAGAGGCCACCGGCCACTCGCCGCACCAGGCGCAGCGGCACCCGACGGACGATCCAGCTGCCGGCGGTGACGGCCAACGCAGCCACGCTCGCGAGCGCGCACCACGCACCGAGCGCCACGGCCACGGGCTCGTGATACCGCGTGGCGATGCCCGCGGTCGCGAGCTGGGTGAGGTCGCCGAACTCGGCGAGCCCCACCACGGAGGCGGACATGAGCGCGATCGACCGGAACGACGAGGTGCGCAGGATCTCCCCGAGCTCTCGGTCGTCGTCGGGCTCGTCCTCGGCCCGGAGCAGCAGCACGCCGCCGACGAGGAACAGGGTGGCGACGGCGAGCTGCACCGGACGCTCGGGCAGTTCGCGCAGCACGGAGCCGATGGTGACGGCCAGCACCACGTGGAGCACGAAGGCGCACGAGACACCCACCCACACGGCGAGCGGGCGGCGGGTCCGCGTCGTGAGCACCAGCGAGGCCACCATCGTCTTGTCCGGGAGCTCGGCCAGGAACACCGTCCCGAACGCCACCCCGAACGCGGCGAGCACCGACCCCACGTGTGGACCCTTCCCGTTCCGTCAGTCGGCGAGCCGTTGGATCCGAGCCGCGTGCCGGGCGTGCGTGCGGAGCATCTCGTCGATCCCCGGGTGCACCAGGCGACCGTCGCGCACGACCTCGCGGCCGTGCACGATCGTGTGCCACGCGCTCGTCGGGCCGCACCGCAGCCACGCCTCGATCGGGTCGGCCAGCGCCCCGGCGAACAGCGGGCCGTCGAGGCGCCACACCACGAGGTCGCCCACGGCGCCCGGTGCGAGCACCCCGATCTCGCCCTCACGGCCGAGACAGCCGGCCCCGCCCACGGTGGCGCACTCGAGCGCCATCCGGGCCGTGCCCGCCGCTGCCCCGTCGCGCAGCTTCGCGAGCAGCATCGCCTGGCGCGCCTCCAACCAGAGCGAGGCGCTGTCCGCCGACGACGAACCGTCGACCCCGAGCCCCACCTTCACCCCGGCGGCGCGCATCGGAACGATCGGCGAGATGCCCGACGAGAGGATGAGGTTGCTGCTCGGGCAGTGCGCCACACCGATGCGGGCCGCACCGAGGCGTGCGATCTCGTCCGCGTTCGGCATCACGCAGTGCGCCACCCACGTGCGGTCGGTGCACCAGCCGGTGCGCTCGAGGTACTCCATCGGCCGGCACCCGAACGTGGCGAGCGAGAACGCGTCGTCCTCGGCGTTCTCGGCGAAGTGGGTGTGGAGCCGCACGTCGAGTCGCTCGGCGAGCTCGGCCGAGCGCACCATCAGCTGCTCGGTCACGCTGAACGGACTGCAGGGCGCGAGCGCGATGCGAACCATCGCACCGTGGCTCCGGTCGTGGTGGCGGGCGACGGCCTCCTCGCTCGCGGCGAGGATCTCGTCGTCGTCCTGCACGACCGAGTCGGGCGGCAGCCCGCCGTCCTTCTCCGACAGGCTCATCGACCCGCGGGTGGGGTGGAACCGCATGCCGAGCTCACGCGCGGCGACGATCTCGGCCGAGAGCAGGTCGCCCGCGCCACGCGGGTGGAGGTAGAGGTGGTCGGTACTCGTGGTGCAGCCGCCGAGCGCGAGCTCGGCCAGGCCGACGAACGCCGACGCGTGCACGGCCTCCTCGTCGATCGCCGACCACAGCGGGTACAGCGACTGCAACCACCCGAACAACGGCTTGTCCGTCATCGGGGGGTAGGCGCGCGTGAGGTTCTGGTAGATGTGGTGATGGGTGTTCACCAGACCCGGGGTGACCAGACAGTCGGTGGCGTCGATCACGCGGTCGGCCGCGGGCACGGGGTCGGTGCTCGACCCGACCGCCTCCACGAACCCGTCGGTGATCGCCACCCACCCACCGGCGAGCTCGCGGCGGTTCGCGTCGAGCGTGGCGACCAACCGGGCACCGCGGACGACGAGGTCGGTCACGGACGAACTCCGGGGTCGTCGGCGAGCGAGTCGATGATCACGCGGATGTCGTCGACGGTGGTGCGCGGGTTGACGACGCAGTAGCGGAGCACCGTCTCCCCACGCCACCCGGTGGGCGTCACGAACGCGAGGCCGTCGCGGAGCATCCGATCGCTCCAGGCCTTGTACTGCGCCGGCCCCCACCCGAGGCGTCGGAACAGCACCACGCTGAGCTCGGGTTCGATGACGAGCTCGAGGTGGGGAGCGGCACGGACCAGATCGGCGCCCTGGTGCGCGACCTGCAGCGTGGTCTCCACCGCGTCGCGGTAGGCGTCCGTGCCGTACGTGGCGAGGCTGAACCAGAACGGCAGTCCGCGGGCGCGTCGCGACAGGTGGTGCGCGAAGTCGCTGGGGTTCCACAGCTCGTCGTGCCCGGTGTCCTCCGCGCTGTCGGTGTCGGCCCCGCTCGCATCCGCGCCGCCCTCGTGGAGCACGTCGAGGTACTCGGCGTGCTGGGTGTGCGCCCGACGGGCCTCCTGCGGATCGCGGTACACGAGCGCGCAACTGTCGAACGGGGCGAACAGCCACTTGTGCGGGTCGACGATGAAGCTGTCGCACCGCTCGATGCCGTCGTAGTGGTCGCGCACGCTGGGAGCCGCCAGGCCCGCACCGCCGTAGGCACCGTCCACGTGCATCCACACGCCGAGCTCGGCACACACGTCGGCGACCCCGGCGAGGTCGTCGATGATGCCGGCGTTGGTGGTGCCGCTCGTCGCGACCACGGCGACGACGCGGTCGCGGTCGACCGGGTCGAGCGCGGCGATCGTCGCCTCCAGCGCAGCACGGGTCATCCGGCCCCGGCCGTCGACGGCGACGTCGATCACGTCGGCGTCCATGGCGCGGCCGGCCGCGACGATCGACGAGTGCGCGTTGGCCGAGCCGATCACCAGGGCGCGTGTGCGGTCGTGGCGCCCACCCGCCCGGCGACGCCAGCGCCAGCGGGCGGCGATGAGGGCCGAGAGGTTGCCGGCCGTTCCGCCGCTCACGAACACGCCCCCGGCGCTCGGCGGCAGCCCGGCCAGGTCGCACACGTATCGCAGCGCCTCGTTCTCGGCGAACACGGCACCGGCGCCCTCGAGCCACGAGCCGGCGTAGATGCTGGACGCACCGACGACGAGATCGAACAGGATCGACGCCTCGGTCGGTGCTGCGGGGACGAAGCTCAGGAACCGGGGATGGTCGACGCTGATGCAGGCCGGCGCCATCACCTCGCCGAAGCGGCGGAGCGCCTCCAGGCCGCCGATCCCGCCGGGCGTGATCGTCCGGCCGGCCATTGCGACCAGGTCGGCCTGCGGCAGGCTGCGGTCGAGCGGCGGCGGATCGAGGCGCATGCGGTCCACCGCGTAGCGCAGGACCGCCTGGGTGAGGATCTCGGTCGCCGAGTCGTGCTGGTGCATCACGGTCGTGACCCGCCTCCGGCTGGTGGGTGACCGGCCCGCGGGCCGGTCAGACGTTGAGGTCGAGGAGCTCGCTGCCCTCGTTGCGGACCTCGGCGTCCTTGTTCAGCACGCTGCCCAGGAGCGCGGCGAGCACGGCCGACCCCATGAGCGCGACCACGGGGAACAGCAGCAGGGCGATGATCATGGCGATGGCACCGGGCACGACGCGATCCTATCCCGCGAGGGGCTTGTAGGCCCAGGCCTCGATCTCGACGGCGCCACCGAAGGGCAGCGACGCCACGCCGATCGTGCTGCGAGCCGGGCGCGACGAGCCGAACCCGGCCACGTACGCCTCGTTGAAGGTCGCGAAGGTGTCCATGTCGGTGAGGAAGCACAGCGTCTTCGCGACGTCGGCCAGCGTGGCGCCCGCGCTGGCGAGCTGCGCCTCGAGGTTGCGGACGGCCTGCGCGGTCTGGGCCGACACACCGCCGGGCACGAGCGCGCCGTCGGCGATGCCGAGCTGACCGCTGACGATGATCCAGTCGCCGGCGCGGACGACGGGGGTGTACGGACCGAGGGGTTTCGACATGGCCGTCAATCTAGAGCGCGGACGATCGAGAGCACGGACGGCGATCGACCCGGTGCCCGGGACGCCGACGCGCGACACCGGCACGCGACACCGGCACGAGACACCGAAGGGCGACAGGGCTCGTGACAAGGTGCACGCCGGCACCGGGCGACGTCCCGACGCCCCGACGCCACCGCTGCGTAACCTGGCCGACGATGCGTCGTTCCCCCTCCACCCCCGACCAACCGCACCGCGCCCCGGCGTCCGGCGCGCCCCGATCGGGTGCGGCCGGCTGGGAGCCGTCGCGGCGGCGGTTCCTGGCCGTCGGTGGGACCGCACTGCTCGGCGGCCTGGTGGGTGGCCTCGCGACGGCCTGCGGCGGTGGGGGCGACGGCGGTGACGCGGACACGGCGACCACCGTCGACACGTCGGGGTTCGTCGTGGTCCAGCGGTTCCCGGCGGGGCAGAGCCTGGCCCCCGGCGACGTCCGGCTCCCGGTGTCGCTGCGCACCACGGCCGGAGCGCTGCTGACCGACGGGCCCGAGCGGCTGACCGGCGTCCTGCGCGACGAGCGGGGGGACACCGTCGCCACGATCGACACGCCGCGCCGTGGCACCGGCCTCGGCGTGCCGTACTGGAGCATCACCGCCACGGTGCCCGAACCGGGTCTCTACGACCTCCAGATCGACGGCGCTGCGGGCGACCCCACACCGTTCTTCCTGTACGACCCGTCGGAGATCGCCGTCCCCGGCGCCGGGGCGCTGCTGCCCCCGTTCGACACGCCCACCACCGCCGACGCACGCGGCGTCGATCCGGTGTGCACCCGCCTCGACGCACCGTGCCCGTTCCACGACGTCACGCTCACCGAGGCGCTCGCGACGGGTCGGCCGGTCGTGTACCTGATCGGGACGCCGGCGCACTGCAGCACGGCCGTCTGCGGGCCCGGTCTCGAGTTCATGATCTCGGTGGCGCAGCAGTACGCGGACCGAGCGACGTTCGTGCACGCCGAGGTCTTCTCGAACCCGGAGGGGACCGATGTCGCGCCGGCGGTCACCGCCTACGGCCTCGGGTACGAACCCGTGATCTGGATCGCGGACGACTCGGGCACGATCGTGCGCCGCATCGACGTCGTCTGGGACGAGACGGAACTCGCGGAGCTGCTCGCCGACTCGCTCAGCTGAGCCGGATCATCGAACCGGCCGGATCAGCTGAACCGGCTGGGTCAGCTGAACGAGCTGCCGCAGCCGCACGTGCGGCTGGCGTTCGGGTTCGTGATCGAGAAGCCGGCCTGGTTGAGGCCGTCCTTGTAGTCGAGCGTCGCACCCTCGAGGAGCTGCTTCGACATCGCATCGACCACGACCGACACCTTCGCCCCGTCGGGGCCGAACTGGGCGCGCTCGTCGTCGGCGGCGATGTCGCCGTCGAAGAACATCTCGTACGAGTAGCCGCTGCACCCACCCGGGCGGACGGCGACGCGGAGTGCGAGGTCGGTGGCGCCCTCGGCCTCGAGGAGCTCCTTGACCTTGACGGCGGCGGTGTCGGTGAGGGTGATCACGATGGGTTCTCCTTGCGTTCGGCTGAACCGGTGGCTGACGATCAGGGCTGACGATCAGGGCTGAGGGGCCTCGACGGGGCAGTCTAACGTCGGGTCCCCGTAGAATCTTCCCGTGGCCCCCTCCACCGACCGACGGGTTCCCGGCGGCGAACCCCCCTCACCGGACCTGGTCCTCGACCTGCTCCGGTCGGTGATCGACCCCGAGCTCGGTGCCGACATCGTCACCCTGGGCATGGTGCCCGGCGTGACCGTGGCCCCCGACGGGGTGGTGACGGTCGGGGTGAAGCTCACGATCGGCGGCTGCCCGCTGCGCGCCCAGATCAAGAAGGACGTCGAGAGCCGCGTGGCCGTGCACCCCGGGGTCACGGACGTGCGCATCGACTGGGGCGAGATGACCGGCGAGGAGCGCAGCGAGGTGATGCTGAAGGCCCGCTGGAACGCCCGCGAACACGCCCCGGACACCGAGGTGCCCCAGTCCGCCCGGGTGCTCGCCATCGCGAGCGGCAAGGGTGGTGTGGGCAAGAGCTCGGTCACGGTGAACCTCGCCGCGGCCATCGCGGCGCAGGGTTTCACCGTCGGCGTGCTCGACGCCGACATCTGGGGCTTCTCCGTGCCCCGGCTGCTCGGCATCGACGACCGCCTCGAGGCCGAGCGCGTCGAGGGCAGCGACAAGCCGAAGATCCTCCCCAACGAGCGCCCGGTCGGTCGCGGCCTGCTCAAGGTGGTGAGCACCGGCTTCCTGGTCGGAGAGGACACGGCGCTCATGTGGCGCGGCCTGATGCTCACCAAGGCGGTGGAGCAGTTCCTGCGCGACGTGCGCTGGGGCGAGCTCGACTACCTGCTGATCGACATGCCGCCGGGCACGGGCGACGTGCAGATGGGTCTCGCCCGGATGCTGCCGCGCACCGACCTGCTGATCGTCACCACTCCGGCGCTCGCCGCCCAGAAGGTGGCGGCCCGCGCCGCCGACATGGCACGGCGCAGCTTCCTGCGCGTGTGCGGCGTGGTGGAGAACATGAGCGCGTTCACGTGCGCGCACGGCGAGTCCTACGCGCTGTTCGGCTCGGGTGGTGGCCAGGCGCTCGCCGACGAG
>WLDE01000224.1 GCA_009704985.1 Actinomycetota bacterium | reverse complement strand
GCTCGAGTACCTGGGGGCACTCGATCACGAGGTGGGTGAGGTTGCGGCGGGCGCGTGCTTCGACATCGGACCAGCGGTGCACCCCACGCCCCCACCCGGCCAGACACCGCCACCCGTTCGCCGTGTACAAGCGGCGACGTTCGATCTCCACCAACCGAGCGATCAACACCCCCTCGCAGATGCGACGCTCACGTTCGACCGATCCGGCATCCGCGAGCAACACCGCATCCGACACGTCAGCGAACCCGGGCGGCTCCAACCGCAACGACCCACCTCCGGGTGGTGACGAACCAGCGTGCACGACCGACCCCCTTCCCCCGCCCCCGCAGGCGAGCATCACGAACCAGCACACGGGACCCGCACGGGCCCGATCCGGTCGCTCCGAAGGAACGCGCCCGACAGGCGATGAGCCAGCCAGGCGATGGAACCGACACCACCAACCTACGACGAGGGTGTCACATCCGATCGTCGTGTCTCGTCCCGGGAGCGGGCGACGACGTGTCGCTCGCTCACGCCCAGGGCGGAGCGCCTACGGTCGCGCGTGTGACTGCGCCGATCCCGCATCCGTCCGACGACCCCACGCACCACGACGCCGTCGAGGCGTACTGCGGGCGGCTCAGCTGTGTGGCGGGGGAGGAGGTCACCCTGCACGTGCGCTGCACGACGGAGCGCTACGACGTCGAGGTGATCCGCTGGGGTGCCACCCGCGAGGTCGTCTGGTCCGCGACGGATCTGCCCGGCTCGGTGCCCGACACGCCGGCCGACGCCGACAGCCGCGGCTGCGGGTGGCCGGTGTCCCTGCGCATCCCCACGGGGCCGCAGTGGCGGTCGGGCTTCCACCACGTCCGGCTGCGCGCCCACGGTGCCCCGGCCGGTCGCGACGTCGGTGACGCCTGCGTGGTGGTGCGCCCGGTCGAGCCCACCGCGCGGGCGCTGCTCGTGATCGCGACGAACACGTACAACGCGTACAACAACTGGGGCGGTCGCAGCCTCTACACCGGTGCGCACCGGGTGTCGTTCCGGCGGCCGTTCGGCCGCGGGATGATCGACCGCACCCCCACCGAGCGCGACGACCGCAAGGCGCCGCCCGTGCGCTTCGGCGAACAGCCCGACGTCGACGGCGAGGCGTACCAGCGCTTCCGCCACGCCCACGACCTGCCCGGCTACATGAGCTCGGCCGGCTGGTTCACCTACGAGCGCCGCTTCGTCGAGTGGGCCGAGCGCGAGGGCCTGGCGTTCGACACGGCGATCTCCAGCGACCTGGCCGAGCATCCCGAGCTGCTCGACGGCTACGAGGTGCTGCTGTCGGTGGGCCACGACGAGTACTGGTCGGCGGGCCAGCGCGACGCGGTGGAGCGCTTCGTCGCCCGCGGCGGCAACGTCGTGTCGATGTCCGGGAACACCATGTTCTGGCAGGTGCGCCTCGAGGACGACGAGCACGACGCGGACGGCGCGGGTGAGGTCGGCGACGGCCACCGCTCGGCGGCGATGACGTGCTGGAAGTACCGGGCGCACGAGCTCGACCCGGTCGTGGCCGACGGGCGGCCGCAGCTGATGACGGGCATGTGGGCCGATCCGGTGGTCGGGCGGCCCGAGACGTCGATCCTGGGCGCCGGCTCGGCGTGGGGTCTGTACTCGCGGTTCGGGCAGGCCACCCCGCGCGGTGCCGGCGCCTTCACCGTGTACCGCGACGGCCACTGGCTCTTCGAGGGGACCGGGCTGCGCTACGGCGACCTGCTCGGCCGCGACCACGGCGTCGTCGGCTACGAGACCGTCGGCTGCCGGCTCACCTTCGACGAGTACCAGCTTCCGGTCGCAGCCGGTGGTGACGGCACGCCCGCCGACATCGAGGTCGTCGCCTTCTGCCCGTCGTCGAACCTGATGATGGGCGAGTACCCGTCGTCGATCGCCGCGCTCGACGACCAGGGTGACCTGGAGTTCGTCGCGTCGCGGCTGTTCGGACGCGTGGACGCGGACTCGATCGCTCGGGTTCGCCACGGCAACGCGGTGATGGTGGTGTCGCGGCCGTACGGCACCTCGGGCGGCGAGGTGGTGACCATCGGCAGCACCGACTGGGTGTACGGCCTCGCCGACCCGGCGGTCGCGCGCGTCACCCGCAACGCGATCGAACGCGCGGCCGACCGCGCCTGATCGTCCGTGTCCCACACCTTCCGTGACGGCTGCGTCACCAACGTGTCAGCGTCATTGACAGTGGCACTGACGTGTGCTTCGATGCCGCGTCGGGGAGGAGGCGACATGGGGAGTGTCGACGAACGCAGCACGGCTGCGGCCGTGGCGCGCCGGTGACCGCCCGCGCCCGTCCCTCGCTGTCGCGGGAGCTGATCGCGGAGGCCGCGTATCGACTCACGCGTGACGAGCCGACCACCCCGCTCACGCTCACCCGCCTCGGCGCCGAGCTCGGTGCCGACCCGACGGCACTGTACCGGCACTACCGCAGCCGGGAGGAGCTCCTGCTCGACGTGTTCGACCGCACCTACGCGGACGTCCTGGCGCGGTTCCGGCCGTCGGCCGACTGGCGGGAGTCCCTGCACGCGGTCGCCGTCGCCATGCGTGACGGCCTGCTGGAACGGCCGGCGCTGGTGGCCGAGGTCGGGTACCGGTTCACCGGTGGCCTGCGCGAACGCGAGGCGATCGAGGTCACTCGACGCCTGTTCGAGCAGGCCGGGCTCGACCCGGTGGAGGCCACCAACCAGGTGCGCGTGTACGGCGAGATGATGCTCGCCCACGTGGCGATGAGCGCCGCCACGATCACCGCGTCGGCCGAGGTGCAGGCCCACGAGCTCGAACTCGGCCGCAACGCCTACGGCACCGAGGCGAGCGACATGGCGGCTTACGAACGAGAGGTCTTCGACCTGCTGTTCGGCACCTACGTCGACGGGCTCGAGGTGCGAGCCAGGGCGGCCAAGCGCAACCGGAGGCGGGCGTCGTGAGCGCGTCGACGGCACGAGCGCGAGAGCTCGGCATCCCGTTCCGTGGCACGCCCGGGCCGCTGAACTCGATCACGGACGTCCCGGGCCTCACCGTCGGCATGACCACGCTGATCCACGGTGACGGTCCGCTCGTGGTCGGCAGCGGACCGGTGCGCACGGGCGTCACCGCCATCCTGCCGCGCGGGATCGACGGTCTCGGATCGCCGTGCGCGGCCGGCTGGTACTCGCTGAACGGCAACGGCGAGATGACCGGCACCACCTGGATCGAGGAGAGCGGTGCGCTCGACGTGCCCGTGCTGATCTCCAACACCCACGCCGTGGGGGCGTGCCACACCGCGGCGGTCCGGTGGGTGGGTGAGCGGCGTCCCGACCTGGTGAGCGCCTGGGTGCTCCCGGTCGTCGCCGAGACCTGGGACGGCTATCTGAACGACATCAACGGCGGCCACGTGACGCCGGAGATCGCGATGGCCACGCTCGACGCCGCCACCGGCGGACCCGTGGCCGAAGGATCCGTCGGCGGTGGCACCGGCATGAACTGCTACGGGTTCAAGGGCGGCTCGGGGACGGCGTCACGCGTGGTGGACCACGCCGGCGACCGGTACGTCGTCGGCGTCTTCGTGCAGGCGAACTTCGGCTCGCGCCACGAACTCGCCATCGCCGGCGTCCACCTCGGCGACCAGCTCGCCGACGACGACCCGATGTCCGAGGGCGACTGGTTCGAGCGCGACCGCCGCCGCGGCGGTGTGTCGGGCGCAGGGTCGGTGATCGTGATCGTCGCCACCGACGCACCGCTGCTGCCGCACCAGTGCACGGCGCTCGCGCGCCGCGTGCCGCTCGGCCTCGCCCGCACCGGCACCAGCGGCGGTCACTTCTCCGGCGACATCTTCCTCGCGTTCTCGACGGCCAACGCCGGCGCGCTCACGAGCGACATCCCGCTCGGTGAGACGGCAGCTGCGGAGGCCTACCAGTCGATGCGGTTCGTGCCGTGGGGGCAGATCGATCCCCTGTACGAAGCCGTGGTGCAGTCCGTGGAGGAGGCGGTGGTGAACGCGCTGGTCGCGAATCGTCACCTCCCCGGCGGTGCCATGATCGGGCGCGACGGCCACCGGTCGCCGGCGTTGCCCGTCGACCGGGTGCTCGACGCACTCGGCGTCGCGCCCGCGAGGGACACGACCGGTCGACACGACCAAGGGGGAGAACCATGAGACGAGTCCGCAGGAACGGGCTCCTCGCGATCGGCGTGGCCGTCGCGACGGTACTGGCCGCGTGCGGAGGGGCCGACGCCCCGCCCACCGCCACCGACGCGACCGAGGAGTCGGCCGCGCCGGACACCACCGCAGCGGGGCCGGACGAGACCGTCGCACCCGACGGCACCGACGCGCCGGACGCCACCGACGCAGCGACCGACACGACCGCGGCGCCCAGCGGTGGTGACGGTCCGGCCGGCGTGCCGGAGGGTGCCAGCACGATCCTCACGCCGGCGCCCACGGGCGAGGCCGAGAGCGCCGTGTGGGCCGTGTACCGCGAGACGTCGACGATCGACCCGATCTACGTGTTCGACTACCCCGACAACGCCGCGATGGCCATCGCCTGTGAGTCGCTGCTGCGCCAGCAGCCCGACCTCACGATCGCACCCGGGCTCGCGACGAGCATCGAGTACGTGTCGCCCACCGAGCTCGTGATCACGTTGCGCGAGGGCGTCACCTTCTGGGACGGCACGCCGCTCACCGCGGCCGACGTCGTGTACAGCCTCGAGCGTCAGCGCGACCCGAACCTCGGTGGCTTCTACGGTGCCGTGTTCGCCAACGTCGACACGATCGAGGCGACCGGCGACCTCGAGGTCACCATCACCACCACGGTGCAGGACAACGCGATCATCGGCGAGCTCTCGGGCCCGGTCGGCGCGATCGTGCAGCAGGCCTTCACCGAGGAGCAGGGCGTGGACTTCGCCACCGCCGCCGGCGGTGTGATGTGCACCGGCCCGTACCAGCTCGAGTCGTGGGTGGTGGGCGAGGGACTCACCTTCGTCCGCAACGACAGCTACTGGGACACCAGCCTGCCGATGCAGCTGCAGAGCATCACCATCCGCGGTGTGTCCGACGAGGCCGTCCTCACCTCCGGACTCCTGACCGGCGAGATCGACGGGACGTACCCGATCGTCCTCTCGACGCTGAACCAGCTCCGGGACAGCGACGCAGTGAACGTGTACGAGGGGCCGGGCTACGGCATCGCCGCCTTCATCGTGTCGAGCTTCGACGGTGCGCTCGCCGACAAGCGGGTCCGTCAGGCCCTGTCGATGGCACTGGACCGCCAGGGTCTGGTCGACGTGCTCTACCAGGGTGCGGCGTACCCGGCGCGGGCCACCGCCGTGCCCGGCACGTGGGGCTACGAGCGGCAGACCTTCGTCGACGCCTGGAACGCCCTGCCCGACGTGAGCGAGCCGGACCTCGAGGAGGCCAAGCGTCTCGTCGAGGAGGCGGGCGCCACCGGCCAGACCGTGCGGCTCGGCATGTCGAGCGAGCTCAACTCGATCAACGTGCAGGCCGGTGAGTTCCAGCGAGCGCTCGAGTCGATCGGCATGCAGGCCGAGCTCGTGTCGGTGTCCGCGGCGAACTACATCAACTTCTTCATCGACCCGGCGGCTCGCGAGGGCGTCGACGGCTTCTTCACCGTCAACTACCCGAACTACGCCGACCCGATCGGCCTGTACGCCACGATGGTCGCCCCCGACGGGTCGCAGGCCTACAACGGGTTCGACGACCCGGCGGCGGTCGACCTGGTGGCACAGATCCGCCAGGCCACGGACCCGGCCGAGCAGGCGGCACTGACGGTCGAGCTGCAGTCGATCATCATGGACGAGATGCTGTGGGTGCCGATCGTGGCGCCGACCAACGTGCTCGTCATGAGCTCGGAGATCACCGGCGCCCCGGCGACGTTCTCGTACATGTTCGGGCCCTGGGCCGCCTACCTGGGCGCGGCCTGAGGTCCGGCCGGTCGCGCAGGAGGTCGCAGTGATGGATCGGATCGCCGGGTGCGGGAGGCGCACGTGCTGAGGTTCGTGCTCCGCCGGCTCATCATGCTCGTCGTGACCCTGTTCGTCGCGAGCTTCGCGATCTACTCGGCCATGTACCTGGCACCCGGCAATCCGATCGCCGCGCTCACCGGTGGGCGCACGCCCACGCCACAGGCCATCGCCGTCCTGGAGGAGCGGTACCACCTGAACGATCCGTTCCTCGTCCGGTATGTGCGATGGCTCGGCGCGGCGCTCACCGGTGATCTCGGCGTGTCGATCCAGTTGCGCCAGGACGTGTCGACGCTGATCCGGCAGCGCATCGGCACGACGGTGCAGCTCGTGCTGTACGCGTCGGTGATCATCGTCGTCGTCGGCATCGCGCTCGGGGTGCTCGGTGGTCTGAAGCGCGGTGCGGTCGACAACGTCGTCATCGTCGTCAGCACGCTGAGCGCCGCCGTGCCGAGCTTCGTCGCCTCGATCGTGCTGCTGTCGGTGTTCGCCGTGAACCTGGGATGGTTCCCGGCGCTCGGGGGTGGCGAGGGGGTCGTCGACCGGATCCGGCACCTCACGCTGCCGGCGGTGGCGCTCGCGTTCTCGTCGATCGCGCTCGTCGCCCGCATCACGCGGGCGGCGGTGCGCGAGGAGCTCTCGCGAGAGCACGTCCAGACCGCGATCAGCCGGGGCATCCCGTACCGTCTGATCGTCCGGCGACACGTGATGCGCAACGCGGCGATCCCGATCACCACGATCGTCGGGATCACGGTGGCGTCGCTGTTCGCCGCATCGGCGATCGTCGAGCGGGCGTTCACGCTCAACGGCATCGGGTCGTACCTCATCCAGGCGGCCCTGTCCAAGGACATGGCGGTGGTGCAGGGCATCTCGCTCGTCATCGTGGCCGTGTTCGTGATCGTGAACGTCGTGGTCGACTTCCTGTACGCGGTGCTCGACCCGCGTGTGTCGCTCGGGGCGAGGGCGTCGTGAGCACCGTCGAGCTGCCCACGGCACCGTCCCGGGTGGACGACGCGCCCGCGCGGCGCAGCGGGCGCGGGATCCCGGGCCTGCGAGGCACCGGCGTGATCGGACACCTCAGCGCGCTCGTGCTGTTCCTCGCCGCGGTCGTGGCCGCGATCGGTCCGGCGATCGCGCCCCACGACCCCGACCTCACCAACCTGTCGTTCGCCTTCGTCGGCCGGTTCGAGGACCACCTGCTCGGCTTCGACTCCCAGGGTCGCGACCTGCTGTCGAGGCTGCTCGTCGGTGCCCGCACGTCGCTGCTCGGTCCCCTCGTGGTGGTGCTGCTGGCGATGCTGTTCGGCACCACGATCGCGATCGCGTCGGCGTGGAAGGGCGGTCGCTTCGACGCCGCGGTGTCCACCGTGCTCGACGTGCTGTTCGCCTTCCCGGCGATCGTGCTCGCGATCCTCGCGAGCGTCGTGATCGAGCCCGGGCTCACGGCGGCCACCATCGCGCTCTCGATCGCGTACACGCCCTACATCGCCCGCGTGCTGCGCAGCGCCGCGCTGCGTGAGCGGTCGCGGGACTACATCGCCGCACTGGAGGTGCAGGGGCTGCGCGCCTGGGTGATCTGCGTGCGACACCTCGCCCGCAACCTGCTGCCGCTGATCGTGGCCCAGGGCGCGATCCTGTTCGGCTACGCGATGGTCGACCTCGCCGCGATCTCGTTCCTCGGCCTCGGTGTGCAGGTGCCGAACGCCGACTGGGGCGTGATGGTGTCGACCGGCCAGAGCGGCGTGCTGCAGGGCTACCCGATGGAGTCGCTCAGCGCCGGGCTCTGCATCGTCGCGGTGGTGATCGCCGTGAACCTGCTCGGCGAACGGCTCACCGACCGGTCCAACCTGGTGACGCGATGACCGGTGACGCGATGACCGGTGACGCGATGACCGGTGACGCG
>WLDE01000223.1 GCA_009704985.1 Actinomycetota bacterium | reverse complement strand
GCACGCACCGAGCCGATGCCGTGGTACTGGCCGTGCCCGACGCACGCATCGCCGAGGCGGCCTCGGCGCTCGCGACGAGCGACGCGGACCCGCCGATGCTCGTCGGGCACACCGCCGGCGCGATCGGCCTCGACGTGCTCGCACCGCACGAGCGCTTCGGCGTGCACCCGCTGATGACGGTGCCCGCGACGGGTGCCGACTTCCGGGGTGCCGGCGCCGCCGTGGCCGGTTCGTCGCCACGCGCGCTCGCCTTCGCGCACCAGATCACCGACGCGCTCGGCATGCGGGCGTTCGAGATCGCCGACGCCGACCGCCCCGCGTACCACGCCGCGGCGTCGATCGCGTCGAACTTCCTGGTCACCCTGGAGGACGCCGCCGAACAGCTGCTCGCCACCGCCGGCGGTGATCGGTCGATCCTGGTGCCGCTCGTGCGCGCCGCCGTCGACAACTGGGCGGCGCACGGCGGCGAGGTGGCGCTCACCGGACCCATCGCCCGCGGCGACGAGGCCACCGTGGAACGCCAGCGCACAGCCGTCGCCGAGCGGCGGCCCGAGCTGCTGCCCCTGTTCGACGCGGCCGCCGACCGCACCCGTGCGCTGGCGGCACGCCGGCGAACGAGCTCCGGCGCGCCCGACCCGACGAGGGCGGGCGACGCATGAGCGCGCGAACGGTGCGGCACTGGCTCATGAAGAACGAACCCGACGAGTTCGGCTACCACCACCTCGAGCAGCGCGGCCGCGGCGGGTGGGACGGTGTCCGCAACTACCAGGCGCGCAACTTCCTGCGCGAGATGGCGATCGGCGACCTCGTGCTCTTCTACCACTCGAGCACGCAGCCCCCCGGTGTCGCCGGCATCGCCACGGTGGTCGGCACCGCCGAGCCCGACCCCACCCAGTTCGATCCAGCGAGCCCATACCACGATCCGGCCTCGGATCCGGCAGCGCCACGCTGGGACTGGGTGACGATCGCCCCGGTGCGCCGGCTGCGCTACGTGACCCTCGCCGAGCTGAAGGAGCTCCCCGAGCTGGCGTCGTCGCGGCTGCTGGCCCGCGGCAACCGGCTCTCGGTCTTCCCGCTCACCGCGGAGGAGTTCGACGCCGTCGCGCGGCGGGCGGACGCCGGCTGACCCGTCGCGCCGGGGCGTTCGGCCCTGGCCCGCGCCCGATCGGCGTCGCACGCTGGTCGTGTCGATCGCACGGGATCGAGCGGCGCGGAGACCGACAGGAGGGGCCATGACCACCACGACTCGACCGGTGACGGGAGCGGCGCTGCCGGCGGTGCCCGAGACGGCGCACCTGCTGCAACCCCTGCTCGACCGGCTGCGCACCGACCCCGACGCGCCGCTGTACTCGGTGCGCGAGGGCGAGCGCTACGTCGACGTGACCGTGCGCGAGACGATGGCACGGGTGCGGGCCCTGGCCCGCGGGCTCGTCGCGTCGGGGGTGCGTCCCGGCGACCGGGTGGCGCTGATGAGCCACACGCGGCTCGAGTGGGTGCTGTTCGACGATGCGATCCTGGCGGCCGGCGCGGTGACGGTGCCGATCTACGACACGTCCTCGGCCGAGCAGATCGCCTGGATCGTGGGCGACAGCCAGGCGGTGCTGCTGGTGGTGGAGACCCCCGAGATGGCCGCCACGGCCGCCACGATCCGCGAGCGCATCGCCGGGTGCCGCGAGGTCCTCGTGATCGACGAGGGCGGCCTCGACGAGCTGGTGGCGCGCGGCGCCCAGGTGGACGACGCGGAGATCGACACCCGCATCGCCACGCTGCGGGCGACGTCGATCGCCACGATCATCTACACCTCCGGCACGACCGGCATGCCGAAGGGGTGCGTGCTCACGCACGCCAACCTGTGCGCCAACGTCGCGCAGGTGATGGACGCGCTGGGGCCCGAGGTACGGCCGGGCGACAGCGGCCTGCTGTTCCTGCCCCTCGCCCACGCGCTCACGAAGGGCAACGCCCTGTTCGCCGTGAGCGCCGGGGTGCGGATCGCGTTCGCGACCGACATCGCGCACCTGCCCCAGGAGCTGCAGCTGGCGCAGCCGTCGACGATGGCGGCCGTGCCGCGCATCTTCGAGAAGGTGTACAACACCGCGAGCCACACGGCGCACCGCGACGGCAAGGGCGCGATCTTCGAGCGGGCCGCGTCGACGGCGATCCGCTGGTCGGAGGCCCGCACGCGCGGCCGGATGCCACCGTGGCTCGCGATCGAGCACGCCGTGTTCGACCGGCTCGTGTACCGGAAGATCCGGCACGCGTTCGGTGGCCGGCTCCGGCTGGCCTTCAGCGGCGGCGGCCCGCTCGGCGAGCGACTCACCCACTTCTTCGCCGGCGTGGGCGTGCAGATCTACGAGGGCTACGGCCTCACGGAGACGAGCCCGACGCTGACACTGAACCGGCCCGGCGCGTGGACCCCCGGCACCGTCGGCCGTCCGCTCGCGGGCACCTCGATCGCGATCGCGGACGACGGCGAGATCCTCGCCAAGGGGCCGCAGGTGTTCCGCGGCTACTGGCGCAACGACACGGCGACGGCCGAGAGCTTCGACGAGGACGGGTGGTTCCGCACCGGCGACATCGGCGAGCTCGACGCGTCCGGCTTCCTGCGGATCACCGGACGCAAGAAGGAGTTGATCGTCACCGCCGCCGGCAAGAACGTCGCCCCGGCGCCGTTGGAGGACCGGCTGCGCGCCCACGAGCTGGTGAGCCAGGCGATCGTCCTGGGCGACGGGCGCCCGTTCATCACGGCGCTGGTCACGATCGACCCGGCGGCCTTCGCCGACTGGGCCGACGAGCACGGCCACGCCCGGCACCGCTTCGAGGAGCTCCGCACCGGCGACGAGCTGCGCGGCGAGATCCAGGCGGCGATCGACCACGCGAACGAGTTCGTGTCGCGGGCCGAGTCGATCCGGGCGTTCACGATCCTGCCCCACGACCTGTCGATCGAGGACGGTGAGCTCACGCCGACGCTGAAGGTGCGGCGGGCGACCGTGGAGCAGCGCTACCGCGACGAGATCGAGCTGCTCTACGCCGAGCGCTGAGCCGGCCGCTCGTCCGGGCGGAGGTCGAACCGGTCAGTCGTACAGCTGCTGGGCGAGGTAGCCGGCCTCGCCGAGCTGGCCGATGAGGCCGATCTGGGTCTCGAGCCAGTCGGCGTGCTCCTCCTCGGACACGAGGATCTCCTCGAGCAGGTGACGCGTGGCGTTGTCGCCGGCGGTGACGCACGAGGCGATGCCGTCGTTGAGCCGGGCGATCGCGGTGTACTCCAGCTGGAGGTCGGACTCGAACTGCTCGGGCACCGTCTCACCGACGCGCACCGGGTTGAGCCGCTGCATGTTCGGCACGCCCTCGAGGAACAGGATCCGGTCGATCACCTGGTCGGCGTGCTTCATCTCGTCGATCGACTCGTGGCGCACGTGGTCGGCGAGGCGGCGGTAGCCCCAGTTCTCGCACATCTTGGCGTGGATGAAGTACTGGTTGATCGCCGTGAGCTCGGCCGTCAGCACGTCGTTCAGGATCTCGATCACCTTGGGGTCGCCACGCATGACGGCGATCCTAGGCGGACAGCCCGAAGGCGGGTCGGATGTGCACGTGGGTGTCGGCAGGAGCGCCGGCGCGTTGCAGGAGCTCGCGCACCGCCGGCTCGCACCCACCGCAGCGGGTGGCGGCGCCGCACGCCGCCTGCACCTCGGCCAGCGTGGTCGCACCGCGCTGCACGGCCTTCACGATGGTGCGTTCCCGCACGACTTCGCAGTGGCAGACGATCGCCATGCGGGCGATCGTAAGCCCGCCTAACAACGGGTGTCAATGGGTCGTACGGCCCGACGGATGGCACACCCGATCGACCCGGCTCGATCGTGCACGCGACGCCACCGACCCGCCACGATGCGGTCGATGTCCGCCACGACGGCCCTGATGCTCGGGATCCACCTGGCCGCCACCGCGGCGATGACCGGCCTCATCTGGTTCGTGCAGGTGGTGCACTACCCGCTGTTCGAGCGGGTCGGCCTCGACGGGTTCAGGGACTACGAGGTGGCCCACCAGCGCCGCACGTCGTACGTGGTCGGGCCGTTCATGGCGGTGGAGGGCGGCCTCGCGCTGTGGCTGCTCGCCTCACCCCCGGGCGAGCTCGGCCGGGCCCTGCCCTTCGCCGGCTGCGTCCTGCTCGCGGTGATCCACGCGAGCACCGTGCTGCTGCAGGTGCCGGCGCACGGCCGCCTCGGATCCGCCTACGACGCCCACGTGGTGCACCGCCTCGTGCGCACGAACTGGGTCCGCACGATCGGCTGGTCGGCCCGCACCGTGGTCGCGGTGGCGATGCTCGCCGCAGCGTGAGGCGCCACGGCGGCCGGCGCCCGATCAGTTCGGTGGTCAGTCGGACGGGAGCTGGAACGTCGCGGTGACGAGCGTGCGTCCGTCCCAGGTGCGGCCGCTCATCGTCACCGTCACGGGGGCGTCGGACCCGGGGTCGGTGACGGCCGGGTCGACGATGTCGAGCACGCCGTACTGACCACCGCCGGGGAACGCACCCTCGCTGTACGGTCCGCCCTTCACGTTGCCGGGCCGGTCGAGCGCCGCGGCGTGCAGGAGCGGGAAGCCGTCGCCGGGTTCGCGTGCGTCGTCCGTGTTGGTGCCGTCGTCGATCGCGACCATGTGGGCGTCGCCGCTCACCATCACGAGGTTCTCGATGCCGGCGTCCTCGATCGCCTCGGCGATCCGCGCCCGCTCGTCGGCGTAGCCGGCCCACCCGTCGCCACCGGGCCGGGCCGGGCCGACCCACGGCACGGCGTTCGCCCACACCACGAGCGCATGCGTCCGGCTCGCCGTGGTGAGCTCGTCGAGCAGCCAGCGCAGCTGCTCGTCGCCGAGCATCGTGTCGTCCGTGCGCTGCGAGCGCGTGTCGGTGAGCACGAACCGCACCCGCCCGACCGTGAACGCCTGGAAGATCGCGACGTCGTCGACGAGCGCCGCGCTCGGCACCACGCTGCGGTACACGTCGGCCACGGCCTCGCGACCCGGCGACGTGGCATCGGCGTCGTTCGGTCCGTAGTCGTGGTCGTCCCAGACGTACGCGATCGGCGTGGACCGGTAGAACGCGGCCTGTGCGGGCCGGGTGAGCAGGCGGTCGAACGCGTCGAGGAACGGACCCGGCTCGGTGGACTCGATGTTGCCGTAGTGGATGTCGCCGAGCGCGAGGTACAGCAACGCGTCCTCCCCGGCCATCGCGTCGAACACCGCACCGTTCGAGCTCGTGCGGGCGCACGACGCGAGGACCACGCGGAACGACATCGGACCATCGACCGGGGTGCGGAACTCCCCCACCCCGCGTCCCTCGTCGGGGTCGCCGTCCACCACGACGCGGTAGGTGTACGCCGTGCCGGCCGCCAGGCCGTCCACCCGCATCCGCGCGACCCCGAACTCGTCGGCCGCGACCGCGGGTGACCACACGCCCGGGTCGTCGGCACTCGTCTGCACGAGCAGCGACGCCGTCGCACCACCGTCGCGCAACCGGGCGGTCACCGTGACCGAGTCGGGTTCGAGCGCACCGGCGAGCACCCATCGCACCTCGTCGAGCGGCAGGCCGGGCGTGACGCTCTCGGGGTGCGTCGGACCGAAGTACACGTCGTACACCGCGCGGGCCCCGATCCAGGTGCTGCCGACGAGGAGCGCCGTCACCACGGCCACGGCGGCGAGCTCGTGCGGTGCGCGGCGGTGCTGCCACGACAGCCAGAGGAGGAACGACGGCACCATCAGCGCAGCGGCGAACAGCGTGGCGACCAGCGGCGGGTACTCGATCGCGGCGAACACGCCGAGCAGCGCGGCGGCGACGGCGATCGTGACCGCTCCGACGGCGGGCCACTTCCGGCCGACGATCGCTCCGATCGACACCACGCCGGCGAGGGCGAGCTGGACCGGGCGTTCGATCGCGCCACCGAAGACGTAGCCCTCGCCGTTGCGCGGGAGGCCGACCGTGAGGGTGATCACCGCCAGGCCCACCACGGCGAGCAACGACGCGAGATGGGAGAGCACCCGCACGAGCGACGCCGACGACTCGGTGAGCGCGATCAGCCCGACGGGCAGGTGCGGGTGCTCGCGCCGCCCCGGGTGGGCCGGGTGGCCGCGGTGGAGGTGGTGGGCGTGGACGTGGTCGCGTCGGGCTTCGGCGCCGATCGCCCACGGGCACCCGTGGCAGCGCACGTGCGCCCGCTGGTCCGCCACCACCCAGCGCGCCGCGAGCCCCAGCGCGAGGCCGATCGCGGCGCCGCCGAGCACGTCGGTCGTCCAGTGCACGCCGCTCGCGATCCGGTCGACGGCGGCGCCCACGGCCAGCACGGCCAGCACCAGCTGGAGCATCGTGCTCGGACGCGGCCGCCGTACCAGCACCGCCACGGCGAGGGGGAGCAGCATCGCCATCACGACCGACTGCAGCGCGTGGCCGCTCGGGAACGAGTCGGTGCCGAACCGCGGCCCGCCGGGCGGCCGGTCGCGTTGGATCACGCCGCGCAGCAGCACCCCGGTCATCATCCCGAGCGCCGTCGCACCCAGGTACGCGGCGGTGAGCGCACGACAGCGGAGGGCGGCGACGCTCACGACGACGGCCACCAGGATCGTGACCTCGGTCCCGAACGCGACGTCGGTGAACGTGCTCCACCACCCGAGTTCCACCTGACCGAACCACTCGCCGGCCCGGTCGTCGAACCCGGCGACGAGGTGGGGCGACGCGCCGACGGCGAGCGCGAGCAGCCCGGCGGCCGCGGTGGCGGTGAGCACCGCCGCGCCCAGCCGCCACGAGGGCCGGGCGAGGCCGGTGGCGTCGTCGATCGGCTGGGTGGTGAGGAGCGACCGTCGCAACCAGCCGTGGGCCCACACCGGTGGGTCCGGCCAGCGGACGAACACGACGCCGGCGACGACGCCGAGCACGAGCGCCACCGTCGACGCCGCGAGTGCGAGGGCGAGCAGCCAGGCGATGTCGCCGACGTAGCCGTCACCGCGGAGGTAGTTCGCGATGGAACCGATCGCCACGTACCACGCGCCACCGACGAGGGTGATCGCGAGCAGTGCGTACACCGGGCGCGAGCGCAGGCCGCGCTGCTCGGGGCGGTCGGGCGTGCGGGTGCCGAGCACCTCGCGCGCGATCGCGTGCCCGGCGATGCGTGCCCGCTTGTCGCGGGAGGCATCGGTGGTGGCGCGCAGCAGGTCGCGCACCTCGCCGGCGAGCCAGAACAGCAGCCCGACCCCCATGATCGCGGGCACGAACACGTGCAACCGCCGACCGTCGAGGAGCTCGTCGGGGCCGACGTGATCGAGCCGGCCGCGACGGTTCCGGCGGTCCGGACGATCGGGTCGTCGGGTCATCGGGTCACCTCCTGTGCGTCGCCCGCGATGCCGCCGCCCGCGGGCAGGTCCGGCTCGTCGAGGACGCCGAGGACGTCCAGCACGTCGACGGTGCCGGCGTCGCCGTCCACGAGCACGAGGTGGCCGTCGAGCCGGTCGACGGCACCGGCCACGGCGAACACCGCCGGGAGCCCGAACTCTCGCGCCAGGATCGCCGCGTGCGACAGCGGCCCGCCTCGCTCGATGACGAGCGCGCCGCAGCGCGTCAGCACCGGGGTCCACGACGGGTCGGTGGCCGCGGCGACGAGCACCTCGTCGTGCCCGATGGGGTCGCGTGGGTCGTCCACCCGCCGGGCGCGACCCGTGAAGCGACCGGCGCTCGCGGCGAGCCCGGTGAGCCGGACGCGGGTCGCGGTGGTCGATCCGGTGGTCGATCCGGTGGTCGATCCGGTGGTCGATCCGGTGGAGGTACCGAGGGCGTGGTCCGGCGCGCCGCGCCCGCGGGGCGGCAGCGGCGGACGGACGGCGTGCGCGCGCAGCGCACGGCGGCGCGCCTCGAGTTCGTCGTCGCCGACCCGGTGCTGTCGGGTGGCCCCGT
>WLDE01000222.1 GCA_009704985.1 Actinomycetota bacterium | reverse complement strand
TCGATCGGCATCGCCGAGTACCCGCTGGTGGCGCGCACCCCCGAGGCGCTGGTGAGCGCGGCCGACGACGCGCTGTACCGGGCCAAGCGCGAGGGCCGCAACCGGCACTGCGCCGCTGGCTGAGGTCGCTGGCTGAGGTCGCGGGCTGAGGTCGCGGGCCGAGGTCGCGGGCTGAGGTCGCTGCCGTTGGCGGTCCACCCCTGCTCAGCGGGGTTGGAGTACCGTGTCCGACGATGCCACGGCTCTGCGAACGTCCCGGGTGCTCCGTGCCGGCCGACGTCGCCTACGGCTTCGACGCCGACACCCTCGTCGTGTGGCTCGACCGCTTCGAGGTCGACCAGGGCGTGCGTGCCGGCGTCCTGTGCCGTCGCCATGCCGACGCGATGGTGGTGCCCCTCGGCTGGATGCTCGACGACCGCCGCGAGCCCGTGCCGCGCCTGTTCTCGGCCGCCCGGATGCAGGACCTCACCGACGGCATGGCCCGCCCGAGGCCGCGCCGCCGCAACCCGGATCGCAACGGTGACCGCACGATCGAGATGATCCGCACCGCGGTGATGCAGCTCACGCTCGACGACACCGGCAACGGCGAGGGCGTCGTGCACGAGCTCGGTCCCACACCGCTGGTGGCCGAGCGTGACGAGCCGGTCGCGGTCGAGCCGGTCGCGGTCGAGCCGGTCGCGGTCGAGCCGGTCGCGGTCGAGCCGGTCGCGGTCGGTGAGGTCGCGGTCGGTGAGGTCGCGGTCGAGGAGGTCGCGGTCGAGGAGCCGGAGGCGGAGCAGCCCGAGGCCCAGGTGCTGCCGTGGCAGCCGCGCTTCGACCCGAGCGACGACCTGTCGGGTCTGCTGCGTGCGCGCGGCCGGCTGCTGTCGCGCGCGTTCCAGGGTCTCGCCGCCGACGGTTCCTGATCGCGTGGGTTCGCCTCTCGCAGGGGCGATACTGCCGTCGTGGACGTCGAAGCATCGATGCAGGCACCCTGCACCCCGGACCGGCTGTTCGGGTTCGTCGACGAGCTCACCGACTACCCGAGCTGGATGCCGCTCGCGCACCGGGTGGTGACCGCCGACCCCGAACCCGACGGTCGCCCGGTGTGGGAGGTCGAGCTGCGGGCCAGGTTGGGTCCGTTCGCCCGCTCGAAGCGGCTGCGCATGGTGCGCACGCTGCACGAGCCGGACGGCTCGTCAGGTGGTCGGGTGCGCTACGAGCGTGCGGAGCGTGACGGCCGGTCGCACTCGCCCTGGGTGCTCGACGCGGTCGTGGTGGCCGACGACGGCGGCAGCCGCCTGGACATGGCGCTCCACTACGGCGGCGCGTTGTGGACCGGCGGCGTGATGGAGAAGGTGCTCGCCGACCAGATCGTGGCCGGCCGCGAGCGCCTGCTGGAGCTGGTGCGCTGATCAGCGTCGACGGTCGGGTCGATCCGCCCAGGCGGACCAGCGGCCGTCGCCGCGGCGTTCGAGTCGCAGCGGCATCTCGAAGCACTCGCTGAGCGCCTCCGCGTCGAGCGTGGTGGCGATCGGGCCGCGTGCCACCACCTCGCCACGCCGGAGCATCAGCACGTGGGTCATCCCGTCCGGCACCTCGTCGAGGTGGTGGGTCACGAGCACGAGCGGTGCCGCGTCGGGATCCGTGGTGAGCTCGGCGAGTGCGCCGACGAGCTGCTCGCGGCCGCCGAGGTCGAGCCGGGCGCTCGGCTCGTCGAGCAGCAGCAGCCCCGGTTCGTTCATCAGGGTGCGGGCCAGCAGCACCCGCTGCTGCTCTCCCGACGACAGCGTGGCGAGCGCCCGGTCGGCGAAGCCGCCCACGCGCATGCGATCGAGGCAGGCGACCGCGCGCTCCCGGTCGGCGTCGTCGTAGCGGTGCCACCACGGTTCCAGCGCGGCGTGCTTGGCGGTCATCACGACGTCGCTGCAGCGCAGCTCGGGTCGGATCTGGGCCGACATCGCCGCCGACGAGTAGCCGATGCGCCGGCGCAGCGATCGCACGTCGGTGCGCCCGAGCCGCTCGCCGAGGACGGTGACGTCACCCGACGACGGGTGCTCGTACATCGCAGCGATGCGCACCAGGGTGGTCTTCCCCGAACCGTTCGCGCCGAGCACGAGCCAGCGCTCGTCGGACCGGACACGCCAGCGCAGCGGTGCGAGGATCACACGCTCGTCACGCACGAACGACACGTCACGACACACCAGCACATCGGGGAGGGGCACGTCGGGGGGTCGGGTGGGCACGGCGCAGGACGCTACCGGGTGCGATCGTCCGGAATTCATCAAGAAGTCACCCCCGACACCCGGGGTGACCAGGGGTTCCGGAACACCGGGGGTAGCGTTGGGCGCGCATGCGTGCACTCTGGGCGACCCTGGCGGGGATGGCGTTGCTGGTGCCGGCGGTTCCGTCCGCCGGCGTCGCCGCGTCACCCGTTGCGTCACCCGTCGCGTCACCCGTTGCGTCACCCGTCGCGTCACCCGTCGAGTCACCGGTGCGCGCTCCGGCCTCGGTCGACGGCACCGACCCGTCGGACACGGCGGCCGAGCAGGCCGCGCGCGAGATCGCCGACGCCCGCGATCGTGCGAACGCCGCGGCCGACGCGCTGTTCCAGGCCGAGAGCGACCTCGACGCGCTGCAGGTCGAGCAGCAACGCCTCGAGAACGACATCGCCGTGCTGCAGGCCGAGATCGACGCGTTGCGCGCCACGGTGGAGGCGGTCGCGATCAACCGCTTCACCCGTGCCGGCACGGACTCGATGCCACTGCTCACCGGGTTCCGCACCGCGGGCGAGCAGGCGCAGGTGGACGTGCTCATCGACGTCGTCAACGAGACGTCCGCCGAGGACTTCGACCAGTTCGACGCGCTGAACAACGACCTGGCCGACGCCCGCGCCGAACTCGAGCGCGCCGAGGCCGCCGGCGAGGCGGCGAGGGCCGAGCTCGAACGGCGGCGCGAGGTCGCGCTCGCCGAGGTCGAGCGGCTCAAGGAGGTCGAGGAGCAGCGCCTGAAGGACGAGGCCGTTCGCCGCGCCCTCGAGATCGAGGAGGCCGAGCGTCGCCGTCAGGAGGAGGAGGCCGCCGACGCGCTGCGCGCCCAGGCCGCCGCGCTCGATCCGCTCGGTCGCCAGACACAGGCCAGCACGGTTCCCGACCCGGCGTCCGGCACGGGGTCGGGTGGCGGGGCGGCAGGCTCCGACGACCCGTTGATCGTCGGTGACGGCGACATCGACGAGCCGCTGCCGATCGGTCCGGTGAGCTCGGGCGGCGCGGGTGGTGGCCTCACCGGCACGCTCGGCCCGGGAGGCCGCCCGGGCTCGGATCCCGGCGTGCTCGGTGGGGCCGGATGGCTGTGCCCGGTGCAGGGTCCCGTGTCGTTCGGCGACACGTGGGGGGCGCCACGCAGCGGTGGCCGATCGCACCAGGGCGTCGACATGATCGGTGACCGTGGTCTGCCGATCGTGGCGGTGGTGGACGGCTTCGCACAGGCGAAGGTGAACGTCCTCGGCGGTAACACCGTGTCGCTCTCCGGTGCCGACGGGAACCGCTACTACTTCGCACACCTCGACACCTGGGGTGCGCTGGGCCAGGTCACCGCCGGCACCGTGATCGGGTACCTCGGCGACACCGGCAACGCGAAGTTCTCGGTGCCGCACCTGCACCTGCAGATCCACCCCGGCGGTGGTGCGGCGGTGAACCCGTACCCCACGGTCCGCGCCTTCTGCTGATCCGGTCGCTGGGTTCAGGCACCGGGTCCGCACGCCCCTTCTCGATTCGGGTCGGGCCTCGCGGATCGGCAAGGCTCGACGCCGATGTCCACCCCTCCTGCGAACGGCCAGAGGAACGGCCCCTCGAACGGTTCGGCGACGGAGCGGCTCGCCGCGCAGCTGTCCTCGGTGCTCGACGGCGCCGAGGTGACCGACCTCGTCCGGCTGTCCGGTGGCGCCTCACGCGAGACCTGGCGGTTCACCGCCCACGGTGATGCTGCGGACGGTGCGGGCACCCGGCCGCTGATCCTGCAGCGCCAGCGTGCCGGCGACGGCCGCGACATGGGCGTGGAGGCGTCGGTGCTGCGCGCCGCCGGGGCCGCCGGGATGCCGGTGGCGCAGGTGGTGGCGTCGGGTACCGGTGACGACTCACCGCTCGAGGCGTCGTTCATGGTGATGACCGCGGTGGAGGGCGAGACGATCGCCCGCAAGATCCTCCGCGACGACGAGTACGCCGAGGCACGACGGGTGCTGCCCGCACAGCTCGGCGCGGCGCTGGCGCAGCTGCACGCGATCCCGGTGGACGCCGCGCCCGGCCTCGTCGAGCAGGACCAGATCGCGTACTACCGCGGCGTGATGGACACGCTCGGCCAGCCGCACCCGACGTTCGAGCTCGCGTTCCGGTGGCTCGAGCAGCACCGGCCGACGTCCCCGCGGACCACGATCGTCCACGGCGACTTCCGTCTCGGCAACGTGATCGTCGGACCCGACGGTCTGCGTGCCGTGCTCGACTGGGAGCTCGCCCACCTGGGCGACCCGATGGAGGACCTCGGCTGGCTGTGCGTGAAGGCGTGGCGGTTCGGCAGCCGCCTGCCCGTCGCCGGTGTGGGGGAGTACCGGCAGCTGTTCGAGGCCTACGAGGCGGCGGGCGGCGGGCGCGTCGACCCCGACGAGGCGCGATGGTGGGAGGTGCTCGGCACGCTGAAGTGGGGGATCATGTGCATCCTGCAGTGCAGCGCCCACATGAACGGGTTCTCGCGCAGCCACGAACTCGCCGCGATCGGGCGGCGCGTGTGCGAGAACGAGCACGACCTGTTCCTGGCACTGGAGGGACGCTGGTGATCCCGCACGACATGCCGTCGAGCCGCGAGCTCGTCGAATCGGTCCGCGAGTGGCTCGAGCGCGACGTGCTCACGGGCACCACCGGACGCCTCCAGTTCCACGCCCGCGTGGCGATCAACGTGCTCGCGATGGTGGAACGCGAGCTGGCCGTCGGTGCCGAGCAGGCCGCAGCGCACCAGGCCCGGCTCGACGCACTGGGGTGTGCGGACGAGGCCGAGCTGGCCGCGAAGATCCGCACGGGGGAGCTCGACGGCGACCTCGACCGGGTGCGCGAGCTGGTGTGGGCCAGCGTGCGCGACAAGCTCAGCGTGGCGAACCCGAAGTACCTCGAGCCCTGATCGCGATCGGCTGGCTCCGGACGGGCTGACCGGCGGCGAGCTGGCCGCAGGCCGCGTCGATGTCGGTGCCGCGGTTGCGGCGCACGGTGGCGTTCACGCCGAGCCGTTCGAGCAGGTCGCGGAACTCCCGCACCCGGCGCGGGCTGCTGCCGACCGTGGGCCAGCCGGGCGTGGGGTTGAGCGGGATGAGGTTCACGTGCGCGGCGAGCCGGAATCGCCGGCACAGCGCGGCGAGCTCGTGGGCGTCGCTGTCGCGGTCGTTGACGCCTTCGATCAGCGCCCACTCGAAGCTGATCCGGCGGCCCTTCACCGCGAGGTAGTCGGCGCAGGCCTCCATCAGCATCGAGATCGGGTAGCGCTTGTTCATCGGCACGAGCGTGCTGCGGGTGTCGTCGTTCGCGGCGTGCAGCGACACGGCGAGGTTCACCGGTAGCGGGCGGGCGGCGAGGCTGCGGATGCCGGGCACGATGCCGATCGTGGACACCGTGAGGTGTCGCGCGGACAGGCCGAGGTCGTCGTGGATGCGTTCGATCGCCGCCCACACGGCCGCTTCGTTCGCGAGCGGCTCGCCCATGCCCATGAACACGACGTTGCCGAGCCGGCGGCCGAGATCGCGTGCCTCGCGCGCGGCGCGGGCGACCTGCTCCACGATCTCGCCGCTGGTGAGGTGGCGTTGGAACCCGGCCTGCCCGGTGGCGCAGAACCCGCAGTCCATCGCACAGCCGGCCTGGCTGCTCACGCACACCGTGACGCGGTCGGGGTACATCATCAGCACCGTCTCGATGCGGTGGCCGTCGTGCAGGCGCCACAGGTACTTCACCGTGTCACCCTGGTCGGAGATCCGGCGGACCTCCTGCTCGAGCGCGAGTGGCAGTTCCTGGTCGAGTCGGGTGCGCAGCGCCTTCGGCAGGGTGGTGAGCTCGGCGGGGGAGCGCAGCTGCTCGTAGAGGCCCTGCCACACCTGGTCGATGCGGTAGCGCGGTTCACCGGCGAGCACCTCGCCGAGCTGCTCGCGGTCGACGTCGAACCGGCTCCGAGTCGGCCGGCTGCGGGTAGGGGCGCTCACCTCGACCCCGTCCCTCCCGCACCCGGGGCCAGCTCGGCGGCGAGCGCGTCGTACTGGGCGATGCGATCGCCGATCACATCGAGGCTCGCGGTCCAGAACGCCTCGTCGGTGACGTCGAGGCCGAAGGCCTGGCCGAGCTGCTCGGCGGTGTCCATGCCGGCGCGCGACAGCAGGTCGTCGTAGCCGGCCTGGAAGCGCTCGGGGTCGGCCTGGTACTGCGCGAACAGGCCGAGGCCGAACAGCAGCCCGTAGGTGTAGGGCCAGTTGTAGAAGTGCGAGCCGTAGTAGTGCGGCTTCAGGATCCACATGTAGGGGTGCGCGGTGGACTGGTCGAGGCCGTCGCCATAGGCGGCGGCCTGCGCCTCGCGCATCATCTCGTGCAGCTCGCCCGCGCCGAGCGTGCGGCGCTGACGACGGGCGAACATCTCGGTCTCGAACAGCACACGGGATCGGATGTCGACCACCACCTGGGTGGAGCCCTGGAGGTCGACGTCGAGCAGGGCGAGCCGGTCGGCGCCCTGCAGGTGCTGCAGGCCGGCCTCGACGACGAGCGTCTCGCAGAAGATGCTGGCGGTCTCGGCGAGCGCCATCGGCAGCCGCCGCTGGAGCGCCGTGCGGTGAGCGAGCTGGGTGTTGTGGTAGGCGTGGCCGAGCTCGTGCGCCGTGGTCTGCGCGGCGTCGACCGAGCCGCTCCAGTTGAGCAGCACGAGCGAGCGGTCGTCGACGAACGACATGCAGAACGCCCCACCCACCTTGCCGTCGCGGGGCTCCGCGTCGATCCAGCGCTCGTCGATCGCCCGGTCGACGAGCGAGGCGAGCGGGCTGCTGTAGCCGGCGAACGCGTCGCGCACCAGGCGCACGCCCTCGGTCCAGCTGATGCCGCCGGGCGCGACGGGCGAGGGTGCGAACAGATCGCTCCAGGGCAGGCCGCCGCCTCCTTCGTCGCCGTGTCCGTGCAGGCGGGCCTTCGAACGGAGCCAGCCGCGGAAGCGGGGCAGCGCGGCGTCGATCGCTGCGTTCATCGCGTGGTAGGTGGCCTGCGAGACGTTGTTGGCGTACAGCGACGCCTCGAGCGGCGAGCCCCAGTTGCGTCGGCGGTTGACGATGTTCGCCTCGCCCTTGATCGCGTTCATCGCTGCCGCGCAGGTGGTGGCGACGCGGGGCCAGGCGTCGAGCTCGGCCTCGTACGCGGCGCGGCGGACGGCCGGGTCGGCGTGCGTGGCCAGGCCGCGCACCGCGTTGATCGGCAGCACCTGCAGACCGTCGGGCAGTTGCACCTCGGCGGTGAGCTGCGAGGTGACCTCGCGGTGCAGCCGCGACCACGCGGACGAGCCGGTGGTGGTGAGCTCGGCGTAGAGGTGCTCCTCGGCCTCCGTCATCTGGTGCGTGGCGCGGGCCGCAAGGGTGCGCAGCGGCCCGGCGTGGTCGTGGACGGTGGGGTGGAGCGCGGCGAGCTCGTCGGGGCCGAGCGCGGCCACCCAGTCGGTGAGGCGGGCGAGCAGCGGGGTGACCACTGCGGCGCGGGTCTCGATCTCGGACAGCAGCGCCTGCGCCTGCTCGTGGCGGGTGTCGGTGGCGACCGTCGCGTAGGTGTAGGCGCGCAGCTCGCCGAGCTGACGGGCGGTGTCGTTGTACGCGTCGATCACGCGTGCGGTGGCCTCGGCGTCGGCGGCGGTGGGGGTGCGCGGTTCGACTGCGCGCACACCGAGCTCGTCGAACAGCGC
>WLDE01000221.1 GCA_009704985.1 Actinomycetota bacterium | reverse complement strand
GGCAACGTGCCGCTCTGAGCCCGGCCGAGCGCGAGGACCATCCCGATGGACACCCAGATCACCCCGCCGCCCACCGACGACGAAGCGGTCGCGATCGTCGCCGCGATGCAGGCGCTGTGGCCGCGACCGGTCATCGCCGCCGAGGAGACCAAGCGTCGCGAGGCCACGTGGCGATTCAGCGGCCGCTGGTGGGCCAAGCCCCTGCCGGCCCGCCGCGACCGCCCGTTCATCTGAATCATCTGATCCGTCTGGCCCGCGTCGATCCGCAGAGGGTCGCACCACGCACCTTGCCGGAGGGGATACGGTCGCGCCCATGAGCATGCCGCCTCCGCCGCCGCCCCCCGGTTCCATCCCGCCGCCCCCGCCCGGCATGGGCGGACCCCCGGCCTACGGGGGCAACCCGTACGGCGGCCTCCCGGCGAGCGGACCGAGCTACGCCGGGTGGGGCACGCGGGTCGGTGCGTACCTCGTCGACATCGTCGTCGCGATCGGGTTCAGCCTCCCCGGTGTGGTGCTCGGGGCGGCGTCGGACGCGCTCGGGCTGCTCGTGCAGCTGATCGGCGCCGTCGCGTTCATCTACGTCTGGTCGAAGATGATCGGCACGACCGGACAGTCGTGGGGCAAGAAGGCGCTGAACATCAAGGTGGTCGACGCCCAGACCGGCCAGTTCATCGGCCAGGGCCGCGCCGTCGGCCGGTACTTCGCGATGATCCTGTCGGCGATCCCCTGCTACATCGGCTTCCTGTGGCCGCTCTGGGACCAGAAGAAGCAGACCTTCCACGACAAGATCGTCGGCACCTACGTGGTGACCGCCTGATCCCCGGCACCGGCCGCTCGAGCCGATGAGCATCCCACCGCCACCACCTCCATCCTCCGGGGCACCCGGATGGCCACCGGCGCCCCCGCCCGGGGCACCACCCGCGTACGGCGCGCCACCCGCGTACGGCGTGCCACCCGCGTACGGCGTGCCACCCGCGTACGGCGCACCGCCGCCTCCCTTCGGGTACGGCGACGGCGGACACCCGGGGGACCGGCCGAGGATGGAGTACGCCGGGTTCTGGCAGCGCCTCGGCGGGTCGATCCTCGACAGCCTGCTGTACAGCCTCGTCCTCGCCGTGTTCACCGTGCCCGCGATCGTGCTCGGCGTCGGCGCCTTCGACGGGTGCGAGACGATCGACGGGCCCGACACGACCGAGATCGTGTGCCCACCCGGCGAACCCGACGGGGCGATGATCGCCGGGGCGATCGGCCTCGGCGCGGTCGGCGTCATCCTCGTCGCCGTGCTGTACCTCCGCGCCCTGGGGCGCACGGGCCAGACCTGGGGGCGACGCATCGTCGGCGTGAAGGTGGTGCGCACCCGCACGGGCGAGGCACCGGGCATCGGTCGAGCACTCGGGCGCACCCTGTTCGCCAACGTCATCTCGGCGCAGGTCTGCTACCTCGGGTACCTCTGGATGCTGTGGGACGGCCAGAAGCAGACCTGGCACGACAAGGTGTGCGACACCCACGTCGTGAAGGCCTGACCGTCACGACGTCGCACGTCGTTCCCGACCGGGCTACCTTCCCGCCGTGGACATCACCACCGTCGCCGACGACCTGATCGTCGCCCACGACGGCCTCGTCGTGCACCGTCTCGAGCACCTCGACCCGGTCAGCGTCCACGACGTCGGTGGGGTTCCGGTGCGGACCCTGCCCCGCCCCGACGGCGAGCTGCTGTGCCGGATCGCGACCGTGAACGACGTCCACTTCGGTGAGGTGGAGGCCGGCAGGATCGACGACGACCCGAACGGGCCGATCCAGCGAGCCGAGCCGGGCGATCCGCCGTACCCGGAGACGATGAACCGTGGCGCGGTGGAGGGGATCCGGGACATCGATCCGGTCGCGGTGTTCGTGAAGGGCGACCTCTCCGCCGACGGCACGGACGAGGAGTGGGCCGCGTTCGAGGCGTGCTACCGCGACGCATTCGACGACCGTCTCCACGTGGTGCGCGGCAACCACGACGCCTACCGCGGCCAGACCGCGTACGCCGGTGACCACTGGGTCGAGCTGCCCGGCCTCGCGGTGGCGCTGCTCGACACCACCCTTCCCGGCCGCTCGACCGGTTCGCTCTCCGCCGAGCAGCTCACCTGGCTCGACGACCACGCCGCCACGGCCGACGTGCCCGTGCTCGTGCTCGGGCACCACCAGCAGTGGATCGGCACCCGGCGGTCCGACTCGTACTTCGGCCTGCACCCCGACGCGAGCGACGGCCTCACGGCCGTCGCGGCCCGGCGGCGGTCGATCGTCGCCTACGCCGCCGGCCACACGCACCGCCACCGGCGCCGCCTGATGGACTGCGGCGTGCCGTCGATCGAGATCGGCTGCGTGAAGGACTTCCCCGGCACGTGGGCCGAGTACCGCGTGCACGAGGGCGGGATCCTGCAGGTGGTGCACCGCGTCTCCACGCTCGAGGCGCTCCGCTGGAGCGAGCGCTGCCGGCACCTCTACACCGACTTCGGGGTCGACTACGAGACCTACGCCCTCGGCCGGCTCGAGGACCGCTGCTTCGCGATCGAACTGCGCACCTGACGGCGGTGCCGGCTCGCACCCGGATGGCAGCATGGAACCCGTGACCCCTGACCCTGCACCCCGGCCACCCCTCGCCGGTCTGCGCGTGCTCGACCTGTCGACCGTGCTCGCCGGTCCCAACGCTGCCCGCTACCTCGCCGACTTCGGTGCCGACGTCATCAAGGTCGAGCGCCCGGACTCGGGCGACAGCCTGCGCAACATGGCCTGGCGCGACCCTCGCGACGGCACGGGGCTGTGGTGGAAGATCGTGAACCGCAACAAGCGCACCCTGGCGCTCGACCTGAAGGACCCGGACGATCGCGAGCTGTTCCTGCGGCTCGTCGACGACGCCCACGTGGTGATCGAGAACTTCCGGCCGGGCACGCTCGAACGGCTCGGCCTCGGACCCGACGTGCTGCACGCCCGCAACGCCGGCCTGGTGCTCACCCGGGTGACCGGCTTCGGCCAGGACGGTCCCTACGCCGGGCGCCCCGGCTTCGCGACGATCGCCGAGGTGATGTCGGGGCTGTCGTCGATCAGCGGCGAACCCGACGGCCAACCGATGCTGCCCGCGATCGCGCTCACCGACGAGGTGACCGGCCTCGTCGCCGCGTTCGCGACGATGACCGCCCTGCACAGCGGTGTCGGCCAGGTGGTCGACGTGAGCCTGCTCGAGAGCCTGTTCCAGCTGATGGGACCACTCATCTCGCTGTACCGGCTGACCGGCGAGCAGCAGCCGCGCCTCGGTGCGGGCCTGCCGTACACGGTGCCCCGCGGCACGTACCGGTGCAGCGACGGCCGGTGGGTCGGGCTCTCGGCCAGCGCCGACAGCGTCGCGCAGCGGGTGAACACCGTCCTCGGCGTGGGCGACGACCCGCGGTTCGCCACGTTCGCCGGTCGGATGGCGCACCGCGAGGATCTGGAGGCGATCATGCGCGCCTGGTGCGCCGAGCGCACCCAGGACGAGGTGCTGCGGACCTTCACCGAGGCCGAGGCAGCGATCGGCCCGGTGCTCGACATGGCCGACATCTCGGCCGACCCGCACTACGCGGCGCGCGACGCGATCGTCGAGCTGGACGGCCTGCCCATGCAGGGCCTCATCGCGAAGCTGAGCGCCACGCCGGGCGAACTCCGCTGGATCGGCCGGCCGCTCGACGCGGACGGTGACGACATCCGCACCCGCGGGTGGGGCTGAGCAGGATCCGCTGTCAGGCGGACAGGCCGATCGGGCAGCTCACGCCCGTGCCGCCGAGGCCGCAGTAGCCGTTGGGGTTCTTGCCCAGGTACTGCTGGTGGTAGGGCTCGGCGTAGAAGAACTCGGTGGCGACGTCGATCGGGCGGATCTCGGTGGTGATCGCGCCGAAGCGGGCCGCGGTGAGCCGCTCCTGGAACAGGTCGCGGCTGGCCGCCAGGGTGGCTGCCTGCTCGGACGTCGTGGTGTACGCAGCGCTGCGGTACTGGGTGCCGACGTCGTTGCCCTGGCGCATGCCCTGGGTGGGGTCGTGGCCCTCCCAGAACACCTTCAGCAGCTGCTCGTAGCTCACCTGCGCCGAGTCGAACACGACGAGGACGACCTCGGTGTGGCCGGTGAGCGCGCTGCAGGTCTCCTCGTACGTGGGGTTCGGGGTGTAGCCGCCCGCGTAGCCCACCGCGGTGCTGTACACGCCGGGGGTCTGCCAGAACTTGCGCTCCGCTCCCCAGAAGCAGCCCATGCCGAACACGGCGACCTCGTGGCCCTCCGGCCAGGGGCCGATGAGCGGGGCGCCGTTCACGTAGTGCGCGGCGGGCACCGGCATGCGCTGATCGGTGCGGCCCGGCAGCGCCTCGGCAGGGGTGACCATCTGGGTCTTCTTCGATCCGAACACGGTGGGTTCCTCTCGGTCGCAGGTGCTGGAGCCCAGGCTACGGCGGTGCACGACCGGCGTACATTCGTGCCGTGACGTCTTCCACCACCGACCCCATCCCCGACCCCATCCCCGACCCGGCCGTCGTCGTCCGCGACACGGTGGCCGCCGACCTCCACGCGGCGCTCGCGCTCAACAACGCGAACCTCCCGGCGCTGAACGAGCTCGACGCCCCCGAGATCGCCCGGTTGGTCTCGATCAGCCACACCGCGCTCACCGCCGAGGTGGGCGGCACGTTCGCCGGGTTCTGCATCGCGATACCGCCCGGGGTCGACTATGCCAGCCTCAACTACGCCTGGTTCTCGCGCACCTACGACCGGTTCGTGTACCTCGACCGCCTCGCCGTCGATCCGGCCTTCCGCCGGTACGGGATCGGCCGGGCGTTCTACGCGGCGCTGATCGAGCGCAGCCGCAGCGAGTACCCGCGCATCACCTGTGAGGTGAACATCCGGCCGATGAACGAGGGGTCGCTCGCGTTCCACCACTCGCTCGGCTTCCGCGAGGTGGGCCAGCAGGACACCGACGGCGGCAGCAAGACCGTCAGCCTGCTCGCCCTGCCGCTCGATCCGCCCCACGTCTAGCATCGGCCCATGCGCATCGCCGCCGTACAGCACGACATCGTCTGGAGCGATCGCGACGCGAACTTCGAGCGGCTCGCGCCGCGCATCCGCGGCGCCGCTGCGTCGGGTGCCCGGCTCGTGCTGCTCGCCGAGACCTTCTCCACCGGCTTCGCGGTCGACCAGGAGGGCCTCGGCGAACCCGAAGGTGGGCCGTCCGCGCAGTTCCTGATGTCGCAGGCCCGCGAGCACGACGTGTGGGTGGGTGGCAGCTGCCCCGAGCTCGGCGGCGACGGCGACCCGCGACCGTTCAACAGCTTCGTGCTCGCCGGCCCCGACGGCACCGTGCACCGCTACCGCAAGATCCACCCGTTCGGCTACGGAGGCGAGGACAAGCACTTCCGAGCCGGCAAGGCCTTCCGCACCGTCACGATCGACGACGTCCGCGTGAGCCTGTTCGTCTGCTACGACCTGCGCTTCGCCGACGAGTTCTGGCAGCTCGCCCACGACACCGACCTGTACCTGGTGCCCGCGAACTGGCCCGAGCCGCGTCGCACCCACTGGATGTCGCTGCTGCAGGCCCGCGCGATCGAGAACCTGGCCTACGTGGTCGGGTGCAACCGCGTGGGCACCGGTGGTGGCCTGCCGTACTCCGGCGACAGCCGCGTGGTGGATCCGCTCGGTGAGCTGCTCGCCACCGGCGCGATGGGCGAGACCGTGCTGCTCGCCGACGTGGACCCGGGCCACGTGGCCGCCACCCGGCAGCGGTTCGGCTTCCTGAACGACCGGCGCTGAACGACCGGCGCTGAACGACCGGCGCTGAACGACCGGCGCTGAACGACCGGCGCTGAACGACCGGCGCCCGGCTCACGCACCGAGCGCGGCGAGGCGTTCGACGGCCTGGTCGAGCACCTCGGGCCGCTTGCAGAACGCGAACCGCACGAGGTGCCGGCCCTCGTGGCGGTTGGCGTAGAAGACCTCGTTCGGGATCGCCACCACGCCGGCCCGGTGGGGCAGCTCGCGGCAGAACGCCATCCCGTCACCGTCGGCGCGCAGCGGGCGGATGTCGACGGTGACGAAGTAGGTGCCGCGCGTGGGGTACACCTCGAAGCCGGCGGCCACCAGACCGGGGACGAGGCGGTCGCGCTGGGCCTGGAGACCGGCGGCGAGGCCCGTGAAGTACGACGCGTCGAGACGCAGCCCGGCCGCGATGCCGACCTGGAAGGGTCCGCCGTTCACGTACGTGAGGAACTGCTTCGCGGTGCGAGCGGCCGTGACCAGCGGGGCGGGCCCGCACAGCCAGCCGATCTTCCAGCCGGTCGTGTTGAACGTCTTGCCGCCGCTCGAGATGCTCAGCGTGCGGTCGCGCATCCCGGGCAGCGTGGCCATCGCGACGTGTTCGGCGTCGTCGAAGCAGAGGTGTTCGTAGACCTCGTCGGTCACGACGATCAGGTCGTGCTCGATCGCCAGGTCGGCGATGGACTGCATCTCGGCCCGGTCGAGCACCTTGCCCGTCGGATTGTGCGGCGTGTTGACCAGCAGCAGCTTCGTCTTCGGCGTGATCGCTGCGCGGAGCTCGTCGAGGTCGAACCCGTAGTCGGGCGGCCGTAGCGTGACGGGCCGGGCGGTCGCACCGGCGAGCGCGATGCACGCCTGGTAGCTGTCGTACATCGGCTCGAAGAGCACGACCTCGTCGCCGGTGTCGAGGAGGCCGAGCAGGGCGCCGGCCAGCGCCTCGGTGGCCCCGGCCGTCACGAGGACCTCGCTGTCGGGGTCGTACGTGAGCCCGTAGAAGCGCTGCTGGTGCTCGGCGATCGCGGTGCGCAGCACCGGCAGGCCCGGCCCCGGCGGGTACTGGTTCTGCCCCGACCGGATCGCGTCGACGGCGGCGTCGAGCACCTCGGCCGGCCCGTCGGTGTCGGGAAACCCCTGTCCGAGGTTCACGCTCCCCGTCGCCACGGCGAGGGCGCTCATCTCGGCGAAGATCGTGGTGCCGAAGCCCTGGAGCTTGGCCGTGAGGTGCGGAACCCGACTGCTGGTCACGGCGCCGAGCGTACGCGCCGGCGAGCGACCCGACCCCGTCGTCGCCGAGGCGGCCCGCGGATCAGCCGCCGTCGGCGTCGAGGCCGTCGCCCTCGTCGGTGGCCGCTCCGCCGTGGTCGTCGACCAGGTGCTCGGGACCGAAGCTCGACGGCAACAGCTCGTCGATCGTGAACGTCCGCCGCACGCCCTCGGGACCGGCGACGTGCACCTTGACGTCGAGGTCGGCGAACTCGCGGAGCTTCTGCCGGCAGCCACCGCACGGCGTGCAGAGCAGCTCACCGTCACCGACGACGAGCACCTCGTCGACGCGCAGGTCGCCACCCGCCACCATCATCGACAACGCCCCGCCCTCGGCGCACACGCTCTGCGGGTACGCCGCGTTCTCCACGTTGCAGCAGGCGTAGATCGCCCCCGAGCGGGCGCGGATCGCCACCCCCACGTGGAAGTGCGAGTACGGCGCGTACGCCCGCCGTTGCACGGCGCGAGCAGCGTCGAACAGGACCTGGATCTGCGGATCGTGCGCATCGGCGGCCATGTGCTCACACTACGACCGAGTGCGCACACGACCGTCAACGCACGACCCGCGAGCGGTCCGGCGGCCGGTTCTTCGGTTGTCAAGGTGCCTGCGGTGCGCGGCCGTCGCCCGTGTGGGCGGTCGGTGGAGCCCCGGCCGTCGTGGTCGACGGGGTACGCGCCTGGGTTCGGGCCCGTGCCGGTGTACGGCCGGCTGCGGGCGGGGACGGATGGTGGACTGGCGGGCGGGTCAGGCCCACTGGGTGGTGGGGGGTCCGGTGGTCATGATCACCTCCCCGTTGCGTCGGATGATCAGTGACCTGTCGGGTGCCATCTGGACGTCCCAGTGCTCGGCGTGGAGCCGGTCGTGGTGGTGTTTGCACAGCGGCAACAGGTTGGACAGG
>WLDE01000220.1 GCA_009704985.1 Actinomycetota bacterium | reverse complement strand
TGCAGCGCCGAGTGGACGCGGCGACGGACGCACTGCGCGACGCGGAGGCGGCGTTGGCGGCAGCCGTCGCCGAACGCGACGAGATGGCCGCGCGCCTGGCCGACGCACGAATCCGCCTCGCCGAGCTCGGCGACCCGGACGCGGACGACCGCGCCTGATCGGCTCGCTCGGACGGGGCAGCTCAGATCGAGCGGCCGGCGTCCTTCCAGTACTCGTCCTTCAGGAGGCGCTTGTACAGCTTGCCCGTGGGGTGACGGGGGAGCTCCTCGCGGAAGTCCACGCTGCGCGGGCACTTCACGTCGGCGAGCTCGCTGCGGCAGAACGCGATGAGCTCCTTCGCGAGCGCGGCGGCCTCGTCGGCGTCGGCCGGCATCGTGACGGGCTGGACGACCGCCTTGACCTCCTCGCCGAACTCGTCGTTGGGCACTCCGAACACGGCGACGTCGACCACCTTGGGGTGCGTGACGAGGACGTTCTCGGCCTCCTGCGGGTAGATGTTCACACCGCCGGAGATGATCATGTACGCCTTGCGGTCGGTGAGGTAGAGGAAGCCGTCGTCGTCGAGGTAGCCGACGTCGCCGAGCGTGCTCCATCCCTGCGGATGCCGCGACGACGCGGTCTTCTCGGCGTCGTTGTGGTACTCGAACGAGGCGCCGCCCTCGAAGTAGATCGTGCCGCTCTCGTAGCGGGGCAGCTCGTCGCCGTCCTCGCCGACGATGTGGACGACGCAGGCGATCGGCATACCGACGGTGCCGGGGTGTGCGAGCCACATGTCGCTGTTGCAGTACACGAAGCCGTTGCCCTCGGTCCCCGCGTAGTACTCGTGGATGATCGGGCCGAACCACTCGATCATCTGCTTCTTCACCGGGATCGGGCACGGTGCCGCGGCGTGGATCACGCACTGCAGCGAGGAGACGTCGTACTTGGTGCGCACGTCCTCGGGCAGCTTCAGCATCCGGACGAACATCGTCGGCACCACCTGGCTGTGGGTGATGCGGTGGCGCTCGACGAGCTGCAGGTACTGCTCGGCGTCGAAGTGCTCCATCGCGACGACGGTGGCACCGACGGCCTGTGCGCCCATCGAGAACCGCAGCGGTGCGGCGTGGTACATCGGGGCGGGGGAGAGGTAGGTGCTCTCGGCCGTGAACCCGAACAGCATGCCGAGCGTGCTCGCCACGCCGGCCGGGGTCTCCTCGAGCGGCAGGTTCGGGAACTCCTTGGTGACGCCCTTCGGCTTGCCGGTGGTGCCCGAGCTGTAGAGCATGTCGATGCCGGCGACGCGACGCTCCGGCAGCGGTGTGGGCTCGTGGGCCGCCACCGCGGTCTCGTAGCTGTCGTGGCCGTCGATCGTGCCGTCGAGCATGAGGCGGAGGTGCACGCCTGGGGTGTCGGCCACGATCTCGGCGGCCTGGTCGGCCTTGTACTTGGAGGTGATGAAGACCTTCGCCGCGCAGTCGTTCAGGATGTACGACAGCTCACCGCTGGTGAGGCGGCTCGAGCAGGCGGTGTAGACGGCACCCGCGTAGTGGCAGCCCCACAGCACCTCGAAGTACCGGTCGTGGTTCTCCATGCACAGCGCGACGTGGTCGCCGGGCTGCACACCGGAGGCCCGCAGCAGCCGGCTGAGGCGGTTCGCCGCTGCGTCGAGCTCGGCGAAGGTCTGGGTGAAGCCGGAGCCGCCCATGACGATCGCCGGCTTGTCGGGCGTGGTGGTGAGATGCGCGCCTGGGTACATGAACCGGCACCGTACTCCAGGGTACGTTGACGACATGGACCCGGCGGTGAAGTTCGCAGCTCTGGTCTCCGGACCGCCGCCTGCGCTGTCGCTCGACCGCGCGTGCTCGCTGCTGGCGGCCGCGTTCACCGGTCATGACCACGAGTCCGACGTGCTGCGACGCCTCGACGAACTGGCGGATCTGTGCGTCGACCGGTCGCTCACGGGCGTGCTCGCGGTGATGCGCGGACGCCTCACCGGCAACCGCGAGGACTACCAGGACCCGCGCAACTCCTTCATCGACCAGGTGCTGCTGCGGGGTCTCGGGCTGCCGATCACCCTGTCGGTCGTAGCGATCGAGGTCGGTCGGCGCATCGACGTCCCCATCGTCGGGATCGGTCTCCCCAGCCACTTCGTGGTGCGCGACGCCGGCCGCGAGCTGTACGGCGACCCCTTCCACGACGGCGCCCTCCACGACCGTGCGGGTGTGGTGAGCACGTGGCGGCGGCTGGTGGGGGAGGGCCACCCGTTCGACGAGCTGCACCTGTCGCCCGTGAGCGAGCGCTCGATCCTGATCCGGATGCTCAACAACCTCCGCTCGGTGTACGTGCGACGCAACGACCCTCGGGCGCTGTACGCCCTGTCGGTGATGCGCGGGGCGTTCTCCGAGCTCGCCCACGAGGCCGACGAGCACGCCCGCTGGGTGCGCCACCTCAACTGACCGGACCGGCCACGCGACGGCGCGGCGGCGCAGGAGCGAGCCTCCGCCCCGGACCGGCGGCAGACTGACCACCATGATCGATCCCGTCCTCAAGCGCAGCCTCGGCCAGATGATCAAGGGCGTGGAGGTGGTGGGCGCCCACCATGAGGGCGTGTCGCGGGCGTTCTGCAGCCACTGGGTCACCCAGGTGAGCTTCGAGGAGCCGATCGTGATGTCGAGCGTGTCGCCCAAGCACGACACGTACCCGCTGATGGTCGCGAGCGGCCAGTTCTCGGTGTCGATCCTGGCGGGCGACCAGGTGGACGTCGGCCAGTACTTCAGCTACCCGGGCCGCAAGTTCCGCTACATCGCCGACGAGTACCTCGACGAGCTGCCCGGCAGCCGGCTGCCGGTGGTGCGCAACTGCATCGCGTGGCTGCGGTGCGAGATCTTCCAGCAGATGACCATGGTCGACCACGAGCTGCTGTTCGCCCGGGTGGTGGAGGTCGGCCCCGGCCGGCTGAAGGAGCCGCCGCTGCTGTACTCGAGCCGCCTCGGGTGGCGCATCACCGGCGACAAGGCCCGCGAACCCGGCACCAGTGTGCGCGACGCGCTCCTGGAGCGCCTCGCCGCGGCAGGGTTCGACGCCGGCCCCGACGACGACGGCGACGACGCATGACCTCGTCGACCTCGCTGTCAGCGGGGCGTCCGCTCGAACCGCCGCACCACGTCGTGGGCCGGCACTCCACGCTGCTGGTGGACCCGGAGCGCGACGGGCGCCTGCTCGGCGTCGACGTGTGGTACCCGGCGATCGACCCGGCCGACGACGACGTCACCGCCCGCCGCCCGTCGGTGTACGAGCTGCTGCCGGGCGTGTCGTTCGAGTCCGCCGGTGCGCTGCACGATCCGCCGGCCCGGGCCGGCACCTTCCCGCTGATCGTGTTCAGCCACGGCCGCACCGGCATGCGGTTCGCCTACTCGCTGGTGTGCGAGGCGCTCGCCGCACGGGGCGCGATCGTGGTGTCCTGCGACCACCCCGGCGACGTGCTCACCGACTGGCTGCTCGGCCGCCACGCCGACGACCGCACCAACGAGATGAACCGCGTGGCCGACGCCCGGCTGCTGATCCATGCGCTGGTGCACGGCCACCCGTCGATCGGCGTGGGCGTGCTCAACGCGGTCGACCACGACCGGATCGTGCTCATGGGCCACTCGTACGGTGCGTACACGGCCCTGGCCACGGTGGCCGGCGCCCGAGGCGTGCCGGCGCACGACCGGGTGCGGGCGATCGTCGGGTTCCAGCCGTACACCCGATCGACGAGCGATTCCCTGCTCGGCCGGGTGGCCGTCCCGGCCCTGCTCGTGGTGTCGGGCGCCGACCGGGTGACACCGGCCGCCACCGACGGTGATCGGCCATGGGCGCTGCTGCGGGGCACGCCGACGTGGCGGCTCGACCTCGACGGGGCCGGTCACCAGGCGATCAGCGACATCGCCCTGTACGCCGAGCTCGCCCGCCAGCTGCCCGACCTGCCCGAGATCGTCCGCCAGTACCTGGCGGCGAGCGAGGCCGACGCCGGTGCACCCGGGGTGATGGGCTGGCGCGAGCTGATGCGGCTGCAGGTGGCCGCTGCCTGGGCGTTCCTCGACGAGGTGCTCGACCTCGACCCCGATCGGGGCGCCGCCGCCCGGGCCGAGCTCGAACGGCTGCCGGGCGTCACCCTGCGCCGCCGCTGACGGCGATGGACGCCGTCGCTCACCGGTGGTTGTGACAACCGGCGTGGCGACCGGGTTGCGCGACGCTTGCAGAGGGCCAGTATCGTCGCCCGCCGAGGGGTCCGCCGGCCGGCGCGGCACCCATCAGGATCGTCCTCGAGGCGACCGGACCACCGGACCACCGGACCGACACAGGGGAGTCACCAGGCATGACCGTCATCGAAACCCTCACCGCGGACGAACAGCGCGTGTCCGAGCTGGTCGACCAGCTCCTCACCGAGTTCCCGCCGAAGACCACGAGCCCCACCGAGTTCCTCGGGGCGCAGTTCGACAAGGGCCTCGCCTGGGTGCACTTCCCGGAGGGCCACGGCGGCCTCGGTCTCAACCCGAAGCTGCAGAAGCTGATCAACGAGCGGGTCTACGCCGCCGGCGCCCCGAACCCGATGTACCGCAACCCGATCGGCCACGGTATGTGCGGCCCGACCGTGGTGGTGTGGGGCAGCGAGGAGCAGAAGCAGCGCTACCTGCGCCCGCTGTTCACCGGCGAGGAGGTGTGGTGCCAGCTCTTCAGCGAGCCGGGCTCGGGCTCCGACTTCGCCGGCCTGTCGTCGAAGGGCGTCCGTGACGGTGACGAGTGGATCGTCAACGGGCAGAAGGTCTGGACCACCCTCGCCCACCTGTCGCGCTGGGGTCTGCTCGTCGTGCGCACCGATCCGGACGCCGTCAAGCACGCCGGCCTCACGGCGTTCGTCGTCGACATGCAGGCGCCCGGCGTGGAGGTCCGTCCGCTGCGTCAGATGACCGGCGAGGCCGAGTTCAACGAGGTGTACTTCACCGACACCCGCATCCCGAACAGCGAGATGCTCGGCAACCCCGGCGACGGCTGGCGCGTGTCGCTCACCACGCTCATGAACGAGCGAGTGTCGATCGGTGGCTCGATCCCGCAGAAGGGCTCGGGCACGATCTCGGCACTCACGAAGGTCTGGAGCGAGCTGCCCGAGGAGCGCAAGGACGCCGCCGGCCTCGACGAGGTCATGCAGCTCTGGACCCGGGCCGAGGTGCTGCGGCTCACCAACATCCGCGCCAACCAGATGCGCAAGATGGGCGACCCGGGCCCCGAGGGCTCGATCGGCAAGATGGCATCGGCCAACCTGAACAAGGACATCTACGCGAAGGTGATGGACCTGCTCGGCGCCGAGGGCATGCTCTACGGCAGCTATGAGATGGTGCGCCCCGAGACGGCGATGGGCTTCGACACCTACCAGAAGGCGTTCCTGCGCAGCCGGGCGAACTCGATCGAGGGTGGCACCACCGAGGTGATGCTCAACATCCTCGGAGAGCGCGTGCTCGGCCTGCCGGGCGACGTGCGCGTCGACCGCGACGTGCCGTGGAGCCAGGTGCCGCGCAACTGATCCCGCCCCGCTCGGGCGTCTCGAACCACACACGGCCGGCGGGAGACCGCCGGCCGTGTCGCGTCCCGGCGAGGCCAGGTCGGTCAGGCCTCCTCGACCGTGAGCAGGTAGCCGGCCTGGCCGAAGTTGTCCCAGAGGACGATCTCGTGGAGGCCGTCGACCTCGGCGGTGTACACCCCTTCGGCATCGAGACCGCCGATGCCGATGTTGGAGTCGTCGACGAAGAAGGCGTCGGGTCCGTAGGTGCTGCCCGGCGGGATCACGTAGAACGCCATGTCGCTCGCCGCGGACTCCAAGGTGATCCGTACCTGCTGGCCCGCCCGGAGGCCGAGGCTGTACCGGTCCTGCCACTCCAGGGGCTCGACCACGCCCCGAGCCCGGCCGCCGACGGTGATGGGGGTGCCCTCGTCGGCGTCGGGGACGTGGCGCATCGGACGCGACGACGTGACCTGGAGGGCGAGCGGATCGCCGGGCGCCGTCCGGGTGAGGAGCACGGACGCCCGGAGCTCTGCGGGCAACTGGAAGCGGAAGGTGCCGTCGGGGTCGGTGGCGATCAGACGGTCCGCGCCGAGTCGGTCGAGGATCTCCTCCGCGGTGGACCCGGACCATTCGGCCGTCACCTCGGCCATGCTGCGGGACATCAGGTACGTGCCGTCGTCCAGGTACACCTCGATGCCGAGATCGGAGGGCGCCGCGCCCGCGACCTGGATGGTGATCTCCTCGTCGGCGTCGGCCCACATGAGCTCGAGTCGAGCGTTCGACAGGTGCATCGGCACGGTGATCGCAGCGGTCGGTTCGCCACCGTCGCGCAGCGGCGTCCACGGCTGACCACCGGCGCGCAGCGCGTCGAGCCGGGCGCGCACGTCGGCCATGTCGAGCGCGAGCGCGAACGCCTCGTCGAGGCTGAGCCCAGACACGCCGATGACCCGCCCGAAGGCGTCGACGAGCGCACCTCCGGACTGGCCGCCCGCGATGTCGGCGTCGGTCTGGATGAAGCGCTGGTCGAAGTCGGGGACGTCGCGGAACCGGCTGACGATGCCCTCGGAGATGGTGGGATCCGGAGAGACCTCGGTCTCGCTCGGGTACCCGATCAGGTAGACGGCGTCACCCGCCTCCACGGCGTCGTCGCCGGCGGCGGGGATGACCGGCATCGGCTCGGGGAGCGGGCCGATGAGCGCGAGGTCGGCGTCGAAGTCGACGCCGACCACGGGGATGTCCGTGAACGTGGTGCCCCCCGGCGGGGTGACGTCGACGACGTCGAACGGCACGACGATGTGGGCGTTGGTGACGAGGTAGCCGTCCTCGATCGCGAGCGCGGTGCCGGACGCCCGCTCGGTGGCGATGAACGCCACGCTCGGTCCGACCGCGTCGAGCACCTCCTTGGCGCTGAGTTCGCCCCCGGTGTCATCGGCATCTCCGGTGTCATCGGCATCTCCGGTGTCGCCGGTGTCGCCGGTGTCGCCGGTGTCGCCGTCGGACGTGGCCGGGGCATCGTCGGGTGGCGCGGTCGCCGGTCGTGACTCGATCACGCGGGGACCGTCGTCCGCCGCGCAGGCGGTGAGCGCAGCAGCGACGAGCAGGAGGCCGAGGGGTCGGCGCGACCGGATCATGGTCGTGACCGTAACGGAGACCGCAGGAGCTGGGAGGCGTCCTCGCCGCGTTGGTCCGGGTGACGCATTCCGCTCCCCGGACGGGCAGCCACCGCTGCGCCGATCAGCGGCCGCTGTGCAGCAGGATCCCGAGGAACAGCGCCGCGACCGAGGCGATCGCGCCGATCGCTCCACCGAGCGCCAGCGCGACCTTGCTCCGCCCGACGGAGTGCACGGCGACGGCCGTGGCCGCCACCATCGACACTGCGATCTTCACGAACAGCGTCACCTGGTAATCGGTGCGGGTGTCGGTGACGTCGATCGCGACCAGGTTCCAGATCCCCGTCACGACGAGGACGGCGAACGCGGGCCACGCCAGCTTGGCGAACGCCCGGGCGACGGCCTTCGTGCTCTCGGGCGCCTGCCGGCGCAGCACCGGGACGACACCGGCGAGGGCGAACTGGCCGCCGACCCACACCGCCGCCGCGAGCACGTGCAGGAACAGCCGGACGGTCGACTCGGTGGGGGACAGCACGTCCGCCACCGTACCGGCCGCCCGGTCGACGCTCCCAGTGCCTGGCACCTCCGTGTGTCCGGCCGGCTGGAGTCTTCGGTTGTCAAAGGGCCTGCGGTGCGCGGCCGTCGCCCGTGTGGGCGGTCGGTGGAGCCCCGGCCGTCGTGGTCGACGGGGTGCGCGCCTGGGTTCGGGCCCGTGCCGGTGTACGGCCGGCTGCGGGCGGGGTGGACGAGACGGTGACCCTGGGTGGAGCGCGTGCTCGACGGCTGGGCGGGTCAGGCCCAGTGGGTGGTGGGGGGTCCGGTGGTCATGATCACCTCCCCACCGCGTCGGATGATCAGTGACCGGTCGGGTGCCATCTCGACGTCCCACTGCTCCGCGTGGAGGCGGTCGTGGTGGTGTTTGCACAACGGCAAC
>WLDE01000219.1 GCA_009704985.1 Actinomycetota bacterium | reverse complement strand
TCGAGGTCGCGCCGGGCCGCGAGGCGGTCGGTGGCGACGCTGCGGTGGGCGTGCTCGGCGCCGGAGACCGTGGAGTCGATGCGGTCGAGCACGGCACGCAGCAGCTCGGCCGCCGACGACAGGTCGGCGGCCACGGGCGCGCCGTGGTCGTCGACGAGGGGGCGAGCGCTGGCGTCGGCGGCGGAGGCAGGTGCGGCCCGGATCGCGTCGACGCGGGCGGCGACCGCCTTGCGGCACACGAACGCAGCGGCGAGGTCGAGCCGGACGGTCGACGCGTCGGGCAGCGATCCGCCGAGCTGCTCGATGCGCTCGTCGAGCGACATCAACCGGTCGGTGGCGGCGGCCACCCACTGGTCCCACTGGTCGAGCACGGCGACGCCGTCGGCGGTGCTCACGGCAGCGGCCTCGAGTGGTCCGGGGCCGGCACGGGCGGCACGTCGGCCTCGTCGAGCGCGCCGGTGTCCACCAGCCAGGTGCGCATGATGCGGTCGAGCTCTCCATCGGTGCGGGCCCGGTCGAGCACGCCGTTGACGAACTGCACGAGGTCGACGTCGTCGCGGTTGGCGCCGATGCCGTAGGGCTCCTCGGTGAAGGCCTCCCCGACCAGCTCCACGCTCGGGTCCTGTACGGCGAAGCCGGCGAGCACCGTGTCGTCGCCCGTGGTGGCGTCGGCCTGGCCCCGCTGCATCGCGACGAGGCAGTCGGTGATGTCGGGCTTCGGCACGACGACGATGCCGGCGTACTTCGGCTTCTGGATCTCGTCGATGTTGGTGCTGCCCTCCGGGGCGCACACGCGAGCGCCGGCGGCGACGAGGTCGTCCACCGAGTCGAAGCCCGAGTCGGTCTTCACGAGCACCTTCTGCCCGGCCTGGTAGTAGACGGACGAGAACCCGATGCGCAGCCAGCGACGGCAGTTGATCGTCATCGTGTGGGCGACGAGGTCGACGTCGCCCGCCTCGAGCGCAGGGAGACGCTGGGCGTAGGTGATCACGCGGTAGACGATGCGGTCCTCGCCGCCCTCGCCGAACAGCGCGCGAGCCACGAGCCGGAGCACCTCGATGTCGACGCCCTCGATCACCCCGCTGAGCGGGTCGCGGGCGCCGAACAGCAGGGTGTCGGCGGAGACACCGACGCGCAGCTGACCGCGCTCGACGATCTCGGCCATGGTGGAGCCGGCCGGCATCGCGCCCGGCTCGGGCAGAGGGTCGAGCGGCGCGTAGGTGGCGACCGCGGACTGCTGCTGCTGCTCGGGGGTGCACTCCGGCGCAGCCGTGGTGGGTGTGGTGGTGGCCTCGGCGATCGAGCCCTGCACCTCGTCGGGCAGGGCCGCGCCGCCACCGCAGGCGGCGACCACCAGCGAGCCGAGCGCGACGAGCGCGGCCGCGAACCGCACCGTGAGCGGACGGGATCGTTGCGGCGCTGTGCGTGGGGTCATCGGTACTCCCGCAGTCGCTGTGCGTATCCGGCGGCGCCGAGCACCGCGACGGCCAGGCCTGCCACCACCACGAGGACGCGCAGCCGGCCGAGCGAGTCGTCGGCCTCGTCGAACGCCGCGCCGGCGGCGGCCGACTGCTCGGCGAGGTGGGTGGAGGACGACGCCGCGAACCGCTCGAAGTCGCGCGACGGGTCGACGCCGTCGAGCGCACCACCCGTGGCGAGGCGCACCGCACCGTCCCAGTCGCCGGCGTCGTCGAGCTCTCGGACGAGGCGATGGCCGTCGGCGTAGGCCAGGTGGTCGTCGAGCGTGCCGCACCCGACGTCGTGTCGGTCGCACGCCTGCTCGAGCGCGAGCTCGACGACGCTGGCGGAGAGCTGCCACTGCTGCTCGTACGCGGCCCCGTTGCCGCGGTTGATGAGGGTGAGCGCCTCGCTCGCCCGTGCGTCGAACCCGGCGGCGCGCGCCTGGGCGACGAGGTCCGCGGCGGAGAGCTCGCCGCGCACGGCGTCGCGGGCCGTGGACATCGCCGAGGCGTTCACGCCGACGCCGAACACCAGGACGACGAACGTGATCAGCGCGGCGAGCGCGATCGGCACGTTGATCAACCGGCGCCACCGGCGCGCCAGCCACCACGAGCCGAGCAGCAGCACGGCGAGTGCGGCGACCGCGGTGAGCACGAGCAGCCAGCTGGAGCGCGACGCCCGCTCCATGCTGTCCTCCACGCGTTGGCGCGTGCTCTGCTCGACGGTGCGCAGCGACACCACCAGTTCCGACGCCAACTGGCGGGCCTCGCGCTGGTAGGCCGCGCCGACGGGGAAGCCCTGGCGGTTGTTGGCGCGTGCCTGCTCCACGAGGCCCGCGTACGCGGCGAGGTCGCGGTTCACCGACTCCAGCGTGGCGGCGTCCTCCAGGGTGGCGGCACGGGCGGCGGCGACGAGTCCGGAGGACGCCTCGCCGAGACGCTCGTCGTACGCGGCGCGCACGGCCGGGTCCTCCTGGCCGGCCTGGAGATAGGCGTTCGACGCGAGGGAGTCGGCCTGCACGACCTGCACCCGCACGTCCTGCACCTGGATCAGCTGACGGGCGGCGGCAGCGGCGTCGTCGATCGCGGTGTCGCGCCGGTCGATCGCGTACCAGCCGCCGATCGCGAGGGCGATGCCGGCGAGGACGGTGACCGCCGTCGCGAGCTGGAGCTTCGCAGGGGTGTCGGCGGAACGGACCGAGAACGAGCGCCGCATCCAGCCCACGAGTCCGCCGGCGGTGCGCCTGCTCGTGGAGGTCGGGGTCGCCACTCGCGGAAGTGTAGGCGCCGGTTGCTACCGTCGCGGTCCGTGCCGTCCGCGTTCCTGCATCCCTTCGCCAAGCCGACCCGAGAGTCGTTCGTCCGCATCGTCCGTGGTGAGGGGGCACTCGTGTGGGACGCCGATGGCAACGAGCTCGTCGACGGCATGGCGAGCCTCTGGTACTGCGCCGTCGGCCACGGTCGGGCGGAGATCGCCGACGCGGTGTCGGCGCAGATGAAGCAGCTCGCCGCGTACAGCTGCTTCGACCCGTTCACCAACGGTCCCGCCGAGGACCTCGCCGAGCGCCTGCACGGCATCGCGCCGATGGCCGACGCCCGGGTGTTCCTGTGCTGCTCGGGCTCGGAGGCCGTGGACACGGCGATGAAGCTCGCCCGCATCGCCCACGTGCAGGCCGGCCAGCCGCAGCGCAAGCTGATCATCTCGCGCACCCGCGGCTACCACGGCGTGAACTACGGCGGCACGAGCGCGCAGGGCATCGCCCCCAACCGCGAGAACTTCGGGCCGTTCGTGGCCGACGTGGTGCAGGTGCCCGCCGACGACGTCGAGACGCTGGCGTCGCTGATGGCCGAACACGGCGACACGGTGGCCGCGGTGCTCACCGAGCCGGTGCAGGGCGCCGCGGGCATCTACCCGCCCCACGACGGCTACCTGGCGTCGCTGCGACGCCTGTGCGACCAGCACGGCGCCTACCTGATCTTCGACGAGGTGATCACCGGGTACGGCCGCCTGGGCAGCTGGTTCGCGGCCCACCACTTCGACGTTCGCCCCGACCTGGTCACGTTCGCGAAGGGCGTCACGTCGGGCTATCAGCCGTTGGGCGGCGTGTTCGTCGGTCCGGCGCCGCGTGCCGCGCTGGAGGCCGACCCCGACTTCTTCCTGCGCCACGGCTTCACGTACTCCGGTCACCCCGCGGCGTGCGCGGCCGGCTCGGTGAACCTCGACATCCTCGAGCGCGAGCACCTGCTGGAGCGGGCGACGCACGTGGGTGCGCAGCTACGTGACGGCTTCCGCTCGCTCGCCGCCGACGGCGTGATCGACCACACCCGTGGCGAGGGTGCGATGTGGGCGGCCGGCCTGCTCCCCCACCAGAACGCGATGGCGATCCGTGACGAGATGCTGCGCCGCGGCGTGATCTGCCGGGCGATCAACACCGACACGCTCACGTTCGCGCCGCCGCTCGTGATCACCGACGCGCAGGTGGGCCGCATCGTCGACACCCTCGCCGAGGTGATCGCCTCCACGAGCGCCTGATCGCTGCCGGGCAGCGCCCGGGTTCGGCCCGGTCGCTGCCGCAGGCGCGGCTCGCTCAGCCCTGACGGGCCAGGCGATCCCGCCGGGTGGTGACCAGCACGATCAGGCCGTTCACGAACGCCAGCACACCCCACTGCAGGATCCCGCCGAGCGACCCCGACGGGCCGGTGGTCGGCAGCGAGCCGCTGCCGGTGCCGAACGAGGTGCCGCCGCCCGTCCCCGCCGAGCCCGTTCCGATCGGACCGGCGGACGCCACGATCGTGGTGCTCGTGGTGCTCGTGGTGCTCGTGGAGGTCGTGGCGCCGGCGACCGTGCTCGTCGTGGTCGTGGCCGCCGTCGTGGTGGTCGTCGTGGCAAGCGGCGCCGTGGTCGTGGTCACCGCCACGGTCGTCGAGGTCGTGGGAGCGACCGTCGTCGAGGTCGTCGGCGCGACCGTCGTCGAAGTCGTCGGCGCAACCGTCGTCGAAGTCGTCGGCGCAACCGTCGTCGAGGTCGTCGGCGCAACCGTCGTCGAGGTCGTCGGCGCAACCGTCGTCGACGTGGACGGCGCGACCGTCGTCGAGGTCGTCGGCGCAACCGTCGTCGAGGTCGTCGGCGCAACCGTCGTCGACGTGGACGGAGCGACCGTCGTCGACGTGGACGGAGCGACCGTCGTCGACGTCGACGGCGACACCGTCGTCGAGGTCGACGGAGCGACCGTCGTCGACGTCGTCGACGTCGTCGACGTCGTGGAGGTCGAAGGAGTCACCGTCGTGGAGGTCGAAGGAGCCACGGTGGTGGAGGTCGTCGACGGCGCCACCGTGGTCGTCGTCGACGGCGCCACCGTGGTCGTCGTGGTCGGCGCCACCGTGGTCGTCGTGGTCGGCGCCACCGTGGTCGTCGTGGTCGGCGCCACCGTCGTCGTGGGCGCCACCGTCGTCGTGGGCGCCACCGTCGTCGTCGGGGCCACCGTCGTCGTCGGAGGAGGCGGTGAGCCGGTGGTCCAGGAGATCCCGGTCGCCGTTGCGGTGATGGTGATCACGGTCTGCCAGTAGCGCTCGGTCTGACCGGCCGCCGAGCACGCGAAGCCGATCTTGTACTGGCCGGCAGGCAGACCGAGGCTCGGATCGAGGTTGGTCGCGAAGTTGAGCGTCGTGGCGCCGGTGATCTGACCGGTACCGGCAGCCAGGTTCGGCCGCTGCACCTGCGCCGCGCCCGTCGTGGCCGAGAACAACGGCTGGGCGATCGCCCCCGCCGGCGCACCCGCCGGCAACACCGGACCGTTGGAGTTCCACGTCAACGTCGCCGCATCCACCGACGCCGACACGATGTACTGGTTCCAACGGAAGCCACCACCGGCCGTCGTGGCGTCGCCGGGGCACGTGTTGTTCGGCGCCGCGAGCGACAACGTGAAGTTGGTGGCCTGCGTTCCCGACGCCGGCGACAGGGTCTGACCGGCCGTCGGCGGCGTGCCGGCCGGCAGGGCCAACGCCACCACGCCGGCGACCAGGTTCACACTGAACATCGCCGTGCAGAGCAGGAAGCCGGCTCGGGCGATGTCGCGCACCGTGCGCACGATTCGACGCTCGTCGTTCATGAGGGTTCCCGCGGTCTCCGTGGCTCACTCGGCGAGAGGAGCCGCCGAACGTCGGCGAACGTAGGCAGCGCGAATGACGCCTCCGTGAACGGCCAGTGGCCGTGCGGGGCGCAGGGAGGTGAACTCTCGGCGTCAGTCGAACTGTGTCACGACCACGCCGGGCCGGGAGAAGTCACCGGTCCAGCGCTGCGAACGGAACGTCGCCCACGAGGCCGGCTCCAGCGAGTTCGACCCGGCTCGCCGCACCCAGATGTCGTCTCCTGGTCGAGGCGGACAGCCGGTGTTGGTCATCACCGCGACCACTCTGCCGTCGGCTCCGAGGTGCACGATCGCCGTGCGTGGCACCGTGACGGTGACGCTCTGCGAGATCGCACCGGATTGCGGCGCTTCGGACTGCGGTGCCTCGGTCGAGATCGGCGACGAGCCGGCCGAGCCGAACCCGCAGCGGGGCAACTGACGCGCTGCCGTGCCCGTGAGGGCCGAACCACGAGCGGCCTCGGCAGCCATCGCCGGCGTACCAGGTGTCGCGGATGGCACGACGACCGGTGGCGCCGCCCACAACGGCGTGGTGAGCGCTCCCGTGGTGATCGCTGCGAGTGCAGCCGAGGAGATGCCGATCCAGGTCCGCCGTGCCACGAACCAGGTGTCGGCACGCGACCGTTCGCGAGCGACCCAAGGTGGTGTGCAGCTTCGTGCTCGGGTTCCACAAGTCGGTCACCCACCGTGGCGACCGAGCGAGCGGCGCCTCAGCTGCTGCGACCGGCGCCGGCGAAGACCCCCGACTGCGGCCCGCCGCCGGGGAACTGCGACGATGCTTCGTCCTGGGTTCCCTGCTTGCCCTGGTCACGCTCGGCGCGGCGGCGCACGAGCCAGCGCAACAGCACCACCACCAGGGCGGTCGCCGCCGTCAGCACGAGCAGGATCAGCAGCCACGGACGATGCTGCGTGGTGATCGTCGTGTCGACGGGTGGGCCCGCGTTCGACGCGGTGGCTCGCCACTGGACACCGCCGAACGACGGGGCCGGTACCACCACGCTGACCGTCTGCTGCCAGGTCTGCCCGACGGCGATGAGGCCCGGGTCGTCGAACGGGAGCTCGGTCAGGTTGTCCGACGCGTCGCGACCCGCAGAGCCCGACAGTCGCACCTGTTGCAGCGGGGAGTTGGAGGTGTTCCGCACCGCGATCGTCACGTCGTACCGCGTCTCGCCACCGAGCTGCGACCGCAGACCGGCGAGTCCGGGCATCTCGCCCACCTTCGCGACGAGGTCGAGCTCGAGCATCTGTCCGATCTCGGGTGGGTCGATGATCGGCCCCACGGGATGCCCGGTCAGCACGATGGGTGCCTGGGCCACCTCCCGACCGTCGCGGCCCACCACCCGGATCACGCAGGGGCAGTCGGTCGGGGGTGTCCCGACCTGGAAGTTGTAGATCATCGTGGTCGAGTCGTCGTTGAACTCGTTGGAGACGCTGCCCGGCAGATCGCAGTCACCAGAGCCCCGACGCGCCTCGTTGCCACAGACGGACATCGTCACCCAGGGCGAGTCGAAGCCGTTGATCGTGAGCCGCACGGACCCGCCGGGCTCGACCTCGCCGCGTCCGACGAGCACCGTCGGCCCGGTCGTGACCGGCTCGTCCGAGCTCGCCGAGGCGAGCCCGGTCGATGCCCCGACCACGACGGCGCCGGCGACGAGCCAGCGTGTGATCACACGGAGTCGGCGACCGTTCACTGCGGTTGTGGCTCCCGGTGGCGGACCACCTCGATCTCGGACGCCGGCACCGTCTCGGCGCCCTCGGCCGCGGCGATCGCGGCGAGTGCCGCCTTGCGGTGCCGGCGAACCGCGATGTAGCCGCGCCAGGCGATGATGAGCACGAGCAGCAGGATGAGGAACGTGATCGGCGGGGTGAAGATGCGGTCGTCCGCAGTGACGACCTCGATGTCCCCGACGTTGGCCGGGTCGAGGGGGTCGATCCGCACGGTCGTGGATCCGACGAAGAGTGCCGGCACCTCGGGGAGCTCGGCGGTGAGATCGACGCGCTCGCCGGGCAGGAGCTCGGGGATCGCCGGGAGCGTCACCCTGCGCTCGGCGAGACCGAACGGACCGGCGATCGACACGACGGGTTGGCCGCCGAGTCGGACGTTGCCGCGGTTCTCGAGCGTGAACGAGACGGTGGCGGAGCCGTTGAGCGGGTTGGCCGCCTGTGCGTACGAGGTCGTGACGTTCGCGATGCCCAGTTCGGGGGTGAGCGGACCGTCCACCTGGACGTAGAGCCGGGTGCCGGTGCGGCGATCGACGTCGACCATCGTGCCGCCACCGTTGTCGAACAGGCTCACGCTGGAGGCCACGATGGCACCGACGTGATCGCCCGGGGCCGCGTCGATCGGGACGTTGACGACGAACGGGATCGTCGCCTGCCGGCCGGGCTGCAGCACGATCTTCTCGACCTCCGACGGCAGCTGCACCCACGAACCGGCATCGGTGGGGTTCTCGTCACCCGGGAGGAGGTCGAAGTCCCC
>WLDE01000021.1 GCA_009704985.1 Actinomycetota bacterium | reverse complement strand
GCGATCGCCCCGCCCGCCCGCTACGTCCCCGTCGGCCCGGAGCGACTGGCCGACACCCGCGACGCCGACTGCGGGTGCACGCCGGTCGGCACCGGCACCGTCCGGGTGCAGGTGACCGGACGCGCCGGGGTGCCGGTCGGTGCGACCGCCGCAGCGGTGACCGTCACGGTGGTGAACGCCACGACCGACACCTACCTCACGGCCTGGCCGGCCGGCGCCACGCGGCCCACCACCTCCACCGTCAACGCCCGGCGTGGTGTGGCGGTGGCGAACGCGGCGATCGTGCCGCTGTCGGTCGATGGCGCGATCGACCTGTTCTCGCCCGCCGACACCGACGTGGTGGTGGACGTCTCCGGTGCGTTCGTGCCGGCGAGCTCGAGCGCGGCCGGGCGCTTCGTGCCGGCCGAGCCGCAGCGCCTGCTCGACACCCGGGAGACCGGTGCGGTGGTGCTCGCCGGCGGTGAGATCACCGTGGCGCGCCCGGCGACGGTGGCCGCCGATGCGCTGGCCCTCGTGGTGAACGTCACGAGCGTCGGAGCGCGCCGCCCGGGCTTCGTGACGGCGCGGGCGGCGGGAGCACCTCCGGCCGAGACGTCGATCGTGAACCCGGACGGCACGGGCAGTGCCGTGGCTGCGTCCGTCGTCGTCCCCGCGTCGCCGGCCGGCATCACGATCGGCACGTCGGTGGCCTCCGATCTCGTGGTCGACCTCGTCGGGTGGTTCACCGGACCGTCCGCCCCGGTGTCGACCGCCGGTCTCTTCGTGGCCGCAGCGCCGCAGCGGCTCGTGGACACGCGCGACGACGGTCCGCGGGTGTGGCCGGACGGCACCCGCGAGGTCGCGGTCGACCTCCCGGGCGCGGCCGCGCTCGTCACCAACGTCACCCTCGATCTCGCCGACGCCGCCGGGTTCGTCACCGCCCACGCCGCGGGGACGGCGCGACCGCCGACCTCGACGGTGAACTCCCCCGGTCGCAACACGGTGGTCGCGAACGCGGCGATCACGGGTCTGTCCGAGCGGGGACTCGCCTGGTACGCCAACGCCGGGACCGACCTCGTGGTCGACGTGTCGGGCTGGTTCACCGGCGCCCGTGTGGCGGCGACCCGACCGTCGCCTCCGAACTCCCCGCCCCCGCCGCCGCGGGTGTTGCTCGTGGGCGACTCGACCCTCGCCGCGCTCGACGTGGTCCCGGCGTCGCAGCGAGCGCTCGAAGGGATGGTGCCCCGCCTCGACGCCGCACCGTGTCGCCGCCTCGTGCGGCCCTCGTGTCGCAGCGCGTTCACCGGGCTCGTGCCCAGCACGGCCGTCGAAGCGATCCGGAGCGCACCGGGCCCGATCGACGTGGTCGTGCTGAGGGTCGGCTACAACGAGAGCGCCTCGACGTTCGCCTCGTCCGCCGAGGCCGTGCTCGCCGCCGCACGTGCACGAGGCGCGCGCGTCGTGGTGTGGCTCACGTTCAGCGAGGGCACCGGCACGCAGCTGCGCACGTATGCGCAGAACAACGCCGTGCTGCGCTCGCTGGCGTCGAGCGGGGCCTGGCCGGAGTTGCAGATGGCGGACTGGCGCGCCTACGCCGCGCCCAACGGTGCGTGGTACTCGCCCGATCGCGTGCACCTGCAGGGCAGCGGGGCGTGGGCGACGGCCGACTACGTGGCTCGGTGGGTGGCACACGTGACGCACCGCCCGTGCCCGAGGCCGTGGGTCCCGGGTGACGCGGTGAGCGAGCGGTGTCCCGATCCGGACGCCGAGGCCGCCCGCCGCGGCCCACCCGACCTGCGCGCCCTCACCGCCGCCTGAGCGCCGCGCCCCGGGTGGCGGCGGCGGGGTGCGGTGCGTCGCGGCCCGGGCGTCGAGCCCACGACGTCAACGGTCGGTGCCGTCCGTGCCGTTCGTTCCGTTGGTGCCGTTGGTGCCGTTGGTGCCGTTGGTGCCGTTGGTGCCGTTGGTGCCGTTGCGGTCCTCCCAGTCGACCCACTCGACGCCGCTCTCGTCCACCCACGTCCGCACCGCCTGACCGGTCGTGCGCGCCAGGTGCTCGCGCCCGATGAGCTCGATCACCCCGGCGGCCTCCAGCCGCTCGCGCACGTGGCCCTTCAGCTCGGCGAAGCGCAACGTCACGTCGCGCGCCGCCAGGTCGCGCACCAGCTCCTCCAACGCGTCGATCGCGGTGACGTCGACGTCGGTGATCGGCTCGGCGGTGACGACCACCACCTGCACCGGGCGTCCCGCGGTCTGTGCGGCGTCGACCCGCTGGAGCACGTCCTCGACGAAGAAGCGGGCGTTGGCGAAGAACAGCGGTGCGTCGAAGCGGTAGAGCAGCAGGCCCGGCACGCGCCGGCCCTCGGGGTGGCGGTCGCCGTCGTGGTAGCCCTTGAGGCCGTCCACGCGCACGAGTTCCGTCGTGTGCGGCATCCACGCCTTGCGGAGGAAGTTGAGCACCGAGAGGGCGATCGCGATGCCGACACCGGTGATCGCGCCGAACAGCGCGACGGCCACGAAGGCCGCCGTCGAGAGCAGGAACTCGCTGCGGCGCAGCCGGGCCAGGCGCAGCGTGCCGCCGATCTCGAACAGTCGCAGCGCTGCGGCGATCACGACCGCGGCGAGGGTGGCCTGCGGGAGGTTCCGGAACGCGCCGGCACCGAACACGACGAGCGCGGTGAGCACCAGCGCGGCGATCACGCCCGTCAGCTGGGTGCGTGCACCCGCGGCCTCGGCGACCGGGGTGCGCGACGAGCTGCCGCTCACCGGGAAGCCCTGGAAGAAGCCGCTCGTGACGTTGACGAGGCCGAGCGCGACGAGCTCCTGGTTCGAGTCCACCTTCGCGCCGCGCTTGAGCGCGAACACGCGGGCGAGCACGCTCGTGTCGGCGAAGGCGACGAAGGAGATCCCGAGCGCCGCGGCGAACATCGCCGAGATGTCGTCCCAGTCGGTCGACGGCAGGCTCGGCGTCGGGAAGCCGGCGGGGAGGTCGCCCACGAGCGCGAGGTCGTCGGTCGTGAGTCCCGCCGCGAGCGTGACCACGATCGAGCCGACGACGGCCACGAGCACCCCGGGGATCAGGCGGGTGATCCGGCCGAGGACCAGGATCACCGCGAGGCTCCCGGCGGCCATGCCGAGCGCCCAGCCGTTCGTCGCGCCGTCGACGACACCGTCCACGAAGGCGCGGGCGGAGTCGACGATGCCGTCGGCGTCGACGGAGAACCCGAACGCCTTCGGCAGCTGGGCGACCACGATCGCGAGCGCGATGCCGTTGAGGTAGCCGTAGCGCACCGGTGTGGACAGCAGCTCCGCGAGGAACCCGAACCGCGCCAGACCGGCGAGCACCCCGACGAGGCCGACGATGATCGACAGCGTGCCGGCGAGCGCGATCGCCTCGGCCGGGTCGTCGGCGGCCAGCGGCACGATCGCGGCGAGGATGAGCGGCGCGAGCGCCGAGTCGGGCCCCATCACCAGCACCCGCGACGGCCCCACGAGCGCGTACACGAGCAGCGGCACGATCGTCGCGTAGAGCCCCGTCACCGCCGGCAGGCCCGACGCCTGTGCGTAGGCCATGCCGGCGGGTACGAGCAGGCTCACCAGCACGACGCCGGCGACGGCGTCGTTCAGGAGCCAGCGACGTTCGTAGCCGCGAAGCTGGTCGACGATGGGCACGAACCGGGTCCAGCCCGCGCGCCCGTGACCGTTCGGGTCGTTCGCGTCGTTCCCGCCGTTCCCGCCGTTCGCGGACGGTGGGTCGGTGGTCGCGCCGGATGCGCCGGATGCGCTCGGGGTCGTCACCGGTCGCGACGGTACCCCTGGCGGACGTGTCAGACGGGCGCCTGCACGGTGGGCAGCGGCGAGCGCATCGGCGGCTGGTGGTCCCACAGGTCGGCGACGAGATCGCTGCGCAGCGACGCGAGCGAGGGATCGTCCCAGCGGTTCTCGCGCTGGAGCGGATCGTTCGCCAGGTCGTACAGCTCGCCCTCGGTGCCGTCGTGGCTGCTGCCCGGCAGGTAGGTGGTGCACACCCAGCCGTCGCGGGTGATGGTGCGCAGGTGGACGTTCACCCCGAACAGGTCGCTGTCCCACTCGGTGAGCACGCGCTCGAACCCGCGGGTGTCCGCGTCGCCGTCGTCCACCGGCAACGGGCGGCCCTCCATCCACTCGGGCACCGGCAGGCCGGCGATCGTGCAGAAGGTGGGCGCGAGGTCGACGAGGCCGACCGGTCGGGTGACGGTGGACGGCGTGGCCGCGGCCGACGGTGCGGGCCGCCAGATCAGCGGCAGTCGCATCAGGCCGTCGACGTGGTACGGCCCCTTGAACAGCAGACCGAAGTCGCCGCCGAGCTCGCCGTGGTCGGTGGTGAACACGATGTCGACGTCGTCGTCCCAGCCGCGGGCGCGGATCGCGTCGAGCACGCGGCCGATCGCCTCGTCGATGAGCTCGCACTCGACGGCGTTGAGCGCGGTCACCTCGCGCAGCTGGTCGGCCGTGAGCGTGGCCGGTGCCCACGCGAGCGGGGCCTCGTAGTTGCTCACGAGGCGGCCGTCGTACCAGGCGCGGTAGTGGCGCGGCTTCGCGTCGATCACGCGCTCGCGCTCGGTGGCGTCGGCGATGTAGTTCTCCGGCAGCGGCAGGTCGCGCCAGTCGATGCGACCGATCTCGTCCTTCGGCGGGTCCCACGGGTGGTGCGGGTCGGGGAAGCTCATCCAGCAGAACCAGTCGTCGTCGGCCTGCAGCGAGTCCAGCCAGGCGATCGTGCGGTCGGCCACCCAGTCCGTGTGGTACCACTCCTTCGGGATCGCGTTGTGCCACGCCTGCGGGGCGCCGGTGTCGCCGCCGCCCATCGCGTTCACCTCCAGCAGCCCGTCGAGCACGGGGTAGAACATGCCGACGGCCTCCGGGTGGTGCGTGGCGAGCCATCGTGCGTAGTGCAGCGGTCCGGCGGCGCCGTGGGTGGCCGACTCGAAGTGCTCGAAGCCGCGGTGCGGTCCGAACGTGCCGTTGCGGGCGAAGCCGTTCTCGGCGAAGCGGGCGAAGGGGTCGAGGAACGGCTCGAAGTGCGGCTTGCCGATGATGGCCGTGCGGTACCCGGCGTCGTGGAGCACCTCGGCGACCGACGGCGCGTCCTCCGGCAACGGCACGCCGTTCATCCACACGCCGTGCGTGCTGACGTGCTGGCCGGTGAGCATGGTGCTGCGCGACGGCATGCACACCACGCTCTGCGGGTGCGCCCGCTCGTAGCGCACCCCCTGCGCGGCGACGGCGTCGATCACCGGCGTGCGGGCGTACGTGCCGCCGTTGCAGCCGAGGGTGTCGTAGCGCTGCTGGTCGGTGGTGATGAAGAGGATCTTGCGTCCCATCAGTGCTGCTCCTGTTCCATCTGGCGCTTCAGCTCGGCGAGCGCTCCCGCGCTGCCGCCACCGATCACGAGGGCCATCGTGCGCGGGTCGCAGTCGGTGGAGTACACGACCAGGCACTCGTCGGGGCCGAGCTCGATCACGTCGATCGTGCCGCGGTGGTCGCGGAAGATCGGTGCGGTGATGCGGTACTGGAAGCGTCGCTGGGTGGCGTCGCACTGCAGGATCTGCTCGGGCATCGGCAGCCCGGCGCCCGTGGTGATCACGCGGGTGGTGCCGTCGACGGTGCAGTCGACGATGCCGGGGAACCAGGTGTGCAGCTTCGTCGGGTCGCCCGCGAGCGCCCACACGTCGTCGGCGCTGCGCGCGATGCGGATCTGGTGGCGGATCGAGCCGTACATCGTCAGCGAGTCTGCTCGATGAAGCGGGCGATGACCGCCGCCAGCTCGGGGCCGCGGTCCTCCTGCAGGAAGTGGCCGCCGCCGGCGATCGTGGTGTGCGGCTGCCCGGCGGCACCGGGGATGCGCCGCATGAACGGCCCCTCGCCGCCGCGGGTGACCGGGTCGCCGTCGCTGAACGCGCACAGCCACGGCTTCTCGAACCGCTCGAGCACCTCCCACGCGGCTGCGTTGTCGGTGCTGGCCGGGTCGTCCGGCGTGCTCGGCACGAGCGAGGGGAAGATGCGCGCGCCGGCCTTGTACGTGTCGTCCGGGAACGGCGCGTCGTAGGCGGCGATCACCTCGGGTGGGAGGTCGGTGGTGCAGCCACCGTTCACGATGCCGCCGATGGGGAACACCGGCGACTCGCGGCTGAAGCGCTGCCAGTTCAGGAACGCCTCGCTCAGCTTGCCGTCGCCCACCGGGAGGCCGGTGTTGCCGACCACCACCCGGTCGTAGCGCTCGGGCGCGGCGGCCACGAGCCGCAGTCCGACGAGGCCGCCCCAGTCCTGCCCGAAGAACGTGATGCCGGAGAGGTCGAGGTGTCCGAAGAGCAACTCGCTCATCCAGGCGACGTGGCGGGCGTAGGTGTAGTCGTCGGTGGACGCGGGCTTGTCGCTGCGTCCGAAGCCGACCAGGTCGGGTGCGATCACGCGGTGACCTTCACCGACGAGCACCGGGATCATGTGCCGGTACAGGTAGCTCCAGGTGGGCTCGCCGTGCAGGAGCAGCACCGGTGCCGCGTCGCGTGGGCCCTCGTCCACGTAGTGCACCCGCAGCGTGCCCGACCGCGGGTCGCCGGGGAGGGCGGTGATCTCGGCGTAGTTCGGCTCGACGTCGAACCCGGGCAGGTCGACGAAGCGCTCGTCGGGGGTGCGGAGGATCTCCACGGGCATCTCCCAGGCGGTGGGTCGGATCGTGATCGGGTCGCGATCGGGATGGGTCGGGTCAGAGCTCGACGGACGTGAGGTCGTCGCCGAGCACGATCGGTCCGTCGAAGTGTGGCGCGGCGAGGGCCCGCCACTCGTCCTCCTGGCCCGGTTGCAGCGCGGGAACGTAGTGCGTGAGCACGAGCGTGCCCACGCCGGCACGTGCCGCGGTCTCGGCCGCCTGGGCGACGGTGGAGTGGTAGTCGAGGATGTCCTGCAGCCGCTGCATCGGCACGAGCTTCACGAGGTCGTCGCGGATCACGGTCTGGACGTACGCGGTGGCGCCGCGGCACAGCTCGTCCAGCCCGGCGCACGGCACCCCGTCGCCGCCCATCACGACCGAGGTGTCGCCCACCTCGATCCGGAACGCCACGGTGGGCTCGACGGGACGATGGTCGGTGGCGCCCACCCGCACGGTGGCGCTGCCCACGGGGAACACCTCGCCGGGGGACACCTCCACCACCTCCACGACCGGACCCTGGGTGATGTCGGCGTGGTGGTCGATCCGGTAGCGGATGTCGGGGCGCAGCGAGGCGAGCGTGCCGTCCACCACCTCCTGCGTGCCGGGTGGGCCCCACACGCGCAGCGGGTTCGGGCCGGGGCTCATCACCCAGCGGGTGGTGATGACGTCGCCGAGGTCGGTGATGTGGTCGCTGTGGAGGTGGGTGATGAGGAGGCCGTCGAGGAACGGTGGCAGGACGCCCGCGGCGGTGAGCCGCATGAGCACGCCGCGGCCGCAGTCGACGAGCACGGTGAGGCCGTCGGCGGTGACGAGTTGCGACGGGCCCGCCCGTCGCGGATCGGGGATCGGGCTGCCGGTGCCGAGGAGGGTGACCTTCACGCCCGACCCCTCACGACCCGGGCGTTCCGTGTGCCCCGTCCGCCGCGGCGACGAGGGTGCGGATCCGGTCGATGGACGTGCGCACCACCACGCGCTCGCGGTCGTCGACGTCGTCGAGCGGCGGCAGGTCGTCGCCGGCGCCGAGCCAGCTGATGCGCAGCTCGGTCCAGGTGCGGCCGTCGCCCATGATCGTGCCCTCCACCGGTCCGGTCGCCTGCTGCGGCGCCGGGGTGCCGAGGCCGCGCTCGTGGCGGACGAGGTCGAACACCACGCGGTCGGCGTGGCCGGCCTCGGAGGCCGACCGCACCAGGTGGACCGGCACGCCGAACACGATCGTGTGGTCCATGCCCGCTTCCTTGTGCGTGTGCTTGTCGCGGAAGTCACGGCGTGACTGCATCTCGATGAACGAGCGCCGCGTCGGGTACTGCACGATGCCGATGCGGTGCCAGCCGGTGGAGGTCTGGTCGTCGATCACGTCGCCGAAGTACGCGACGACGGCGCCGATGTCGTCGAGCACGTCGACCGGGGCGTACTCGTCGTCGGCCTCGCGCCCGCTGCGCCCGCCGTCGGAGCCGTCGCCGTAGTCGGCGCGCTCGCGGTAGTTCATGTAGTTCACCATGAACACCGGGCCGTCCTCGTCGGGCGGGCAGTTCGCCAGCCGGCCGGCGTAGTCGAAGTCGATCATCCCGTAGCGAGGCACGGGGTCACCGTATCAATTGTCAGTCGACGTGACAAGAGTCGGTGATGACGGCCCGGTCAGGCGGTGAGGAGCCGCTGGATCGCGAACCGCAGCGCCGCAGCGGTCTGCGCGCCCGACAGACCCTGGTCGCGGCGCATCAGGTCGACCGCCTCGAACGAGCACAGCGCGTCGAGCGCCGCGAGCACGATCGCCCGCTGCGACTCGTCCATCACCTCCAGCTCGGTACGGAACAGGTGGCGGAGCTGGCCGCGCAGGAACGATCGCGACGACCGCAGCTCCTCGTCGAGCACGGCCTGGGTGGGGGCCAGCGAGCGGGAGAGGCGGGCGACGGGAGCGATGGCCGCGAACAGCTCGAGGCGCCGTTCGACGAAGCGGTCGATGCGCTCGTCGAGCGGTGCGCCCGGCCCCACCGTGAGCGGAACGAGCGGGCTCGCGAACGCCTGCTGGCGTTCGATCGCGGTGCGGGCGAGCTCGTCCTTGTCGGCGAAGTAGCGGAACACGCTGCGGTGCGACACGCCCGAGCGCTCGGCCACCGCGGCGATGCTGGGGCGCGGGTCGCCCTCGCGGACGAGCTCGAGGTAGGCGTCGACCACGGCGTAGCGGTTCCGGTCGCGGCGGGCGTGACGACCGTCCTGGCTGGCGTCGGTCTCGGTGTTCGGGGCCGCGTCCGCGTCGCTGCGCGGGCGCCGTCGACCCGACGCCGCGGCGCCGGTGGTCGGACGGGTGGGAGCCTCGGGCATCGTGCCAGCCTACGACGCCGGCGTCGGGACCCGCTCGGTGCGTCGGACGACCCGCCCGACGGCACGTCAGCCGGTGGCGACCGCGAACTGCAGACCCGTCGCCGCACCGTCGACCGGCGAGGTGCTGGTGATCGTGAGCCGGTCCGCCTCGATGTCCACCGTGGTGGTGCCGGCGAGCACCGCGGTGACGGCCGCCTCGACGTCCATCGCCGGCTGCTCGCACGCCATCTTCGTGAGCGCGAGCGGGCCGAACTCGAGCGTGCCGTCGCCGACGGTGACGGGTGCCGATCCGGTGGTGCAGCCGGCGGCGACGAGCGCGGTGCCGTCGCTGATCGACAGGGTGGCGACCACCCCGGCCGGCACGCTCGAGACCGACTCGCCGGCCACGATGCCGGCCACGATGCCGGCCACGATGCCGGCCACGATGCCGGTGAGGGTGCCCGCGACCCGGCCGCGATGCCGGTGAGGGTGCCCGCGACCCGGCCGCGACGTGGGAGGATCGCCCGGTGACCGGGGAGGTGCGAGGGCGTCTGCATGGTGCGCATGCCCGTTCGGACGTCGCCGCAGGGCAGGCGGTTCCCCGGTGCAACTATTGACACAATAGATGACAGAACATAGGGTGCAGCCATGACGGAACGTCGCGTGGCCCTCGTGGCCGGGGCAGGTTTCTACGTCGGACCGGATCTCGCGCGCGTGCTCGCCGCGCGCGGGCACGACCTGGTGCTGGGCGATCCGCCCGCCGACCTCGTCGCCGAGCTGGAGTCGCAGGGCGCCGCGGTGGAGGTCGTCACCGGCGTGCGCGACCTCGCCGTGCCGGGCGCCGCCCAGCGGCTCGTCGAGGCGGGTGTCGCGCGCTTCGGCCGGATCGACTCGGCCACCGCGTTCACCGGCCTCATCGTCACCGGCCGCTTCACCAACTCCTCCGTCGACGACTACCGCTCGGTGATCGAGGGCTGCATGATCGCCCCGTACGAGTTCCTGAAGGCGGCGCTGGTGCCGATGATCGAACAGCAGGGCGGCCAGGTGCTCGTCATCACCAGCGCGAGCGCCGCACGGGCCACACCCGGGGCGCCGCTGTACTCGTCGGCCCGCGCCGGCGCGACGCACCTCGTGCGCAACGTCGCCCACGAGGTCGCCCGCCACGGCATCCAGGTGAACGCCGTGGGCACCAACTTCATGGACTTCCCCGAGTTCCGTCGTGCGAGCGGCGCCGACGACCCTGCCGTGCGCGCCAAGCTCGAGGCGCAGGTGCCCCTCGGCCGTCTCGGCACGATGGAGGAGTTCGCCCACTTCTGTGCCCCCTACGTCGACGGCACCAGCCGTTTCACGACCGGGCAGTTCACCGCCTACGCCGGAGGTTGGGCATGAGCAGCATCTACGAGCCCGGGTTCCGCGGGCACATCGGCCGTACGCAGCGCGACTCCACGCCGTGGTGGCCCGACCCGCCCGCCGGGCTCGGGCGGTCGAACGTCGTGATGATCGTCCTCGACGACCTGGGTTTCTCCCACTTCGGTTCGTACGGCAGCACGTTGCGCACCCCGCACGTCGACCGTCTCGCCGCGAACGGCCTGCGGTACACGAGCTTCCACACCACCGCGCTCTGCTCGCCCACGCGTGCCTGTCTGCTCACCGGACGCAACCACCACAGCGTCGGCATGCGCGGTGTCAGCAACTGGAGCACCGGCTTCCCGCACATGCGCGGTGGCATCTCCAAGCGCGCCGCTACGCTCGCCGAGCTGCTGCGCGAGCACGGCTACGCCACGTTCGCGACCGGCAAGTGGCACCTGGCGCCGATGGAGGAGACCTCGGCCGCGGGCCCGCACACCAACTGGCCGCTGCAGAAGGGCTTCGACAAGTTCTACGGGTTCCTGCAGGGCGAGACCGACCAGTTCTTCCCCGAGCTCACCCGCGACAACACGCACATCGACCCGCCCGGTCGCCCCGAGGACGGCTACCACGTCAGCGAGGACGTCGTCGACCAGTCGATCGCGTACATCAACGACCTCGTGAGCGTTCGGCCCGACCGGCCGTTCTTCCTCTACTGCGCGTTCGGCGCGATGCACGCCCCGCACCAGGCGCCGCGCGAGTACCTCGATCGGTGGCGCGGCGCGTTCGACGAGGGCTACGAGGTGTGGCGCGAGCGGTGGTTCGCGCGGCAGATCGAGCTCGGGGTGGTGCCCGAGGGCACCACGCTCGCGCCGCTCAACCCCGGTGTGCCCCGCTGGACCGATCTCACGGACAACCAGCGCGCCTTCGCCTGCCGCCTGCAGGAGGCGTTCGCGGCGATGCTCGAGCACACGGACGACCAGATCGGGCGGCTGGTCGGCTATCTCGAGGATCGCGGGCTGCTCGACGACACGGTGCTGCTCGTCATGAGCGACAACGGTGCCAGCCGCGAGGGTGGTCCGTTCGGCGTGATGGACGAGTTCAGCTTCTTCAACGGGATGTGGGAGGACATCGACGACATCGTCGCCAACCGACTCGACGACATCGGCGGTCCGCACTCGCACAGCAACTACCCGTGGGGCTGGGCGCAGGCCGGCAACTCGCCGTACCGCTGGTACAAGCAGAACACCTACGGCGGCGGCGTGCGCGACCCGCTGGTGGTGCACTGGCCCGCCGGCATCGGCGCCGACGTGGCCGGTGGGGTGCGCACCCAGTTCTGCCACGCGGTCGACATCACGCCGACGCTGCTGGAGATCACCGGCTGTCCGGCACCGGAGTCGTTCGGCGGCCACGAGCAGCTGCCGATGCACGGCCGCAGCATCGTGCCCACCTTCGCCGATCCGGCCGCGCCGCCGCCGCGCCGCGTGCAGTACTTCGAGCAGATGGGCCACCGCGGCATCTGGGCCGACGGCTGGAAGGCGACCACGTACCACGAGGCCGGTCAGCCGTTCGAGCAGGACCGCTGGGGTCTGTTCCACCTCGACGCCGACGTGAGCGAGTGCCACGACCTCGCCGACGAGCACCCGGCGAAGCTGCAGGAGCTGGTGGAGCTGTGGTGGATCGAGGCCGGCGACAAGGGCGTGCTGCCGCTCGACGACCGCACGATCGAGCTGTTCGGCGGCGCCCCGCGACCGGGCACCGTGCACGCACGTTCCACCTACACCTACGTGCCGCCGCTGTCGCACATCCCGAGCGACCCGTCGCCGTCGCTCGGCGCGCGGGCGTGGACCGTCACGGCCGACGTCACCGTCGACGCCGGGTTCGAGGGCGTGATCTACGCACGCGGCAGCCACAACGTCGGCCACTCGTTCTTCGTGCAGGACGGCCGGCTCCACTTCGACTACAACGCGCTCGGCACGCACACCCGGGTGACGGCGCCGCTCGACGTGGCGCCCGGTCGTCACGCGATCACGGCGCGCTTCGACCGCGACGGCAAGGCGGGCGTGCTCACCATCGGTGTCGACGGCCACGACCTCGCCTCCGCGCCGATCCCGAAGATCGTGCGGATGCTCGGCAGCACCGGCACCGACATCGGGCGCGACGCGTTGTCACCGGTGGTGTCCGACTACGAGGCCCCGTTCCCGTTCACGGGCACGATCCACTCCGTCACCTTCGACATCCGTTCCAAGCGCGACGCCGCCGACGTCGCCGCCACCGCCGCCACCGAGCTCGCCCGGGAGTGACCCCATGACCGACACCACCGCACCGACGACCACGTCCACGAACGCGCTCGTGCTGGACTCGCTGCAGCGCCGGATGCAGGCGCTCGAGTCGCTCTACGAGCAGGCCGTCACCACGATGGACCTCGAGCACGTGAACCACTTCGAGCGGCCCGGCGTGCTGCCGATCGCGTTCAGCCTGTTCCACTACCTGAACATGCACGACGCCTCGTTCATGATGCTCACCGGTCAGGCGCCGATCTGGAACGCCGACTGGCAGGCGCGGGTGCAGATGACGATCGACGACCACGGCAAGCACCGCACCGTCGACGAGATGATCCACCAGCGCATCGGGAGCTACGAGGCGTACATCGAGTACCAGCGCGCCGTGTTCGCCCGCAGCCACGCCCACCTCGCGGCGCTGGACCCGGCCGAGCTCGACCGCGTGGTGATCCCGCCGCCGTTCCCGCCGCAGATCGCGAGCACCTACAGCGCTCGCGTGGCGGGCCCGCAGGGCATCACGGTGCTCGACGGCTGGGAGTGCTGGATCTACCAGCACGGCCTGCGCCACATGGGCGAGATCGAGCTCGCCCGCGGCCTGGTCGGCCTCAACGGCATGACCAGCTGAGGTCCCCTCGCACGGGGGGATCCGTGCATCGGACGCCACCGTCGCGCCGACCGGTCGACGCGGCGACCGTGCCGCGACCGTGCCGCGACCTACTGTCGGGCGATGCGCGCGCTCGTGAGAATCGTCGCGATCGTCACCATCGGTGCTGCCGTGTCGCTGGCGGTCCCCACCGCCTCGGCCGATCCGGGCGACATGTGGACCATCGCCGGTGGCGGAGCGGTGGATCCGGTGCTGGCCAGCACACCGAGCGGCGACGGGGGCCCCGCCGTCGCCGCGAATCTCGTCGCACCGTCGGGCGTCGCCGTCGACTCCGACGGCTCGGTGGTGGTGGCCGACACCGCCACGCACGTGATCCGCCGGATCGGCACCGACGGCGTCATCCGCCACGTGGCCGGATCGACGGTCGGGTACTCGGGTGACGGAGGTCCGGCCGCGTCGGCGCGGCTGCACACGCCCGGTGACGTCGAGATCGATCCGTCCGGCGGCTTCGTGTTCGTCGACGAGGGCAACGCGCGCATCCGCAAGGTCTGGCCCAACGGGACCATCACCACGATCGCCGGCAACGGCTCGATCGGGTCGCGGTTCGGGGACGGAGTGCCGGCGACGGCGGTGCCGGTGAACGCGACCCGCATCACGTTCGCGCCCGACGGACGTCTGTACCTGACCGAGTCGCAACGGGTGAGCGTGATCGAACCCGGCGGGACCATCTCCACGGTGGCGTCGGGGTTCTCCTACTCGGGGGACCTCGAGGTCGACTCGATGAACCGTGTGTACGTCGCGAACGGCACGAGCGTGTGGCGCCTGGACGGCGGCGGGACGCGGACGCTCGTGGCCGGGCTCGGGGTTCCCGGCACCACGGCCGACGGTGTCCCGGCCACGTCGGCGACGCTCACCACGGCACTGGGCCTCGCGCTGGCACCGAACGGCGATCTGTACGTCGGTGACCTCGCCGACGGCCGCATCCGTCGCATCAGCGGCGGTGTGATCGACACCGTGGCCGGTGGTGGGGCGGCGGGTGTCACGGCGGCCGGCTGCACGTCCGCACGTTCGAGCGAACGGGTGCAGACCGCATGGCTGGCGGCCACGTCGACGTCGCTCGTGTTCTCCGGGGATCAGCGTGTGCGGGTGATCGCGCTCGACGGCCGCGAGTGCCCGTCGATCACCTCGGTCACGCCGACACGCGTGCTCGAGACCCGCGCCTCCGAGGGGCAGATCGGCTATCAGGGACCGTCCCCCTCCCGGGGTCAGGTGGTCAGGCTGTCGTTCACCGGGTCGTCGCTCGTGCCCGCGACCGCGCAAGCCGTCGCGTTGAACGTCACCGTCACCGGCGCGCTCGCCGACGGGTACGTCACCGTCTGGCCGTGCGAGAGCACGATGCCCACGGCCAGCAACGTCAACGTGACCCGCGGGGGCACCGCGGCCAACGCCGCCCTCGTGAAGCTCGGACCGTCACGCGAACTGTGCTTCTTCGTCCAGGCCGGGGGTGACGTGCTGGCGGACCTCACCGGGTTCGTCGGTGTCACCGTCCCGTACCAGGCACTCGTGCCCTTCCGCGCGCTGGAGACCCGGAGCGACGTCGGCCGGATCAACTACCAGGGCGACAAGCCGGCCGAGGGCCAGACGGTGCGAGTGTCGCTCAGCGGGTTCGGCATCGGCGCGAACCGGGTGTCGCCGTTCGCGTCGGCCCTGGTGCTCAACGTCACCGCCACGGAGGCGACCGCCGACGGGTTCGTGACCGTGTGGTCGTGCGAGGGGACGCGGCCGACGGCGAGCAACATCAACCTCGTCCGTGGTGGCACCGTCGGCCGCATGGTCGTCACCGAGCTCGGGACCGCCACGACCGCGTTCGGGACGGCGAGGGAGATCTGTATCTTCACCCAGTCCGGCACCCACCTGGCCGTCGACGTCCTCGGTGTGTTCATGCCCGACGCGCCGTTCGCGCCGCTGGCCCCGAACCGTCTGCTCGAGACACGGGCCGACGTCGGGCAGATCGGCTACGCGGGCGCGAGGCCGGTCGCCGGTCAGGTGGTGGAGATCGACGTCGTGGGTCGGTCCGCGGGTGCGGTCACCCCGGACGCCCGGGCGGTCGTGCTGAGCGTGACCGCCACGAACCCGGTCGCGGCCGGCTTCGTGACGGTGTGGCCCTGCGGTGCACCGCGACCACGGGCGAGCTCGCTCAACCTGTCGGGTCCCGGTGACACCCAGTCGAACGCCGTCGTCGTCGGGCTCGGCACCAACGGCAGGGTGTGCGTGTTCACCCAGTCCGGGACCGATCTGATCGCCGATCTCAACGGCGCCTTCCCCTGATCGTGGCGGCCCGCGGTGCGCGTGTGCGCAGCGGGCGCTCCGATGGCTGCGATCGCCGGCGACGTCAGGCGGCCGCTCTCGCCAGTTCGCCGTAGCGGTCGAGCAGGCGCAGGGTGTCGTCGCGCGAGCCGACCGGGACGCTCAGCGTCACCCGCTCGACGCCCTCGGCCTCGAGCGAGCGGAACGAGTCGAGGTCGGGCTTCGCGTCGGCCACGGTGATCGACACCGTCGACGGGTCGCGGCCCTGGCGTTCGCACTCGGCGTGCAGCAGCGCGAGCCGGTCGGCGATCGAGGCACGGCCGGACACGGGCAGCCAGCCGTCGGCGTAGCGGACGACGTGACGGAGCATGCGTGGTCCCCAGCCGCCGCCGATGATGATCGGCGGGTGCGGCCGTTGCGTCGGCTTGGGCCACGCCCAGCTCTCGCCGAAGTCGACGAACCGACCGTGGTACTCGGCGGTCTCCTGGGTCCACAGCAGCTTCATCGCGGCGACCTTCTCGGCGACGACGTCCCACCGGTCGGCGAGCGCGACGCCGTGGTGGGCCATCTCGTCCTCGTTCCAGCCCATCCCGATCCCGAAGATCATGCGCCCCTTCGAGAGCCAGTCGACGGTCGCGACCTCCTTCGCCAGCTGCAGCACGTCGCGCTGCGCGGGCAGCGCCACGCCGGTGCCGATGCGCAAGGTGGTGGTGACCGCGGCCGCCGCGCCGAGCGCGACGAACGGGTCGATCATCCGCTTGTACACCTCGGGCAGCGGTGCGCTGCCGTCGCGGCTGCCGGGCCACGGGGTGAGGCGGCTGGTGGGGATGTGCGAGTGGTCGGGGAACAGCAGGCACTCGAAGCCGCGCTGCTCGACCTCCACCGCGAGCTCGTCGGGCGGGATCGTCTCGTCGCTGCAGTAGAGGGCGAGGCCGACCTTCACGCGGGCCTCGATTCGGTGGTCACCGGATCGGCTCCGAGTGGTCGGGCAGGTCGGCGTACTCGGCGCGCAGCTCGGCCTTCAGCACCTTGTTGCTCATGTTGCGCGGCAGCGGTTGGTCGCGCACGACCAGGTAGCGGGGGAGCTTGAAGTCCGCCAGCACGCCCTCGCACCGGTCGAGCACCGTGCGCCCGTCGAGCGGGCGGCCGTCGGTGACGGCGATGACCGCGGGCGTCTCGCCCCACCGCTCGTCGGGCACGCCGATCACCGCGAGCTCGACCACGCCCTCGATGCCGGCGAGCTGCCGTTCGATCTCCGCCGGGTACACGTTCAGCCCACCGGAGATCAGCATGTCCTTCGCCCGGTCGACCACGTAGAAGTAGCCGTCGGCGTCCATCGTGCCGAGGTCGCCGGTGTGGCACCAGCCGTCGCGCAGCGTGGCGTCCGTGGCCTCGGGGTTGCGCCAGTAGCCCTGCATCACCTCGGGACCCTTGATGCAGATCTCACCGACGGTGCCGGGCGGCACCTCGTCGCCGTTCGCGTCGGCGATCTTCGCCTGGCTGTGCATCGCCGGTACGCCGCACGAGCCCACCTTCTCGAGCGACTGGTGGTACGGCAGGGTGATGCCCGACGCGCTCACCTCGGTCAGCGAGTAGGTCTGCGTCATCGTGATGCCGCGGTCGAGGTAGGTGCGCAGCAGCGGCACGGGCACGGTGGCACCGCCCGACGAGGCGCAGCGGATCGACGACAGATCGGAGCGCTCGAAGTCGGGGTGCAGCGCCATCATCTGGAACAACGTCGGCACGGCCATGAACACCGAGATCCGCTGCTCCTCGATGAGCCGCAGGGCGCGGCCCGGCTCGAACGCCGGCTCGAGCACGAGCGTGGCGCCGCTCCACAGCGCCACCATCGACAGCGCGAGCCCGCCGGTGAACGCGAGCGGGAACGGCAGCAGGATCCGGTCGTTGCGGTTGATGCCGCCCTGCAGGGCGCGCACCATCGACGCGTAGAACCAGCTCTGGTGCGTGAGCACCGCGCCCTTCGGGTCGCCCGTGGTGCCCGACGTGTAGCAGATGAACCACGGATCGGTCGGCTGGACGTCGGTGCGCGAGAGGGCGCCGTCGTTGTCGAGCAGATCCGTGTACGAGCTGCCGTCGACGTCGATCACCGTCAGCGGACGCTGCTCGCTCGCGAGCGACAGGCCGGAGGCCAGCGCCGACTCGGTGACCACCACGTGGCCGTCGGCGTCGCCGACGACGAAGGCCAGCTCGTGCGCGGTGAAGCGCAGGTTGAACGGCGCCACGATCGCGCCGAGCCGCGCAGCGGCGACGTAGACCTCGATGAACTCGGGGCGGTTGGACATCAGCAGCCCGATGCGGTCGCCGTGTCGCACGCCGAGCTCGGCGAGGCCGACCGCCATGCGATCGGCCCGCGACGACAGCTCCCGCCACGTCAGTTCTCGGTCGCCGAACCGGACGGCGACGGCATCTCCCTGCCAGCGCGCCCAGTACTCGACGGTGTCTCCCCAGATCATCGGTCACCCCCACGCGTCGAAAGCCGACCATATGGCGTCGGTCCGAGCACCGACGAGCCGACCCCGTCCATCCGGCGGCCGTGTGTTGACGCAAATCAACGTTGACCGGCCATCACGTGCTGCGCAGGCTGACGTCGTGCGTCCCACCACCCAGCTCGCTGGCGCCGGCTCCTTCGCGTCGGCCTTCCCCGTCACCCGTCTCGCCGTCGAGTCGATCGCGCTCGCCGCGGAGGCGATCGCCGACGTCGTCGGTCTCGACTCGCCATCGCCGGGCGTGGTGATCGATCGGGACCTCGCCTCGTCGTGGTTCGCCGCGTCGCTGCGTCCCGACGGGTGGGAGCTGCCGCCCGTCTGGGATCCGATCGCCGGCGACCACCCCACCGCCGACGGATGGATCCGGCTGCACACGAACGCACCGCGTCACCGACGAGCCGCCCTGGCGGCCCTCGGCTTCGCACCTGACGGCGACACCTCCCGCGAGGTCGTCGCCGACGCGGTCAGCAGGTGGACGGCCGACGAGCTGGAGACCGCCGTGGTCGATGCCGGCGGCGCGGCCGCCGCGATGCGCGATGTCGCCGACTGGGCCGTCCATCCGCAGGGGCGCGCCGTGGCGACCGAACCGCTCGTGCACCGATCGGTCGGCTCGAGCGGTGAACCGGGTCGGCCCGGGCCCGCACATCGGCCGCTCGGGGGCGTGCGGGTGCTCGACCTCACCCGGGTGCTCGCCGGTCCCGTCGCGACGCGCTTCCTGGCCGGCTTCGGCGCCGAGGTGTTGCGGATCGACCCGCCCGAGTGGGACGAACCTGCGGTCGTCCCCGACGTGACGCTCGGGAAGCGGTGCGCGCGCCTCGACGCCCGAACCGACGACGGACGGGCACACCTGCGCCGCCTGCTCGCCGACACCGACGTGCTGGTGCACGGGTACCGGCCCGGCGCACTCGACACCTTGCTCGGCCTCGACGCCGAAGGGCGCGCCGACCTGCGCCCGGGCCTCGTGGAGGTGAGTCTCGACGCCTACGGCTGGACCGGTCCGTGGTCGTCACGGCGTGGCTTCGACAGCCTGGTGCAGATGAGCAGCGGCATTGCCGAGGCCGGGATGCGCTGGGCCGGTCGGGACGTGCCCACCCCGCTCCCGGTGCAGGCGCTCGACCACGCCACCGGCTACCTCATGGCCGCCGAGGCGATCGACGGTTTCCGTACGAGGTGCGAGACCGGGTGCGGTGGGGTGCGTCGGGTGTCGCTCGCGAGGACCGCCGTGTGGCTCTGCGAGCTGCCGGCCGACGACGACGCCCCGTCGCCGGAGGCGCCGTGGAGCGTCGCTGCGTACGAGGCGACCCCGTGGGGCCCTGCTCGTCGCCTGCCTCCACCGGTGACGATCACCGGCACCCCGATGCGATGGGACCTCGCGGCGTCGGCCCTGGGGTCCGCCGACCCCCGTTGGTGACGGACGCGGGTCAGGCGGCGGCGCGGGTGCGGCGGAGCAGCGGATCCGCGAGCCGAAGGGTGCCGTCGGCGAGCTTGAGCACCTTGCCGGCCGCACCGGGGGTGCGGTCGTCGACGAGGTTGCCCATCACGGCGAGCGTGATGTCGGCGGCGGTCTGCGTGCCGACCGCGATGCGCAGGCCCGGACGCAGCAGCCACGGATGGCCGATCAGGAAGCTGAAGCGGCGGCCCGTGCGCAGGAAGCGGTCGAAGCGCTCACCGACCAACTGGTCGTAGCGCGCCGGGGCGGCGGCCGGGTCGGCCAGGAACTGCTCGACGGCGAGCATGCCGCTCTCGAGGCCGTAGTCGATGCCCTCGCCGTTCATCGGGTTCACGAAGCCGGCGGCGTCACCGACGGCCACCCAGCCGGGACCGTGGCGGCGCACACAGCTCATCGGCAGCCGCCAGGCCCGTGGCTTGTCCAGGTAGTCGCCGAGCTGCCACGAGTCGCGCACGATGGCGGCGTACTGGTCGAGGAGCTTGTTCAGGTTGAGCTTCTTGAAGCCCTTCATGGTGCTGAGCGCACCGACGCCGATGTTCACGGTGCCGTCACCGGCGGGGAACATCCAGCCGTACCCCGGCACGGCGGTGCCGTGTTCGTCGCGCAGCGACAGGCAGGCCTCGAGGTGCCGCTCGGCGTGGCGCGGGGTGGGGGCGTAGGCGCGGATGGCGAGCCCGAACGGCTCGTCCGGGTCGCGCTCGGCGCCGAGCATCTTCGCGGCCGCGCCCTGGGCGCCGGCGGCGAGGATCGTGAGCGGCGCACGGAACTGCTCGCCCCCGGCACGCACGCCGACCACGCGGTCGCCGTCGAGCTCGGGCAGGGCCTCGGTCTCGAAGCGGACCTCGGCGCCGCTCTCGATCGCGACGTCGACGAGGTGGGTGTCGAAGCGGTGCCGTGGCCACACGGCGCCGTGGTTCGGGAAGCGATCCGTGGTGGGCCACGCGAGTTCACGCGACTTCGAGCCGGCGATCATGCGCAGCCCGTCGATGCGGTGCGCGGGCGAGAGGTCGATCTTCAGCTCCTCGAGCGCCGCGACCGCCCGCGGGGTGAGACCGTCGCCGCACACCTTGTCTCGGCCGTGCGGGCCCTTCTCGAACAGCGTGACCCGCACGCCCGCCCGGGCGGCGACGATGGCGGCCGCCGCACCTGCGGGTCCGCCACCGATGATCAGGAGGTCGCGCTCGTTCACGGCCGACAGCCTGCCAGCGTCCGGCCCGCATCACCCCACGGCGCCCCGGCGTCGTCGGTCACAACACGCGATGCGACATGAGCGGCGGGAGCGACCGCATCGCTCATCGCGCTGCGGCGAACCAGGCGGCGAGGCGGTCGAGGCCCTCGTCGATGCTGACGGTGGGATGCCAGCGGAGGTCGTCGCGGGCCGGGCGCGGGTCGAACCAGTGGGCCGTGCCGAGCTGCTCGGCCAGGAACCGGGTGAGCGGTGGTTCCTCGTCGGGCTTCAGCCGCGCCCACACCTTCTCGACCACCGTGCCGATGCCGGTGGCCACCCGCAGCGGCACCTCGCGCGGCGACGCCTCCACGCCGGCGGCGCGCAGGATGCCCTCGATCAGCTCGCGCACCGGGCGCGGTTCGCCGTTCGCGATCACGTAGGCGCGGCCGATGCAGGCGGCCCCGGGCACCGCGGCGTCGAGCGCCGCCACGAGCGACGAGGCCGCGTTGTCGATGTAGGTGGTGTCGATGAGCGCGGTGCCGCCGCCGACCAGCGCGAGCCGGCCCGACCGCGCGCGTTCGACGATGCGGCCGACGAGCTGGGTGTCGCCCGGTCCCCACACGAGGTGCGGCCGGATCGCGACGATCGGCAGGGCGTCGCTCGCCGCACCGAGGGCGAGCCGTTCGCCGATCGCCTTGGACTCGGCGTAGTGCGCGTCGGTGCGGCCGGTGACCGGCGGGTCGGCCTGGGCGCCGACGAGGGAGTGACCGGCGTGCGACACCGAGGGCGTGGACACGTGGACCACGCGCGACAGCCCGGCCTCGCGCGCCGCGGCGATCACGTTCGCGGTGCCGTCGACGTTGATCGACCGGAAGTCCTCCCAGGCGCCGACGATGCCCACCTTCGCGGCGGCGTGCACCACGGCGTCGCAGCCCTGCACGGCGCGTGCGACGACCGCCGGCTCGCGCAGGTCGCCGCGCACCTGGGCGACGTCGAGCGCCGCCTCGCCGCGCTGGAGCAGCACGACGTCGTCGCCGCGGGCCAGCAGCAGCTCGGCGGTGGCGCGGGCGAGCAGGCTCGTCCCACCGGTGATCAGCACCCGCACGTCGCCACCTCCCGTCCGCGCCGCCGAGCGACCACGCGCCCTCGCCGGCGCCCGCACACGGTCACCACGGCCGGCGACCTCCGGCACCCGACAGCACGGTCGACGCCCAGCGGGCCACCAGCGCCCGGTCGATCTTGGTGTTGTGGCGGATGTCGACCGGCAGGTCGGTGACCTGCAGCACCGCTGCCACCGGGTGCGCCACCTCGGCGCGCACGACGCGGGCGAGCGCATCGTCGGCCAACCCGTCGTCGCCCGTGGGCGGCTCGGGCTCCACCACCACGACGAGCACCTGGCACCCGATCGGCCCCACGCCCGCGGCGGCCGCCTTGCGCACGCCCGGGACGCGCTCGGCGGCGACCTCCACGGGGACCGGGGTGAGCGGTCCGCGATCGGTGTGGATCACGTGCACGGACCGGCCCTCGATCCAGAGGCGACCCTCGGCGTCGACGTGGCCGACGTCGCCCGAACGGTGCCAGCGGCGACCGGCCGCGTCGAGCGGGCGGGCGTCGCGCTCGGTGGCGAACCGCCGGTCGTAGCCCTCGCTCACCCACGGCGTGCGCACCAGCACCTCGCCGGTCACCCCGGGCGGCACCGCCACGACCGGCACTGCCGCGTCGAAGCCGAGCGGGGCGACGAACACCTCGGCACCGGGCACGGGCCGGCCGACGCACACGCCGCGGCCCTCGCCGGCGGCGTCGATCTCGGCGAGCGACACGTCGGCCACCGGCAGGCACTCGGTCATGCCGTACGGGGTGTGCAGCTCGGCGGACGGGACGAGCTGCTGCACCGCACGCAGCGTGCCGACGGGCACGGGCGCGCCGGCCGACAGCGCGAGCCGCACCCGGGCGAGACGTGCGTCGGGGCCGTTCGAGGTGCGCACCACGTTGGCGAGCGCCGCGGGTGAGGCGAACACGATCGTTGCGTCGACCGACGCCGCCGCGGCGCCGAGCGCCTCGGCGGTGAGCGTGCCCGGCTTGGTGACGTCGACGTCGGGGATGGTGGAGGCGATGCCGAGCGCCGGGCCGTACAGCGCGAACGGGGCGAACGCGGCGACGAGCCGGTCGTCGCGGGTGATGCCGTAGGTGGTGGCGAGCGCGTCGCGCTGGGCGGCGAGCTGGTGGTGCCGGTAGCGCACGCCCTTCGCCGGACCCGTGGCGCCGGAGGTGTACAGCACGGCCGCCGGGTCCTCCGGTCCGGGTGCGGGTGGCAGCACGGCCGACGAGCGGCTGAGGTCGTCGAGCGTGGCGACGGCGCCCATCACGGGCTTCGGCCCGGCAGCGATCCGATAGGCGCCCGGTGCCCAGCGCAGCACGCGCGCCGCGGCCAGCGCCTCCGGCGCACCGATCACCCAGTCGACACGTGCGCCGCGCACCGCCGCGCCGAGCCCGCGCAGGCCGAGACCACGGTCGGCGACCACGGTCACGCCGCCCGCACGCCACACCGCGTACACCGCGGCGACGAGGTCGACGCTCGGCGGGACCAGCATGGCCACTCGCTCACCGGGCTGGAGCCCGAGCTCGCCGAGGCCGCGGGCGATGCCCATCACCTTGCGGTGCAGCTCGTGGAACGACGTGGTGGCGCCGGTCGCGCCGTCGACGAACGCGACGGCGTCGTCACCGGCGCGTTGTTCGAGCGCGGCCCACGTGGGCACGTACGCGACCGTCGGTGCCGCGCCGGGATCGATCGGCGCCGGTGCCGCAGCGCCGGCCGCCGCCGGAGCGAGCACCCGCTCGGTGAGCCACGTGTCGACCACGCCGGCCACGTCGGCGACGTCGGTCTCCAGCGGCGACAGGTGGCCGGCCGCACCGAAGCGGTGCTGATCCGCGTGCGGGATGCGGGCGGCGAGGTCGAGCGCGAAGGTGTCGTCGAAGACCGGGTCCGCGGCACCCCACACCAGCAGCGCGGGCGCCGTGACCGTGGAGAGCTGCGCGGCGACGTCGGCGATCGCGGCCGACGACGGGTGCGAGGTGTCGAACGGGACGTCGGCGACGAAGTCGCGGATCGCGGCGCGGTGCTCGGCGCGACGGTACGGCGCACGCAGCGCGGACCCGGCGTGCGCCGCGAGCCGGCGCCCCGACAGCGCGATCGTGCCGTCGACGAAGGTGCGCGTGCGCCGGCACACCAGGTCGGTCATCGGGCCTGCCGCGGCGAGCCGGATGAGCGACGGCGCCCGCCGACCCGGTGGCACGGCGATGCCGGTGTTGCACAGCACGAGCCCGGCGAGCCGGTCGCGGTGGGCGACCGCCCACCCCTGCACCACGGCGCCGCCCCAGTCGTGCCCCACCATCACCAGCGGGCCGTCGAGCCCGAGCGCGACGACCACGTCGTCGAGGTCGCGGACCCGCTCGGCGTACGAGCGAGGCGCCGGCAGGCGGTCGGAGAAGCCCATGCCCAGCTGATCGACGGCCACCACGTGCCAGCGGTCGCCGAGCCGTTCGATCAGCGGTCGCCACAGGTACGACCAGGTGGGGTTGCCGTGCACGCACACCACCGTGCCGACCGGCGCTTCGCGCGAGTCGGGCCGTCGTTCGAGGACGTGCCAGCGATGCGTGGCACCGTCGTGGGAGCCGACGTCGAGGGTGCGCGACCACGCGGGATCGACACCCCACTGCCGCCACTGGTCGGCACTCGGGAGCGCCGGCGTGTCCATCAACGGTCCTCTCGCGTCAGCCTCGGGTCGGTCGGCGCACGGGCCGGGTCACCAGACGATCTCGGTGAAGCTCGTGTTCAACCCGGACCCGATGCCCATGCAGAGCACCCGGTCGCCGGAGCTCAGCTCCTGCTGGACGTTCGCGAGCGTGATCGGGATCGCGGCCGGGCCGACGTTGCCGTAGAACGGGTAGGTGAGCGGCACCTTGTCGGTGGGGATGCCGAGCCGCTCGCAGATGAGCTTGGTGTGCACCGAGCTCACCTGGTGGATGATGTAGCGATCCATGCCGGTGTTGGCCCAGTCGAAGTCGACCGTGGAGTCCTTCCAGGCCTCCTGCGCCAGATCCAGGCCGGCCTCGAGGAGCCGCTTGGTGTCGGTGGTCATCTTGTCGAGATCGCCGACGCAGAGCGTGTGGTGCTGGGTGCCGGCACGGGCGATGCCGCCCATCACCCGGTGCGCGTCGGGGTGCTGATCGAGGTTGCCGAGCACCATCGCGGCGGCCCCCGAGCCGAGCGTGAGCGACGCGAACTCGTCGAAGACGTCCGTGAACGACGCCGTCTCCTGCTGGAGGCGGGCGATGGTCTGCTGCTGCGTGTAGCGGCTGCCCTCGCCGTCGACGATGAGCGCGTACTTGATGAAGCCCGCGTCGATCGCCGTGCAGGCGAGGTGGATCGCGTTCACGAAGCCGAGGCACGCGTTGGCGAGGTCGAAGTTGGTGCAGCTCGGGGCGAGGCCGAGTTGGTGGTGGACGGCGCACGCCACGGACGGCTCGAGGTGGTGCTTGCACACCGACGTGGAGATCATCATCCCGATCTCCGACGGGTCGACCCCCGACGACTCGATCGCCTTGCGGCCCGCCATGGCCGCGGCCTGGTCGAAGGTGACGCCCTCCGGCCACCAGCGGCGCTCCTTGATGCCGGCCAGCTCGGCCAGCAGGCCGGGGCGCATGCCCCATCGCTCGTACGTGGGGGCCAGCTGCTCGTCGATCCAGTCGGACGTGACGACCTCCGGTGCCTCGACGGCCTCGACGCTGACGACGCCTGCGCGGTGGTGCGTGTAGACGGCGTTCGCGTTCGCCGCGGATGCCTTGCCCGAGTTGGCGGTCACCGGGTCTCCGATCTCAATAGCCTGCGGAGCATGGTACAGAGAACAGCCCTCGTGAGGCGGCCGGGACCCCGGTTGACCGAGGGGCTCGTCACCCACGTCGAGCGCACCCCGGTCGATCTGCCGGCGGCGATCCGCCAGTGGGAGGCGTACGTCGACGTGCTCCGCGAGGCCGGTTGGGCGGTGGCCGAGGTGCCCGAGGCGCCGGACTGCCCGGATGCGGTGTTCGTGGAGGACACGGTGGTGATGTACCGCAACGTCGCCGTGATCAGCCGCCCCGGCGCCGACGAGCGCAAGCCGGAGGTGGTCGACGTCGAGAAGGTGCTCGAGGACCTCGGCTGTTCGATCAACCGCATCCGCCCACCGGGCACGCTCGACGGCGGTGACGTGCTGAAGGTCGGCGACACGGTGTACGTCGGTCGGGGCGGACGCACGAACGGCGAGGGCATCCGCCAGCTCCGGGCGATCCTCGAACCGCTGGGCGCCCAGGTGGTGGCGGTGCCCCTCAGCCGAGTGCTGCACCTGAAGTCGGCCGTGACGGCGCTGCCGGACGGCACCGTCATCGGCTACCCGCCGCTCGTCGACGACGTGTCGGTGTTCCCCCGGTTCCTGCCGGTGCCCGAGGAGGAGGGGTCGCACGTGGTGCTGATCGGCGGCGACCGGCTGCTGATGTCGGCCGCCGCACCCCGGTCGGCCGAGCTGTTCCGCGACCTCGGCTACACCCCGGTGGAGGTGGACATCTCCGAGTTCGTGAAGCTCGAGGGCTGCGTGACCTGCCTGTCGGTGCGGCTGCGCCACTGACGGACCGCCCGGTCGCCGGACCGACCTCCGCCGACGTCCGCCGACGTCCGCCGACGTCCGCCGACGTCCGCCGACGGCGGCGGCGATCAGGGCATCGGTGTCTCGACCCGCATCGGCGGGTCGGGGAAGCGACCCACCCCGCCGTCGCGCACCAGCATGTGGGTGTGGGTGCGGTCGGCGTGCCGCGATCGCCACACGAGCATCCGCTGCGCGTAGTCGAGCACCCGGGCCGGGTCCTGCAGCTCGGTGCGGCCGGTGGGGTCGGTCTCGAGGTCGAAGCACCGCCAACTCCCGTTGCCGAGCTGGACGTACATGGCGCGTTCGTCGCGCAGGGTGGCGAGGTGCACCTCTTCGAGCCGCCGGTCCCACGGCCAGTCGTCGGCGCCGTCGCGGATGAAGAACTCGCGCCAGTCGAACTCCCAGTGGGCCGCGTCGCGCCACCACGGTGGCTGCTCGCCGCGGAGGAACGGCGTCAGCGGCAGGCCGTCGCACTGGGCGGGGATCGGCACGTCCATCGCCTCGCACAGGGTGGGGAACACGTCGACGTTCTCGGTGAACGCGGTGACCGTGGTGCCGTGGGCATCGGGCAGCCACGGGTGCCGCACGACGCCGACCACGTGGTAGCTCTCCTCGAACCAGGCCAGCTTGCCGACCAGGCCGTGGTCGCCGGCGAGCTCGGCGTGGTCGGCCGTGACGACGACGACGGTGTCGTCCCACGCGCCCAGCTCCCGCAGCGCCGCCCACACCCGGGCCAGCTGGGCGTCGACCTCGCTGATCATCCCGTAGTACTGGGCGCGCAGCCGACGCATCTCGTCCTCGTCGCGCGGCGCAGCCGTGTCGTCGAGCCGGAGCATCAGCTCGTGGAGCGGGTGCGGGTCGCCCATCGGGTCGAGCGGCATCGGCACGTCCGCGGGGTCGTACATCTCCGCGAAGCGACCGGCGGCCGCGTAGGGCGGGTGCGGCCGCAGGTACGACAGGTGCGCGAACCACGGCACGTCGCGGGGCTGGTCGCGCAGCCAGTCGATCGCCCGGTCGGTGAGGAACGCCGACACGCCGTGCTCGGCCGGCCTGGAGGGTTCGGTGCCGAGGGCGTCGTACCCGTCGCCGAGGTCGGTGTACCCGAGCTCGGTGAGCCAGTCCAGCCACGGCTGGTGGTCGTCGGGGAGGTGCAGCACGGGGCGGAACCCGGGGAGCACCCCGGTGTAGTGCTGCATCCGCGGGTCGTCGCGGCCGGTGGCCTCGCGCGGGTCGATGCTCTGGTCGGTGTACCCGAACAGCACCGGGTCGTAGGCGGCCCGGCGGGCGGCCTTGGCGACGTTGTCGAAGCGGGCGTCGAGCGGCGTGCCGTTCGCGACCACCCGGTGGTTCATCTGGTAGGTGCCCGTGTACAGCGAGGCGCGGCCGGGCGAGCAGGGCGCCGCCTGGCTGTAGTGGCGGGCGAGGCGCACGCCGCCGGCCGCGAGGGTGTCGAGCGCGGGCGTGCGCACGACGGGATGTCCGGCGGCCGAGAGACAGTCGCCGCGGAACTGGTCGAGGGTGATCAGCAGGACGTTCGGTCGGCGCGCCGCGGGCACGCGTCCGACGCTAGACCCCGGTGACGGAACCGGCGCGATGGAGCCGGGCGCCGCGCGGCGGTCAGCGGTGTCCGGCCGCTGCGAGGATCTCGGCCACGTTCGGGTTCACGAGGCCGACGCCGCCCGGCCCGCCGACCACCACCGTGGGCACCGTCTCGTTGCCGCGGGCGATGGAGCGCACGACGGCCGCAGCCTCGGGGTCCTCCCAGATGTTCACCCGCGTGTGCTCCACCTCGGCTCGCTCGAGCTGGCGGAACAGACTGGTGCAGAACGGGCACCCCGGCCGCCAGTAGACGGTGACGTCGGGGGTGGGCACCGGGGCGGCGGGAGCGGGGGAGCCGGGGGAGCCGGGGGAGGAGGGTTCGTGGGCCGTCACGGCGGGGCACAACCACGGGCGCATCGGATCTGTTCCCGGACCGTTCATCCCGACGACACCGCGATCGCCCCAGGCGGGCGGTTGCCTTTGCGGAGGTGAGGAGTACCCTGACGACCGTGCGGCGGACACTCTGTGTGGTTCTTTCGACTCTGTGCGTGGCGACGCTGCTCGTCGGCGTGCCCACGCGCGCGCCGGTCGAGGCGGCCAACGTGCCGGTCGTCCAGCCGTGCCTGGCCCAGCCGGTCCTCGGTCCGGGCAGCACTGGTCCGGGGGTGCTCTGCCTGCAGTTCGTCCTCATCATGGAGGGCTTCTCCGTGCCCTACGACGGGGTGTACGGCCGTTCGACCGAGGATGCGGTCCGCTGGTACCAGTCCACCCATCCGCCGCTCGTCGCCAACGGCGCGGCCGGGGCCGAGACGCTCCAGGCGCTCGGCATCGCCGGAAAGGCCGCCGTCTTCGTCCCCGCCGGGGCGCTCGGCACGGCCACCGCCGTCTCGCCGATCGTCGCCGGCGCCGAGGGGCGCTCGCCGATCACCACCCGCTGCCTCGCCGACGCCACCCTGCGGCGCGGGCTGCGTGGCCAGTCCGTCACCTGCCTCCAGCGGCGGCTGATCGACCTCGGCTACACCGGCGTCGGCGTGTCCGGCGTCTACGACACCGCCACCGTCGACGCGGTGCGCGCCTACCAGCGCGCCACCCCGCCGCTCACCGTCGACGGCGTCGCCGGGCCACGCACGCTCGCCGCGCTCGACATCTGGAGCGGGATGAGCTCGAACCACGGCCGCGACATGGGCCCGGGCCCGTTCCCCGCCGGGATGCAGGAGGAGGTCGAGTGGCGCCTCACCCCGCAGGGCATCCCGGCCTACGGCAACCGCCAGGCGTGCACCCCCGAGCAGGCCGCGGTGATCGCAGGTGAGTTCGCCGTCGACGGCGCCGATGCCCTCACCCAGCAGTGGGCGGTGTACGTCGCCTCACGCGAGGGCGGGTGCCGGTTCGACGCCGTCAACCTCAACCTCGCCACCAAGGACGACTCGCACTGCACGTTCCAGCTGAACGCCCTGTCGGGCATGTTCGGCCCGACGGCGGTGCTCGGCCGGCGCGGCTGGACCCCGGAGTCGGTGAAGTTCTCGCTGCAGGCCTGCGCCGACGCGGCGAGCGACCTCTGGGTGTTCTGCGGCCGCGGTCCGTGGATCCCGCCGTACTCGTGCGCGCCGCCGTGGGCCGGGGCGACGGTGAACCAGCCACCGGCGTTGCTGCCACCACCGCCGGAGGAGCCACCCGTGTCCGATCCGGCGGCCGCCTCGCCGTCCGATCCGGTCCCCGGCACCGGCGATCCATCGACGGGCACCACGGTGCCGGTCGGTGAATCCACCACGCCGGCCACGTCCGCACCGACGTCCACGCCGACCACGACCGGACCCTGACCGGAGCCTGACCGGCACCCGGGCGATTCGCCGGGTGTGCCCGCTGCGACGGCGGGGATATCATCGGCGGCGCGCATCGCTCGCCGGTGCGCCCAACCAGGAGAGGTGCCAGAGCCAGGTCGAATGGACCGCACTGCTAATGCGGGGACCACCTTCAAAGTGGTCCGTGGGTTCAAATCCCACCCTCTCCGCTCCTGACCGACAGCCCGGTGGCACGTGCCGCCGGGCTGTCGTCGTTCCTCGGGTCGTTCCTCGGGTCGTTCCTCGGGTCGTGCTCGGCCGGTGCACCCCGTGTTGCATTTGTGTGACGACGCGACCAGACTTCCGTCATCTTCGTAACACGAGGCCGTGTCACGGCGGATCCCGAGACCGCCCTCGACCGATCGCTCACGTCACCCACACCGGGGACGAGGTCGGTTCGTGGCGGCACAGGAGGTGTGAGATGAACCGAACCCACGAGCCGATCGGCGTCACCGTGCCGACCGATCGACCCGACCCGACGAGCTGGCCCCGTGCCCTGGTGCGCGGCCTCGCCGTCGCCGGGCTCGTCGGCGCTCTGGCCGCGGTCGTGCCGGTGCCCGGGGCGGCGACAGCCGATGCGTCCACCCAGCGGCGCGCGTGCTCCGGCGCCAGCTACACGGTCGCTCGCGGCGACGGCTGGTCGATCATCGCCAAGAAGCTCGGCGTGTCCACGGGCTCGCTGCTGTCCGCCAACGGCGCCACCGTGCGCACCGTGCTGCACCCCGGCCACAGCGTCTGCGCCCCCGCCGGGGCGAAGGTGGCGCCGCCGGCCTCGGGGGGCACGTCGGGGGGCACGGCGGCCACGAGCCCCAGCACCTCGAGTCCCACCGCGTCGTGCTCCGCGGGCACCTACACGGTCGTGAAGGGTGACGGCTGGTTCGCGATCGCGAAGAAGCTCGGCGTCACGTCGAAGGCGCTGCTGGCCGCGAACAAGGCCACCGCGTCCACCCCGCTGTTCGCCGGCCGCACCATCTGCGTCCCGAACGGCGCCACCGCACCTGCGGCGGGCACCCCTGCCGCGGCGAAGCCGGCCGCGGTCAAGAACCTCACCGCCGCCGAGAACGAGGCGATCATCCGCGCCGCGTGGCCCGACGAGCTCGAGGAGGAGGCGCTGCGCATCGCCCGTCGCGAGAGCAACCTGCGCAACACGGCGCGCAACTGGTGTTGTCACGGCCTGTTCCAGATCCACTGGAACGCGCACAAGTCGTGGCTCGCGGGCATCGGCGTCACCAACGCCGACCAGCTCCTCGACCCGACGGTGAACGCGAACGCCGCCTACGTGCTGTACCAGCGGGCCAACGGGTTCGGTCCCTGGAAGCTCTGATCGGTCCGGGCGGCGACCGCCGCCGCGGGATTCCTGGTGGCGATCCGTCGTCGCCGGGCTAAGATCGTCAGCCGACGTGACGAGGCTCCGGCCGAGTCGGGTCGTGCGCTCGTAGCTCAATGGATAGAGCATCTGACTACGGATCAGAAGGTTAGGGGTTCGAGTCCCTTCGAGCGCGCAAGGTGAAGGTGGCCAGCTAGCAGGCCGTATGTAGCCCAGAGGGCCCGACCGTCGGTCGGGCCTTCGTCCATTTTCCGGCCAGACCGTCACGGGCCCAGACGGACCGACACCGACCGTGCCCCCGGGGGCGTGGCAGCGGCGTAGCCTCGCCGGGTGATGCCGACCACCGATGGCCGCCCGGCGGCGGTGGTGATCGGGGGTGGGCCGGCGGGGTTGATGGCGGCCGAGGTGCTCGCCGGCGCCGGGTGCTCGGTCACCGTGCACGACCACATGGCCTCGGTGGGGCGCAAGCTGCTGCTGGCCGGGCGGGGCGGGCTGAACCT
>WLDE01000218.1 GCA_009704985.1 Actinomycetota bacterium | reverse complement strand
GTCGCTGCGCCGGGGTGAGCCCGTCGGTGGTGAGCGCCTCGAGTCGCTCCCGCACCTGATCGGCCGCTGCCGCTACGCGCTCGCCTGCGGCCGTGAGCCGCTGAAGGACGTGATCGCAAGGAGATCTGGAGCGGGTCCTCGCACTCGGACGCGGCACACGCGCGAGGAGCGGGATCAGTCGTTGTCGAGCTTGTCGAGGAGTTGGTGCGCGCCGTCGGCGAGCTTGCCCTTCAGTCCACCCTCCTCGGCGATCTCCTCGAGCCGGGCGTCGATCACGCCGAGGCGGGCGCGCTCGCTCTCGATCAGGGAGATCTTCCCGTCGTGGTCGAGGTCGAACGCCTCCAGCTCCTCGGCCGGGCGCTCATCGGGGTCGGGTGTGCTGACGGCATCGTCGGCGTCGGTCATGCCGTCAGTCGTATCAGGTCCGGACCCCACTACGGTGCGGCCATGCCGGATCCTGCCCACGATCCTGCCCCTGGGCGCTCGTCCGGGCCCTCCCCGCGATCGGGCGAGCTGCTCGTGCACCACCACCCCGACGCCTGTCGCACCGAGGTCGCGTTCGACACCACCCGCAAGGCCGAGGCGATCGCCGCATCGCTCGTCGCACAGCCGATCCCGGGAGTGCACCTGGTGGAACCGGTGCCACTCACCCGGGCGCAGCTGCTCGCGGTGCACGACGCCGCCTACGTCGACGCCGTCCTCACCGGGACGCCGCGCGAGCTCGCCACCAGCAATGAGCTCCCGGGGTGGGACGCCGGCCTGGCGAGATCGGTGCTCGCGACCAACGGCGGCGTGCTGGCCGCGGCGCGGCACGCATTCGCGCATCGCACGATCAGCGGCAGCCTGTCGAGCGGGCTGCACCACGCCCGACGTGATCGTGGGGCGGGCTACTGCACCTTCAACGGCCTCGCCCTCGCGGCGCTCGACGCGGTGGGCCGGGGCGCTCGCCGGGTGCTGGTCCTCGACGTCGACGCCCACTGCGGCGGCGGGACGGCGTCGATCCTGTCGGAGCTCGCGGGGGCCCGCCGGATCGAGCAGGCCCGGATCGAGCAGGCCCGGATCGAGCAGGCCCGGATCGAGCAGGCCCGGATCGAGCAGGTGGATGTGTCGGTCGATCCGTACGACACCTACGACGCAGCGCTCGCGTCCGCGATGCCGGCGTTCTCGGCGCGGCGCACGATGGCGACGGCGGACGACTACCTGGACACGATCGTGGCCGAGCTCGACCGCATCGCCGATCCGGGCTCGATCGACCTCGTGCTCCACAACGCCGGCATGGACCCGCACCACGGGTGCGAGGGCGGGCTGGAGGGCATCGACGCCGGGGTCCTCGCGGCGCGTGAACGACTGGTGTTCGACTGGATCGTGCGGCACCGGCTGCCGACCGCATGGGTGCTCGCCGGCGGCTACACGAACCGGATCCCCATGGCGGAGCTCGTCGACCTGCACCGGCTGACGGTCGAGGCGGCGGCCACCGCGGTGCACCGGTTCGGCCCGGCGCCGAGCTGACCGCTCGCGCTGGCCCAGGCCGGTCCAGGCTGGTCCAGGCTGGTTCGGCAGCGTCGTTGCGTGCTCCGGTCGGCGTGGTCGAGCACCACGCTGGGTGGCGCGACGCCGGCGTGCGGGCCGGGCCGGCCTCCGCTGCGGTCAACGTCGGGTCAACAGCGTCGTCATGGAACCGCAATGGAACTCCGATCGGGGGAGGATTCCGACCCAGCGTGTGACCGATGTCGTCGACCGATGTCATCGAACCGCAAAACATGACGCCAGATCGGTCAGCCACTGCACTACCGTGACCGAGGCAGCATCGGCCACGCAGCGTCGATCATCCAGCCTCGAACACCGATCAAGCAGCGATCGAGCAGCGATCGAGCAGCGATCGAGCAGCGATCGATCACGGATCAGGGTTCGATGGCCCACCCCCCGGGCCATCGGCGATCCGGGTTCGGCGACGGGTCCGGAACGATCGCGACCGGCGCAGCGGGTCGGCTGCGGCGGCGGTGCGGTGCGGTGCGTGGCGTGGCGGTGCGTGGCGTGGCGTGGCGGTGCGGATGGTTGGTGATGGTGGGTGATGGCGGGATGGCGGTCGGCGGGCTCGGCTGGGGAGGTGCAGGTTGTTCGGACAGGTCGTGACAGAGCTCGGGGGATGGTGGAGCGGTGTGCTCCACCCCCTCGACGAGCACCACCTCGTGTTGATGCTCGTCGTCGGCGTGCTGGCCGGCATCGCCACCACCCAGGGCCGTGAGCCCTGGATCGGCCCGCTCGCCTTCATCGGCGGCACGCTGCTCGGCATCGCCGGCGCCGCGGCGGGACTCGACGTGCCGTTCCTCGAGGGCGCGCTCGTGGGTGGCCTCGTCGTCGGTGTGGCGCTGATGTTCGCCCCGCCGCCGCGCATGAGCACCGTGCTGCCGCTCGCGTCGCTGGTCGGCGGCACACTGCACGGCCTGTCGTACCGCGGGGACGTGTCGACCGCCGATCCGGTGCTGTACGTGCTCGGGTTCGTCTTCACCACCGTGCTGCTCCAGAGCTTCGGGGCGATCACCGGCTCGGCGATCGGTCGGTCGGTGGCCGCCCGGCGCGCTGCAGCGGTGTGCGCCGCCGCTGCCACCGTGGCCGTGCTCGCCGTCTGACGCTCCGCTCCCGCGCGCCGGGGGCTCGCACGCCCGCACCGGAACGCTGCCCCGGCGGCTCGGCGGACAGTCGGATCATCCGTCGGATGCATTGAGTACGAAAATCGACATCCGGGTCGCCCCGGTGCTCCGTAGCTCCTCCCGACGGCGGACGGAACTGCCGTGACACCAAGGGAGCCACCATGAAGCGTCGCATCAAGCGCCTGATTCCGGCAGCCACGGCTGCACTCGCCCTCTCGCTCGTCGCCGGCACCGCCAGCGCGGACGAGACCAAGACCATCGCCGAGAACGCGTCGGCCGACGAGCAGTTCTCCACGCTGGTCGCCGCGCTCACCGCTGCCGACCTCGTCGGCCCGTTCGACGCCTGCGACGACCCGAAGACCACGGTGTTCGCCCCGACGAACGAGGCGTTCGAGGCGGCCTTCGCCGCCCTCGGCGTCACCGCCGAGGACGTGCTCGCGAACACCGAGCTCCTCACCACGATCCTCACCTACCACGTGGTCTCCGGCGAGGTCCCGGCCGCCACCGTCGTCACGCTCGACTCGGCCACCACCCTGCAGGGTGAGGACGTCACGATCGCGGTCGAGGGCGACTCCGTCGTGCTGAACGGCTCGGTCAACGTCATCGCCACCGATGTCGCGAACTGCAACGGCATCATCCACGTCATCGACGGCGTGCTGCTGCCCCCGAGCGTCGCCGCCAGCCTGACCGAGGCGACCACGACCGACATGCCCACCACGGGCGGCGATACCGGCACCCTCACCCTGTTGGCCGCCGGCCTCGTCGGCGCCGGTGCCCTCGGCCTGCTCGGCACCCGCCGGGTCCGCACCGCTCGCGTCACCGACCGCTGACCCCACCGGTCACACCCTCCCGTGCCGGGTGACCGCCTGCGGTCACCCGGTCACCACGCCGGCGCCCCACGTTCCCTCCCCCCTGGACGTGGGGCGCTGCCGCGCCCGGGCACCGGTCAGAGATCGGTCGCGAGGGTTGCGAACCCGGGATGACGCGGAACGGACCAATGGCCGTGTCCGTGTGCAGCGGCCGGGCGTACGGTGATCTCGTGGAACGCGACCTGCCCGACGCGGGCGGGACGGGGACCGACGCCCCCGCCATCGTCACGCGAGCGCTCACCAAGCGATTCGGCGACTCCGTCGCGCTCGACGGACTCGACCTCGAGGTGCGCGCCGGTGAGGTGTTCGGCTTCCTCGGTCCCAACGGCGCGGGCAAGACCACCACGATCCGCCTCCTGCTCGACCTGGCCCGCCCGACGAGCGGCTCAGCGACGGTGCTCGGCCTCGACCCGCGTCGCGACGGCCCGGTGCTGCGCCGCCGCATCGGCTACCTGCCGGGCGACGTGAACCTGCCGGCGCGGCTCACCGGCCGGGCGATGCTCGCCGACCACGCGGCGGTGCGCGGGCTCGATCTGCACCGCCCCGTCGACGAGCTCGCCGAACGCCTCGGCGCCGACCTCGACCGGCCGATGGGCGACCTGTCGCTCGGCAACCGCCGCAAGGTCGCGATGATCGCGGCGTTCGCCCACCGGCCCGACCTGCTGGTGCTCGACGAGCCGACCGGTGGCCTCGACCCGCTCGTGCAGCAGACCTTCCGCAGCCTCGCCCGTGAGGCCGCCGCCGAGGGCCGCACCGTGTTCCTGTCGTCGCACGTCCTCGACGAGGTGCAGCACGTGGCCGACCGGGTGGCCGTGCTCCGCGCCGGCCGCCTCGTCGCGGAGGACCGGATCGACGTGCTGCTGTCGCGGCTCAACCGCACCTGCGTGGTGCGCTTCGACCCGCGTCCGGGGATGGTGCCGTCCGCCGAGGTCTTCCACCGCGTGCCCGGCGTGACGGAGGTGCACCACCTGCACGACGGCGAGATCGAGATCTCGCTCGAAGGTCCGGCGGGGCCGCTGCTCGAGGCGCTCGCTCCCTGGTCACCGCTCGACCTCGCCACCCACGAACCCGACCTCGAGGACCTGTTCCTCGGCTACTACGGCGCCGAGCACGCACCCGCCCCGACCGCACCTGCCCGCCCCACCGATCCGGCCGTCGCACCTGCGGCACCCGCGGTACCCGACCCTGCGAGCGTGACGCGATGAGCACCGTCGTCGCCCGTCGCGCGCTCGCCGATCGTCGCCGCTGGCTGGTCGGGTGGAGCGTCGGCATCGCCGCGTTCGTGGCGGTGAACATCGCGTTCTGGCCGTCGTTCCGCGACCAGAGCGACGAGCTGAACGAGATGATCGAGCGGATGCCCGAGAGCATCCGGGCGCTGTTCGGCATGGGGGAGGGTGTCGACCCGTTCTCGCCGGTCGGCTACCTCTCGTCGCAGGTGTACACGTTCGCGTTGCCGATGCTGCTGATGATCGCCGGCATCGGTGCGGTCGGCGCCGTCGCCGGCGACGAGGAGCACGGGCTGCTCGAGACCACGTACGCGCTGCCGATCTCACGCCACCGGGTGCTGCTCGAACGCTGGCTCGCGGTGGTGGTGCTCACCACCGTGCTGTCCGTCGTCGGCCTCGTCACCACCGTGATCACCGCACGCGCGGTGGATCTCGAGGTCTCCACGGCGTCGATGGTGTGGGCGTCGCTGGCGGTGACGGTGCTCACGTGGGCGATCGCGGGGCTCGGCCTCGCGGTCGGCGCGGCCACCGGCCGGCGTGGCGTCGCGATGACCGTGGCCACCGTCGTCGCGGTGGTGAGCTACCTCATCACGTCGCTCGCCGACGCCGGCATCGGCGTGTTCGAGACGCTCGAGCCGCTGTCGGTCTTCACGCACTACGACGTGCTCGCCACCCTGGCGCGCGGCACGCCCGACTGGTCGGTGCTGTTGCTGGCGCTGGTCGCCACGGTCGCCACCGGCGCGGCCCTGTGGCTGGTCGACCACCGCGACCTCCGCGCCGCCTGATCCGCGACCGCGACGTTCGCACCGGAGCGCCGACGCGCCCGACACGCCCGACGCGCCCGACGCGCCCGACGCGCCGGGCGGGGTGGTGCTGACGGCACCACCTCGGATCGTGCCATCGGAGGGTGTTCCGCTTCCCGCGGACCCGGCCGTGCGGGAGACTGGACGCATGACGGAACTCCTGCCCGCCCGCGAGGTCGTGCACACGACGTGCACCCTCGACTGCCCCGACGCCTGCTCGCTCGCCGTCACCGTCGAGGTGGGCGACCGGGGCGAGCGACGGATCGTCGACATCGACGCCGCGCCCGGCAACCCGCTGACCGACGGCTGGATCTGCGCCAAGGTGAAGCGCCACGCTCGCCGGGTGTACGCGCCCGAGCGGGTGACCACGCCGCTCGTGCGCACCGGCCCGAAGGGCAGCGGCGAGTTCCGCCCGGCGACGTGGGACGAGGCGATCGCGCTCGTCGCCGGCCGGATGCGCGACACGATCGACACGGTCGGTCCGGACGGCGTGGTGGCGTTCACCTACAACTCGTCCGCCGGAGTGGTCGAACGGGCGTCGCTCACCGAGGCGTTCTTCGCGGCCGTCGGCGCCACCGTCGCCGAGCACACGATCTGCGCCCACACGATGGGCGCCGCCTGGGAGTCGGTGTACGGCGACATGGCCTCCGCCGACCCGGGCGACGTGGTGCACGCCCGCCTCGTGGTGATCTGGGGGGCCAACCCGACGGTGTCGAACACCCACTTCCCGCCCCTCGTGCAGCGCGCGGTCGACGCCGGTGCTCGCGTGGTGGTGATCGATCCGCGCCGCACCGCCATGGCCAAGCGCGCCGACCTCCACCTCGCAGTGCGTCCCGGCACCGACACCGTGCTCGCGCACGCGATCGCGAACCTGTGGCGCGAGCGGGGGCTGCTCGACCATGCCTTCGTCGCCGCGCGCGCCGACGGCGCGGACGAGTTCCTCGCCGAGGCGTCGTCGTGGACGCTCGACCGCGCCGCGGAGGTGACCGGCCTCGACGCCGCGGACATCGCCACCCTCGCCGAGTGGTGGGGCACCACGCGCCCGTCGATGCTGCGCATCGGGTGGGGACAGGAGCGCAACGCCAACGGCGGCGCGTCGTGCCGGGCGATCCTCGCCCTGCCGGTCCTCGGCGGCCACTTCGGGGTGCCGGGCAGCGGCGTGATCGGCTCCACCGGCAGCGGTGAGGTGCGGGCGAAGCGCCGCTGGCCCCGCTTCGAACGGCGCGAGCGGCGCAGCGTGCCGCTGCACCAGGTGGGCGAGTGGATGGCACCGGGTTCGGCCGAACCGGTGCGCGTGCTGTTCGTGCAGGGGGCCAACCCGGTGGTGATGTGCCCCGACCAGCAGGCGGTCGTGCGGGCGTTCTCGCGCGACGACGTGTTCACCGTGGTGCACGAACAGGTGCTCACCGACACCACCCGCTACGCCGACGTCGTCCTGCCCGCCACCACGGCGTTCGAGATCAGCGACGTCGCCACCGGCTACGGCACCTACTCCGTGCAGCCGGTGCGGCCGGTGATCGATCGGGTCGGGGAGAGCCGCTCGAACGACGAGGTGGGGCTCGCCCTGGCACGAGCGTTCGGCTTCGACTGGGAGGCCGCACCGCTGGAGGTGGCCGTGACCGACGCCGGTCCCCGGCTCGTCGACGTGCCGTGCCGGCAGTTCGTCGACACCGAACCGGCCGGCGGCCGGGCGACGCTCGTGGATCCGGTGCAGGGCGTGCCGCGGCACGTGCCGGTGAAGGCCACGCACCCGCTGATCCTCATCAGCCCGGCCTCGTCGAAGCTGGTGAACTCGATGTTCGGCGAGTTCCAGAGCCCGTCGCCGGCGGTGCTCCTGCACCCCGACGATGCCGCGACCCGCGGGCTCGTGGCGGGCCAGCAGGTTCGGGTGCGCAACGACCTGGCGTCGATCGTGGTGCCGCTCGAGGTGCACGACGACACCCGCCCCGGCGTCGCGGTGATGAGCAAGGGGGTGTGGCTGCGGCACCACGCCGACGGGCTCGGCGTGAACGCGCTCACGCCCGCCACCGGCGACGCGCTCGTGAACGGCGCGTGCTTCAACGACACCTTCGTCGACGTCACCCCCGCCTGACACCGGCGGTCCCGAGCCCCCGCCACGAGCCGCCACCCGGAGCCGCCGCGCCGCGGTGGGCGTAGCCTGCCCCCATGGCGACGCTCGTGCTCACGGTGATCGGCGACGATCGGTCGGGTCTGGTCTCGGCGCTCTCGGGCGTGATCGTCGATCACGGCGGCAGCTGGGAGCGCAGCCAGATGGCGCGCCTCGCCGGCAAGTTCGCCGGCATCGTCGTGGTCTCGGTGCCGGACGACTCGGCCGACGCGCTGGTGGCCGCGCTGCGGCCCCTCGGCGCCGACGGCCTCCTCGACGTCACCGTCGAGCGCGGGGCCGCCGGTGACGAGCCCGTCGCCGGCACCACCCGCCTCACGCTCGACCTGGTCGGCGCGGATCGTCCCGGCATCGTCCACGACATCACGCGCGCCCTCGCCGCCCACCAGGTGAGCATCGAGGACCTCCACACCG
>WLDE01000217.1 GCA_009704985.1 Actinomycetota bacterium | reverse complement strand
GGCCACCCGGCGTCCGGGTGGACGTGCGACGCAGCACCGACGCGCCGAGGGCGGTGACGGCGACGGCCACCAGCGCAGCCGCCACCAGCGCGGTGGCCGTGATCGCGCCGGGGTCGGTCACCGGTGTCGCGCTCATCGACGCCGCCGGATGAGCTCGCCAGCGCGCACGCCGTCCGAGGCGAGGCACCGGACCGTGCCGCGGGTGCCGTCGACCTCCACCACCTGCCGGACCGACCGCACCCCGACCCGGTCTCGCTCGACGTGCACCACGACGTCGATCGAGCGCGCGATCTGCACCGCGACGTCGTCGAGCGGCCACCCGGGCGCCGCACGAACGACGAGCGAGCGGAGGCGGGCGAGCGCGTCGTCGGGGGAGTTCGCGTGCAGGGTGGCGAGCGAGCCGTCGTGGCCGGTGTTCAACGCCTGCACCAGATCGGCCGCCTCGTCGCCGCGGATCTCGCCGACGATCAGCCGGTCGGGCCGCAACCGCAGCGCGGTGCGCACGAGCGCGGTCATGTCGACCGCGTCGACACCCTCCACGCTCGCCGGACGCGTCTCCAGCCGGAGCACGTGCGCGGTGGCCAGCCGCAGCTCCGCGGTGTCCTCGAGGGTGATGATCCGCTCGTCGGCGTGGACCCGGCTGGCCAGCGCGTTGAGGAGGCTGGTCTTGCCCGACGACGTGGCACCGCTGACGAGCACGTTGCAGCGCGCGTGCACCACCTCGTCGAGTAGCGAGATCACGTCGGGTGTGGCGAAGCGGTCGAGCCCGAGGTGGTGGCGGGGGAACTTGCGCAGCGCGAGGCACGGTCCGTCCGGAGCGACGGGCGGCAGCACGGCGCACACGCGGGTGCCGTCGGGCAGGCGGGCGTCCACCACCGGTGCCGCACGGTCGAGCCGGCGTCCGGTGGGGGCGAGCAGCCGTTCGATCACGACGTCGACCACTCCCGGCTCGAGCCGGCCGACGTACTGGGTGCCCGCCACGCCACGACGGGCGATCCACACCTGGCTGCCGCCGTTGACGAGCACCTCCTCGACGGCGTCGTCGTCGACCCATCGGTCGAGCAGACCGAGCCCGAACACCGCCCGCCCGTCCGTGCGCCCCTCCGTGCGCCCCTCCGTGCGCCCACCGGTCCGTTCGTGGATCCGCTCGTCCGCAGGGTTGCTGCGACCGGTGCGAGCGCTCGTCATCGCGCCACCTCCGGGGCGAGCGGACGTGTGCACACCGAGCCGCGCGAGGCGGACCAGCGGAGTGTGGACATGGGGACCCCCGAGCACGACGACGAGTTCGACCGGGGGAGGCGCGCCGGAACCTATCCGTGCGCGGTCGCGCTCACAACGCGCCCGTCGCCCTGCTCGGTCGGACGCTGCCAGGGGCGAGGACCGGGTACCGACGCTCGGCGCGGTGCTCGCCGATCCGTTCGCCCCGGTCGCGGAACGGCTCGCGCCGGCAGCGTTCCGGGATCCTCGCGCACCGTCGGGTCGGAGCTCACGAGAGGTGCCGTCCCATTTCCCGCGGGAAACCGACGACGCTCCGAGCAGCCAGCAGGTCGGCTCAGTTGGTGATGCCGGTGCTCACGGTGCTCACGGTGCTCACGGTGCTCACGGTGCTCACGGTGCCGCTGTCGGCGGCGACGCTCGCCTGCCAGATGTCCTGGTCGTTGTCGTCGCCGAGCGCGCAGAGCGAGTCGCCGGCGGTGATCATGTCGCCGGTCGGGGTCCATCTCGACATCGACGCGGCCGGCGAGTCACATGCTGCCGTCACGGCACCCTCGAATCCGGCCACCACGGTCCAGCCGATCGCCCGCTCGGCGGCCTCCTCGGAGAGTCGTTCGGACGCCTCACCGCGCACCACGAGCGAGATCGGTGCCGGGATCGTCAGGCTGGTGAGGAGCCGGGTTCGACGGCGCGTGTGCTCACGCTGTCACGAACGCGTCGACCCTGCACGCGCCCCTCCGCAGCAGGCTGACCGCGGCCGTCGATGTGGAGACCGTCGAGCACGGCACCGACGAGCAGACGGAGCCCGTGGGGCTGGCGCACCCCCGGCAGGAGCCCACCCAGTTCGAGCAGGACGGCGCCGTGCACCGCCGACCACACCAGCCCGGCCACGTACTGCGGTGTGTGGGTCCCGAGGTCGCCGAGCCGCGCCACTGCGGCGCAGAGGATCGCGAAGCTCTGGTTCGTGCGCTCCCTCGCAGCCTCCGACGGCTCGATGCCGAGGTACCCGCGGTCGAACATGAGCCGGTAGTCATCGGGCCGTTCGAGCGCGCCGTTCCGGTAGGCGACGGTGAGGCGGAGCAGGTCGGCGCGGGGATCGCCGGTGCGGCGCAGGGCGGAGAGGTCGGCCTCGAGTCGGCCGAACGCGTCGAGGTAGAGCGCGTCGACCACGCCCTGCTTGCCGTCGAACATGCGGTAGACGATGATCGTCGAGCAGCCGAGCCGGTCGGCGAGCCGGCGCACGGTGAGGGCGTCAGGGCCCTCGCCGACGACGATCCGGCGCGCCTCCTCGAGCACCGTGGCCCGCATCGCCTCGCGCCCGCCGCGGCGTTCGCGCTCGACGGGCGCCGTCCCGGATGCGGATGCCGCGACCATGACGCCGGACCCTACACGCGCGCCGTTGACAACACCGGTGTCCACTGATAACAGTGTCATCATCGGCCTCGTCGGTCGAGGCCGGAGGGAGGGGGACACCGGTGGATTCATTCATCGACCATGAGCGGAGCCCCGCGTGAACGTGCACCAGCACCTGGTCGATCCGCTCGACCTGGTGTCGCCCGACGGCGCCCGCGTCGACCAGCGCGTGTTCTGCGACACCGACCTCTACGAGCGAGAGCTCGACACCGTGTTCCGCCGCTGCTGGCTGTTGCTCGGCCACGAGAGCCAGCTCCCCGAGCCGGGCAGCTTCGTGCGCACGTCGATGGGCGAGGACCCGGTGCTGCTCACGCGCGATCGCGACGGCCGGTTGCACGCGCACCTGAACATCTGCCGCCATCGGGGCACCGAGCTGTGCCGGGTCGACCGTGGCAGCGCGACCACGTTCGAGTGCTCGTACCACGGTTGGATCTACCGCAACGACGGGCGCCTGGTCGGCGTGCCCGGCCGCAAGACGCTCTACTACGACGAGCTCGACACGTCCGACTGGGGGTTGGCCCCGGTGGCCGAGCTCGACACCTACAAGGGGCTGATCTTCGCCACGTTCGACCCGGACGCTCCGCCGCTCGTCGACTACCTCGGCAACGCGGCGTGGTACCTCGACATCATCCTCGATCGCCGCGCCGGGGGAACGGAGTTGCTCGGCGTGCAGAAGTGGCGGATCCCGACGAACTGGAAGGTCGTCAGCGAGAACCACTGCGGCGACGAGTACCACGTCGGCTTCGCCCACCGGTCGAACTTCGCCGAGCTGGCCGATCCGGCGCACTCGGTGCCGATGGCGCGGGAGATCCGGCCCGAGGTCGGTCACGGGTTCGGGGTCTTCCTGTTCCCCGAGGGCACCCGTCTCGAGCACACGGTCGGACCGGAGAGCCCGCCTGCGTTGCGCGCGTACCTGGGCGAGATCCACGACGAGGTGGTGGAGCGGCTCGGACCCGAGCGGGCGCGGATGGGCCTCGTGCACGGGTGCGTGTTCCCCAACTTCGGGCTGGTGCCGGTGTTCAACTCGCTGCGGATCTGCCAGCCGCGCGGTGTGGGCGAGGTGGAGATGTGGTCGTTCGCGCTCGTCGACCGCGACGCGCCGGCGGAGGTGAAGCGGGTGTTGCGCGCGACCGCGCTGAAGACCTTCGGACCGGCGGGCTCCTTCGAGCAGGACGACGGTGGCAACTGGTCCGACGTCACTCGAATGAGCCGCTCGGCCCGACGGCACCGGGTGCCGCTCAACCTCACCATGGGGCTCGGCCACGAGGCAGCTGCGCCTGGTGACCGGGGCGAGATCGGCCTCACGGCGAGCGACATCAACCAGCGCGGCTTCTACCGTCGGTGGCGTGACGAGGTGACCCGGTGATCGCGTCCGACGTCGGCGACCCCGCGCGCTACGTGGAGTTGATGCAGTGGTACGGCGGTGAGGCGGCGTTGCTCGACGACCGGCGCTTCGACGCATGGCTCGAACTGCTCGACGACGAGGTCGACTACCGGGTGCCGGCACGGTGGAACCGGACACCCGATCGGCCGGACGACTTCGCGACGTGGAACGTGCCGGCCGACCTCGACGACGACGACGCGCACCTGCCGCTGCTGCAGCTCGATCGCGCCGGTCTCGCCGACTTCGTCGGGCGTCTGCGCACCGGCACCGCGTGGGCGGAGACCCCGCCCTCGCGGACCACGCGTGTGGTGGGCCCGCTCGTGATCGTCGCATCGAGCGACACGGGCGCATCGGGCGATGCGGAGGTGACGGTTCGGTCGGCCCTGCTGATGCACCGGTCGCGCGTGGAGTGGGAGGATGCGACCCTGCACGCCGCCCGGCACGACACCCTCAGGCGACACCGGGGTGCCTGGCGTCTCCGGCGCCGACTGGTGATCCTCGACTCGGTGGTCCTGCCGTCGCACAACCTCTCCGTGCCGCTCTGATCTCGCCGTCCCGTCGGAGCCGGGGCCGGCGTGTGGTGGATCGACCCGGCGACCGCCACCACCGGCGATGCGGTCGCCCCCGTGGCGCTCACCGCGGTCGGCGCCCGCGAGACCGCCGGCTGCACGACGCTGCAGGCTGTGTGCGACCGGTTCGCTGGTGCTTCGGCGCTGGTGCATCGGCGCTGGTGGTGGTGGTCGACAGCTGCGAGCACGTGCTGGCGACGACGAACCGGCCGAGGTGCACGCCCGTGGGACGGCTGCGATCGACGCCGTTCGTGCCTCGGGTGACGAGCCACTCCTGGCCCAGCTGCTGTTCCGGTGCGCGCTCACCTTCCACGACCGCGACGCCGACGATGCCGACGAGGCCGACGATGCCGACGATGCCGACGAGGCCGACGAGGCCGACGACCTCGCCCTCGAGGCGATCGCGCTCGGGGAGCGGGTGGGCGTCGGAGCGATCATCGGCGTTGCGCGACGCGATCGACCGGGGGCTCGTTCCCTGTGCCCGCACGACCGGGCCCCGTGACGGTGGGGTCAGTCGGCGCCGTGCCCGGCGGCCATCGCCTCCATCGTGAACTGCGCGAACTTGACCGTGTCGAAGCCGACCACCAGGTTCGCCTCGGTCTCGATGATCACGCGGTGCGGCGAGTCGAGGAACTTGGCGAAGCTGCGGCGGTACGCGTCGTCGGGTGCGAGCTCCAGACCCGACAGCGCCGGGTAGAACCAGCCCTTCAGCTCGTCGAAGCCGGGATCGCCCGGCGCGTGCACGATCGAGTTGCCCTTGTACGACGCCGTCTTGCCGCCCCGGTTGATCACGATCGCCGACTGCGGGCGCCGGCGCAGCGCCGGCACGCGCTTGCGGCGCTCGGCGCAGGTGGTCCAGAAGCGGCCGTGCCGGTACACGTACGCCACCACGACGCCGACGGGGAACCCGTCGCTCGTCGTCCAGTTGAACACGCACTCGCCACCGCCGCCGACGAGCGAGGCGAGCGCCTCGTCGTCGAGCCGCATGCTCTGCAGGTCCTCGTAGTCGACCTCTGTCATCGTGAGCCCCCTCCTCGTTGCCATCGGCGCTGTTGCTTCGTGGTCGTTCCCGGACGCCTCCGGTTGGTGTCACCGGCCGGTGTGACCGGTGGTGGACCGGGAAACATACCGCGAGTAGTTTTGCATCGTCGATGGCCTGGGGCGCCATCGGACAGGAGGGGACGCCATGACCACCATCGACAACGAGGTGCCCGCGCACCTCCGCGGCAACGGCCGACCGGTGACCGACGAGGTCACGCGCGACCAGCTGACCGTGACCGGCACGCTGCCCGCCGAGCTCGACGGACGCTACGTGCGCAACGGCGCCAACCCGATCGGCGGCACGAGCGACCACCCGTTCTTCGGTGACGGCATGGTGCACGGCATCCGTGTGTGCGACGGCCGGGCGGAGTGGTACCGCAACCGGTACGTGCGAACGCCGTTCTTCTCGAACCCGTCGCTCGACATCCTCGACCCGGCGGTGATGATGGACGTCACCGCCTCCAAGGCGAACACGCACGTGGTGGGACACGCCGGTCGGATCCTCGCGCTCGAGGAGGGCCACGTGCCGTACGTGCTCGACGGTGTGCTCGACACCGTCGGACCGATCGACTTCGGCGGCCGCCTCACCGGTTCGTTCACGGCGCACCCGAAGATCTGCCCGGCCACCGGCGAGCTGCTGGCGTTCGGCTACGCGCCGTTCGCCCCGTACCTGCGGTACCTGCGCGTGTCGGCCGAGGGCGAGCTCGTGCAGACGGAGGAGATCACCGTCGGCGGGCCGACGATGATGCACGACTTCAACGTCACCGAGCACCACGTGGTGTTCATGGACCTGCCCGCGGTGTTCGACCTCGACCGCGCGATCCGCGGCGAGATGCCGATCGCGTGGAGCGACACCTACCCGGCCCGCCTCGGGGTGATGCCGCGCACCGGCACCGACGCCGACGTGCGCTGGTTCGACATCGACCCCTGCTACGTGTTCCACCCGATGAACTCGTACGAGGACGGCGACACGATCGTGCTCGACGTCGCCCGGCTCCCGCACATCTGGCGCGAGTCGATGATGGACTTCCCGATGCCCGAGTTGTGGCGGTGGACGATCGACCTCACCAGCGGGCGCGTCCGCGAGGAGCAGGTGGACGACCAGGCGGCCGAGTTCCCCCGTGTGCCCGACGCGCTCGTCGGACTGAAGCACCGGTACGGCTACATGATGGCGGTGCCCGAGAACGCGAGCTACGACGACCCGATGAGCCAGGTGGGCGCGATCTACAAGTACGACCGCGTGCGTGGCACCCGCACCGACATCACGCTCGGGCGGGGGTGCATCCCCGGCGAGCCGGTGTTCGCGCCGGCCGAGGGCGGCAGCGCCGAGGACGACGGCTACCTCATGACGTTCGTGTACGACGCCAGCACCGACACCAGCCGCTACATGGTGTTCGACGCGTCGACGATGAGCTCCGACCCGGTGGCGAGCGTCGACCTGCCGCGCATCCCGTTCGGCTTCCACGGCAGCTGGATCCCGTCGTCGGTCGTGCCCTGACCGGCGACGATCGTGCTGCCGGCCCCGACACGCGTGGAGCGTGTCGGGGGGCGGGTGCGCACGTGGCGCGGCCCGTCAGTGGGCCTGGGCCCGGACGAGCCGGCCGAGCGGACGTGACAGCGACGACGGCACACGACGTGCCAGCTGTCCGGCGTCGACCGAGCGTGCGACCGCCGGGTCGGAGGCGACCTCCGCGACCACCGGCATGCCGAGCACTCGTTCGATGTCGGCCGTCGAGTACGCCCGCCCCGGTTCGCTGATCACGACGACCTCGCGAGCGAGGCCCGGCTGCTGCACGGCGCGGCGGAGCGAGAGGTAGCACGGACGCAGGACGATCAGGGACCGGTCGGCCACGCGGTGGAGCACCTCGTGGTGCCCGAACGGTCCGGCGTCGACCACCACCGTCGTCGTGTCGGTCGTGGCCGCCGCACATGCGTGCGCGAGTCGTTCGGCGCCGGCTGCGTCGAGCCGGCGGATGCCCGCCTGGCCGGTCGGGACGATCGAGAGGCGGTCGGTCACCTCGACGGCCAGGTGCGCCAGCGCGTGCGCCGGGGCGTGGGGCGAGGCGAGCCAGTCGGCGACGCCGGCACCGGCGGACGTGGACGCGCCCAGCACCGCGCCGACGTCACCGCCCAGGTCGACGAGCAGGGTGGGACGGGATCGGGCGGCGAGCGTGGCGAGCGCGCAGGCGACCACCGTGGTGCCCGAACCGCCCTTCGCCGACCAGCAGAGCGTGTACATGGAGACCCCCGAGCACTGCGACGAGTTCGACCGGGGGAGGCGCGCCGGAACCTATCCCGGCGCTCCCGCGGTCACAACGCGACGCCGCCGACGATCGGGACTCGCGGTCGTCGCACCGGTAGCGTGCTGCGCACGTGGCGCGGGGAGGTGTCCGGGCACCTGGTGGGCTCCACCGCCTTCAAAGCGGCTGGGACGAGCGATCCTCGTCCGGCGGGTTCGATTCCCGTCCACCTCCGCCACGTGCTCACCGGC
>WLDE01000216.1 GCA_009704985.1 Actinomycetota bacterium | reverse complement strand
GCTGCAGGCCGCCGGAGTCGACGTGACCGTGCTGGAGGGCGGCACGCGCGCCGGCGGGCGGGCCCGCACGGTGCGGTCGCCGTTCGCGGAGGGCCAGTACGTCGAGAGCGGCGCGGAGTGGATCGACACGGACCACCACCGCATGCGGGCGCTGCTCGACCGGTACGGGTTGCGGCTGCAGGGCCCCGGGCAGGAGTGGACCACCATCCGGCGGATGCTCTTCCGTGACGGCCGGCTGTTCGACGCGGCGGAGGTCCGCGAGCTCGACCCCGCGGTCGACGACCAGCTCGCCACGTACGACGCCGCGTTCGAACGGATCGCGGACGGCATCGCGGATCCGGCGCGTCCCGACCTGCACCCCGACGCTGCCCTGCACGACGCACGGACGATGGCCGACGTCGCTCGCGACTGCGACCTCGGCGACCTCGCCCAGCTGTTCGCCCGGCGCAACAGCCAGGGCGAGTTCGCAGCGGAGCAGCACGAGGTGTCGGCGCTGTTCGTCGGTCAGCAGCGCGCCCAGATGCGCGCCCACGGCATCGAGGGCGTCGTACGCGCCCACCGGCTCGAGGGAGGTCTCGACGTGCTCGTGGCCCGGCTCGCCGGCGAGCTGCGCGACGGCACGATCCGCTTCGGTGAGACGGTGCGCAGCGTGCACTGGGAGTCCGACGAGGTGCGCGTCGACACCGGCGTGGCGACGCACCACGCCGACCGGGTGGTGTTCGCGTGCTCGCTGGTGCCGTTGCGGTCGGTCGTGTTCACGCCCGAGCTGCCCATCCCGTTCGCCCGTGCCGTGCGGGAACTGGGGTACGGCACGATCACCAAGACCGCCGTCCAGTTCGGCCGCCGCACCTGGCCGAGCGGGTACGCGACCACGTCGCTGCCCGCGCAGCGCGTGTACGAGCCGACGGTCGACCAGCCCGGCGAGCACGGCGTCCTGATGTCGTACGCGGGTGGCGACGGTGGACGCCGCGCCGCGGTGAACGACGAGCGCCACCGGATCGACGCCGTCGTCGACGACCTCCGCACGATGTACGGCCTCGACGAACCGGTCACGGGGTCGTTCTCCCGTGCCTGGTCGAACGAGCCCCGCTACGGCGGCAGCTACGCGGCCTACGGACCCGGGCAGGTCACGGCGTTCTGGCAGGTGCTGCGCGAGCCGTGCGGGCCGTTCCGACTCGCCGGCGAGCACGTCGCCACCTGGACCGGCTACCTGGAGGGGGCGGTCGAGAGCGGTGAGCGCGTCGCCCACGAGCTCGTCGCGCTCGCCTAGCGTCGTCGCATGGATCCCTGCGAGGTCAGCTGGTTCGCGGCCCTGTGCGACGACGACACGTCGCAGCTCGGCGTGCCGGGTGCGTCGATGCCCAGTTCGTGGGCGCACTGCCGCGACATCGTGCTCGCGGCCGAGCGCGGCGGGTTCGACAACGTGCTCCTCCCGTCGGGCTACGCGCTCGGCATCGACGGCGTCGCGTTCGCCGGGGGCATCGCCGCGCTGACCGAACGGATCCGGTTGCTCGTCGCCGTCCGATGCGGCGAGCTGTGGGTGCCGCAGCTCGCCCGCCAGCTCGCCACGCTCGACGAGATGCTCGACGGTCGCCTCACGATCAACATCATCTCGTCCGAGCTCCCCGGTGAGCAGCTCGACGGCGGACCGCGGTACCGCCGCACGCTCGAGACGATGGATGCGCTCCGTGCGTTCCTCGAGGGAGATCGCGTGGACGTCGACGGCGAGTTCGTCCGGTTGCACCTCGAACCGCCCCGGGTGCGCACCACGAGCGGGCACTGCCCGCCGATGTACTTCGGGGGCCTCAGCGAGGACGCTCGGGAGGTGGCGGCCGCCTCCGCCGATGTGTATCTCATGTGGCCCGACACGTTCGACGCAGTGGCCGCGGTGGTCGACGACATGCGCGCCCGAGCGGACCGCCACGGTCGCGAGCTGCGGTTCGGGTACCGCGTGCACGTGGTGGTGCGCGAGACCGAGGACGAGGCGCGTGCCGCCGCCGCGCACCTCGTCGCGGGGCTCGACGACGAGACCGGGGCGCGGATCCGCGCCCGCTCGCTCGACAGCACCTCGGTCGGCGTGCGCCGCCAGGGCGAGCTGCGCGACGCGGCCGACCTCGACGGCTTCGTCGAGCCGAACCTGTGGACCGGCATCGGCCGGGCGCGCAGCGGGTGCGGTGCGGCGATCGTCGGCGACCCCGACCAGGTGGTGGCCAAGCTGGAGGCCTACCGCACGCTCGGCATCGACGCGTTCATCCTGTCGGGCTACCCGCACCTCGACGAGTGCCGCCGCGTGGCGGAGCTGGTGCTGCCCCGGCTCGATCACGCTCCATTGGTTCACGCTCCATTGGTTCACGCTCCATTGGTTCATGCTCCGATGGTTCGCGCGGGTGTCCGGCGGGCGCGGCACTAGCCTGGCGGGGCAATGCCTCCACCTCCTCATGCCCAGGGTCGTTCCCGGCGAGGCGCCCAGGACGGGCCGCCCCGCATCGCTCTCGCTCCCAACGGTTCGCCCTCGTGGATGGCGGACGCGATCGTCGCCGGCGGCGGTCACGTCGTGCCGCTCGAGCAGGCGGAGGGCCTGGTGTGGAGCGCACCCCACGAGCCGCTGCTGCTCGAGCGGGTGATCGAGGAGCACCCTCACCTCGCGTGGGTGCAGTTGCCGTTCGCCGGGGTCGAGAACTACGTCCACCTCGTCGACGACGACCGCGAGTGGACGTGCGGCAAGGGCGTGTACGCCCAGCCGGTCGCGGAGATGGCGCTCGCGCTCGCCCTCGCCGGGATGCGCGGGCTCGGCACATACGCGCGGGCCACCTCCTGGGGCAGCGAGCAGGGCACCAACCTGTACGGCGCGAACGTCACGATCCTCGGCGGCGGTGGCATCACCGAGGCGTTGATCCCGCTGCTGGTCCCCTTCGACTGCCGCATCACCGTGGTGCGCAACCGTGTGCAGGAGATGGACGGCGTCGACGAGGTGGTGGAGGCCGACCGCTACATCGACGCGCTCGTCGGTGCCGACCTCGTGGTGGTGGCGCTCGCGCTCACGCCCGACACCGAGGGCATGCTGTCGCGCAACGAGTTCGAGATGATGGAGCCGCACGCCTGGGTGGTGAACGTCGCCCGCGGCAGGCACATCGTCACCGACGACCTGGTGTGGGCGCTCACGACCGGTGCGATCGGTGGCGCCGGCCTCGACGTCACCGACCCCGAGCCGTTGCCCCCCGGCCATCCGCTGTGGAGCCTGCCGAACTGCATCGTCACGCCTCACGCCGGCTCCACCTGGAGCATGTCGCAGCCCCTGCTGAGCGAGCGGATCACGACCAACGTGAAGCGCTTCGGTCAGGGCGAGGAGCTGCTCGGCGCGGTCGACCCGGACCTGCAGTACTGAGGCTGCGGTGCGCGAGCTCGACGCGGCGACGATCGTGGGGCTGCTCGCCGACGACGACCGGCGTCTGGTGGTCGCCGCGCTGGAGTTGGGCGCGACCACGATCGACGAGGTCGTGGCCGCCACACGGCTCGACCACGCACGCGTCGGCCGGGCCGTCGGGCGGCTGGCCGAGGTCGGCCTGGTGCTGCAGCACGACCGCGGGTTGCACGTGATGAGCGCCGCGTTCCGGATGGCGGCCCGGGCCGCGCTGGCGCGCCCGCCGTCCGTCGAGCACGCCGATCAGCCGGCCGATCGTCGCCGCGTGCTCGACGCGTTCGTGTCGAACGGCCGGTTGACGTCGATCCCGGCGTCGCACGCCAAGCGGATGGTGGTGCTCGACTGGCTCGCGCAGGACTTCGAGCCGGGGGTGCGGTACTCCGAGGCGATGGTGAACCTGATCCTCGGCCGCCGACACGCGGACACGGCGGCGTTGCGCCGCTACCTCGTCGACCACGATCTGCTGTCGCGCGAGGCGGGGGAGTACTGGCGGTCCGGGGGGAGCACCGACCGGTGACCCACTACGAGGTGCTCGGCGTGTCTCGCACTGCGACCTCCGACGAGGTGCGGGCGGCCTACCGGCGCGCCGCGCGCGACGCCCATCCCGACCGTCACGGCGAGGCCTCGGCGGCGCGCATGGCCGCGGTGAACGAGGCGTGGCGCGTGCTCGGCGACCCGGTGCGACGGCAGCGCTACGACCTCGAGCTCGCGGACGGGCCGTCGGCGTCGGCCGGCACGGCCGGTCCGCGGTCGCGGACCGGTGCCTCGGCGACCTCCTCGGCGCCGTCCGCGACGTCCTCGGCGCCCTCGGCGCCGATGCCGACCGGCCAGCTGTCGCGGTTCCCGTGGCGGTTCTTCGCCGTCATCGGCGTGCTGGCGATCGGTGTCGTGTTCGTCGGGAACGTGTTGGGTGACCCCGATCCGCCCGTCCCGGTGGACGCGATCCTCGCTCCCGGTGAGTGCGTGCAGATCGTCGACGAGGCGATGCGTGAGATCCTGCCGGTCGCCTGCGACGGCACGCATGACGCCGTCGTGGCCGCGGTGGTGGGCTTCGACGGTGCCTGTGCCACCGGTACGGAGCGGTTCCGCGACCCGCAGGGTCGCGGCACGGCGTGCCTCACGCGGGTCGTCCCGATCGGAGGCTGAGGGGGTCGGCGGGCGGCTGATCGGAGGGTGACGGGTGGCTGCGTGCCGGGTGACTACCGTCGTGCACGTGACCGACATGCCGCCGCCCCCTCCGCCGAACCCGTCCTTCCCGCAGCCGGGCGCGCCGGGTCCGTACCAGGCTCCGGGTCCGTACCAGGCACCCGGCTTCGGCGGTCCCGGCTTCGGTGGTCCCGGGTACGGCGGTCCCGGGTACGGCGGCCCGGGCTACCAGCAGCCGGCCCCGCCGCGTCGCAGCGGCAAGGCGGTGACGGCGATGGTGCTCGGCATCGTCGGCATCCTGCTGTGCTTCCTCGGTCTGGTGTCGATCCTGGCGCTCGTGTTCGGCATCCTCGGCCTGCGCGAGATCTCCCGGTCGGCAGGCGCACGAACCGGCAAGGGCATGGCGATCAGCGGTGTCGTGCTCGGCGCGCTCGGCCTCGTGGCCGCCGCCGGGTTCTGGATCGTGGTCGCCGCCGACATCGCGGGGACCACCGCCGTCGGCGACCTGCGGGTGGGCGACTGCGTCGAGTTGCCGGAGGAGAACGAGGACGGACTCGTCGCTCGACTGGAGACGTTCGACTGCGACGAACCGCATCGCGCCGAGGTGATCGACGTGGACGACCTGCGTGATGGTGACGAGGACTTCCCGGGTGCGGCCGAGATCGGCGAACGCGCCGATGCAGCGTGTCGCGCTGCGTTCGACGAGTACGTCGGCGTGCCGTACCTCGAGAGTGTGTTCGAGATCTTCCTGATCACGCCCACCGAGGACACGTGGGACAGCGACTCGGAGTACGTCTGCCTCGCGTTCGAGCCGGGTGAGGACCTCAGCGGGAGCATCGAGGGCGCGAACCGTTGATCAGCGCCGGTGTTCACCACGGCCTGCGATCTGCTGCGCTGATCCGCGGGTCGGCGAACGATCCGGTGCGCAGTCGCGACGCGTTGGTGCGGTCACACCGGGTCCGCTAGCCTGCTGCCTCCCGGGGCGTGTAGCTCAGTTGGTTAGAGCACTGCCTTCACACGGCAGGAGTCGGGGGTTCGAGTCCCTTCACGCCCACCATCCCGGTCACCCCGGTCACCCCGGTCATCCCGGTCACCCCGGGTCAGGATGAACCCGAGGTCCTCGACGGGGCGATCGCCGCCGTTGCAGAGCGGATCGTTCCGGAAACTCGGTGATCACCCAGCTCGAGCCCCCCTCAAGTGAGGGGTATTCGGGGGGATTCCGTCGCAGGGGGTCACAAGAGGTGGCGTGGTCCCGATCGGGCGGGACCTTCAGGTTCGTGCCTCTCCCCTCGACCCCGCTCGATCGGATGTCTGCCGCCGACCGCGCCGCCGGCGCCGATCGCGGCGTCGACCGCGGCGCGCTCGAGCGCAGCCGCCTCGTCGTGCATCCCGCGTCGGCTCGGGTGGTGCTCGAGGTCCTCCGTCGACCCGACGACTCGGCCGGCGACCTGACGAAGGTGATCCTCACCGACCCGGCGCTCGCGGCCGCCGTGCTGCGCTCGGCGAACTCGGCCCACCTCGGCTACTCACGACGCATCGGCGGTGTCCGCCGGGCCACCGTGATGCTCGGCACCGGCCTCGTGAACTCGCTCGCCGCGAGCAGGGTCGCCGACCTCGTGTTCGACACCGAGGCGCCCGACTACCCGGACTGGCTCTGGTTGCACTCGATCGCGACGGCCTGCGCTGCGTCGGTGCTCGCGCGTCGGGTGGGTGAGGCCCCCGACGAGGCCTACACCGCCGGCCTGCTCCACGAGGTCGGCTGGCTGCTCGGTGCCGGGGCGGGGGTCGCCCACCCCGAGCACGACCACGCCGAGATCGGCGGACTGCTGCTGTCGCGCTGGAACCTGCCGGACCGGATCACCGCAGCGGTGCGGATGCACCACGCCCGGCCCGACGGCCTCGTGGCGCCGCTCGACCGTGTGGTGGTGGCCGCCCGGAGCTTCGCGGTCGCGCTCGGCGCGACCGGGCCGGAGCACACCCTGGATTCGATGGAGGCGCTCCAGCTCTTGCAGCTGCGCAACGTCCGCCAGCCGGCGGTGATGCAGGAGATCGAGGCCGAGCTCGCCGCCGTCACGAGCGATCTGGTGGGTGCGCGATGAGCGTGCTCGACCCCCTGAGCCGGATGCAGGCCGACGCGGTCGAGCAGCTGCGCGCCGGTGACCACAACGAGTTCCTGGTCGGGTTCCTCACGACGTCGGTGAAGCTCGAGCTGTCGAACCTCGTCGCCGCCGATCTCGATCTGCAGACCTTCGCCCAGGCCGTCGTGGACGTCCTCACCCAGCACGCCCCGATCGATCAGTGCCTGATCGGGATCGACCCCGCCGGTCTGCCCCGCATCGGTGCGGCGGTGGGCTTCGACGTCGAGCTCGCGCTCAAGCACGACACCCTCGCCGGCCACCCGGACACGGCGCTGTTCGCCGTCGAGCAGGTGGGCGCAGGGACGCTGCACGCGCAGGACGTGCCGTCGGCGCTGCGGACGGCCGGCTTCCTCGGCGAGGCGGCTTCGCAGGTCGCGACCGGGCTGACGCGGGTGGTCGAGAGCGAGCACCTCCGCCGCAAGGCGGCCGCGGCCAAGGCGCTGCGCGTGGTGGCCGGACTCGACGAGCGCTGGAACGTCGCCGAGCTGTCGGAGATCGCCGCTGCGTTCGCGAGCCTGCCCGGCGTCTGCGGTGCCGCGGTCACGGCCACGGCGGCCCGGTTCGCCGGCTCGATCTCGGCCGAGCACGGCCGCATCGGCGTGAACCCGGTGGAGCGCAGCTTCCAGGTCGACGGTGGTCTCGAGGTTCGGCTCGACCTGGGGTTCGTCGAGACGCCCGACGCCGACCGGCTGAGCCGTCTCGACGAGCTGGCCGACGCCCTCCAGCTCGGCCTCGACCGGATCGAGCAGAACATCCGGCTCGCCGCCGAGGCCGACACCGACCAGCTCACCGGTATCGGCAATCGGCGCCGGGCGAGCAAGGCGCTCGCCCAGGCCCGCCAGCGCGCCGACGCGACGGGGGAGCCGATGTCGGTGCTGCTCTGCGACCTCGACCACTTCAAGCAGGTGAACGACCGGTTCGGCCACGACACGGGCGACGCCGTACTCGCCGCGTTCGCCGGGCTGCTCAGCTCGGCAGTGCGTGCCAACGACAGCGTCGTGCGCTGGGGTGGCGAGGAGTTCCTGGTGGTGCTGCCGTCGTGCAACGCGCGGGGCGCCGCGGCGCTCGCGGGGCGCCTGCTCGAGCGGTGCCCCGAGGCGTGCGCTCCTGCGCTGCCGCCGGAGCACCGCCAGACGGTGTCGATCGGCATCGCCGAGTACCCGCTGGTGGCGCGCACCCCCGAGGCGCTGGTGAGCGCGGCCGACGACGCGCTGTACCGGGCCAAGCGCGAGGGCCGCAACCGGCACTGCGCCGCTGGCTGAGGTCGCGGGCTGAGGTCGCGGGCTGAGGTCGCGGGCTGAGGTCGCGGGCTGAGGTCGCGGGCTGAGGTCGCGGGCTGAGGTCGCTGCCGTTGGCGGTCCACCCCTGCTCAGCGGGGTTGGAGTACCGTGTCCGACGATGCCACGGCTCTGCGAACGTCCCGGGTGCTCCGTGCCGGCCGACGTCG
>WLDE01000215.1 GCA_009704985.1 Actinomycetota bacterium | reverse complement strand
TAGTGAGGCGAGTAGTAGCGATTGAACGTCCACGAACGTCCACGAACGGCGGCGAACGAAGAACCAGCTCAGAAAGGGTGTGTCGGACGTCCACGAACGTCGGCGGACGGGGTGCGTGAGAATGGCATGGAAGAGGTCAGGGGTTCAATTCCCCTCAGCTCCACGAATCAAACACTTGGCAGGGGGTGCACGGTCTCAGGGCCTGCACCCCCTCCTCGTCTCCGCCCGAGGGTGTCGAGACCGACCCACATGCCCGCTGACCTGCGCTGATACGGCGTTCCCTGCCGCGTCGAGCGCACGGTTCACCTCGTTGTCGCCGCCGGTGCGCTGCACAGTGCGGACGCCCGCAATAGGGGTCGAATGTCGGACGTTTTGGGGGGTTTATCGGATCGGTGAACACCCTGGGCTGTGCGGGCAGTCACCATGCCCTGCCAGGAGTTCTGCCCGTCTGGTGCTCGGCGGGGGTGGCGGGTGCGCTCGGCAGCACAGTGCATGCCGGTTCGCGGCGTGTCGCGGCGGCATGCAGCGTGTGTCATCGAGGGACAGGTCGTCATGTTGTGGCCCCGTGAGTCGCATGACGTCACCCCCAGGAAGCATCCGAGACACAGCGGCAGATCCCTGGTTCACTCCGGTCGAGGCGGCGCGCCTCTGCGGTGTGAGCCTCGACACCATCCGTCGACGCATCCGTGCCGGTCAGATCCCTGGTGCCCTCCGACGCGGCGAAGCGCCGTTCGGTGAGTGGGCGCTGCCCCGCTCGGGGCTCGAGGCTGCCGGCCTCTACGTCGACGCGGCACCGAGCCGGTATGTGCCCACTATCCCGGCCGCCGAACTGACCGAACTGCACGCAGAGGTCGCGCGCTGGAAAGAACGCGCCGAGGCGGCAGAGCGCCTTGTCGACGAACTGCGCAGCGAGATCGCGTTCAACCGGCGTGTCGTCGAACGGCTCACCGCCCCAGAGAGGATGGTGGCCTGATGCCGCGTCCAGCAACGGGCTACTACCGCCAGCGTGGCGGGAGAGTGCTGGCGAGCATTCCTGCACCACGCGGCACGGCCGGCCGGGTTGAGAAGTCGTTTCCCGACGACGCATCCGCGAAACGTTGGGTTGCCGACTGCCTCGCTGCCCGCAACGACGACCGCCCGTACCCGGACGCAGACAACTACCAACACTCGGTCGCCCGAGTGGTGGCCTTGAAGATGCAGCCCCGGTCGTTCTCGGAGACTGCGTGGGCATGGTGGCGCGAGGTGTACGTAGAGGACCGCCGTGCCCTGCCCGAGCGGCGAGCTTCGGTGGAGACGATGCTCCGCCGCCGAATCGTCCCGTTCTTCGATGCCCAGGTGGACAGCATCGATCAACTGCGGCGCGACCATGTCCGTGAGTTCGTCCGCTTCCTCGCCGGCTACGAGCCACTACCCACATCGCTGCGTCAGCGCCGACTGACCGCGGTGCCCACAACGTCGCTCACCATCACGCAGGCAGCCGAGCATTGCGGTGTGAGCCGCTCGACGATCCGCCGCCGATGGCTGGATGGGAGATTCCCGAACGCAGGCCGACGCCGCGGCAGCGTGGACATCGAGATACCGATTACCGACCTTGTCGCTGCTGGGCTCGTCGATCGAGCGGGGACGCTCAACAAGCACTCACCAGCCTGGGCGCTCAGAAAGACGACCGCAGGCGGCCATCTCGCCGTTCTGCGCGAGGTGATCGCGTACGCGATCGCGCACCGGGAGATCGACACCGACCCCAGCAACGGCATCAACGTGATGCCACCCAACCCGGACCGCACGACGCACAGGCAAGCGAAGCGCAAGAAGTACGTCTTCGAGTACCCGGTGTGCGCGAAGGTCGTGCAACACCTGCACATCCACCATGCGGTCGCGTTCTGGATCCAACGCGTCATCGGGCTCCGCATCGGTGAGGTGTTCGGGCTCCATGTCGGCGACATCGGTGACTTCGGCGACATCGGTCTCGCATCGATCTCCCGTCAGGGTGGCAAGAAGCGGCTCGCGTACGACGAACGGGGCCAGGTCGTCAAGCTCGACGAGGTGGAACGCGTCAAGACGGCGACCTCGAGCCGGGTTATCGCTGTCCCGCTCCCGCTGTTGGAACTGCTGCGGGTCTACATCAACGCGTTCCACACCGACCCTTCCACCGGCGAGGTCGACCACGACGCACGGCTCATCGTGGGTCTGCAGGCCGCCAACGTGGCCGGCGACGGCGCCTACCGCACCGCGCTGAAGAAGGCCTTCGCAGCCGAAGGGCTCACCTACGAAGAGATCGGGTTCAGTGCGTCCACGCACCACCTGCGGGCATCGCTCGGCGGGGAACTGAAGCTGCAACTCGCGATCGACGACTTGATCCGTTCAGAGATTCTCGGCCACCTCGTGCGTTCCGGCGGCGGCGCTGCCGTAACGATGCGCAGCTACACCCCGGCACTGCCACAACTCGAGCCGTTCATCGCGATTGCCCGGGTGCAGGGCCCGTTCATCACCGAGCAGATCGGTTCGCTCATCATCCCGATCACCCACCCGCATCCACTCGGTCACGTCACGCACCTCGACGAGCACCGTCTCGCCACTGCACACAGCGTCCTCGAAGCAGCAGGATGCATCGCCACCGACTCCGAGCTCGTCACCATCTCCGAAGCGGTGCGAGTGCTCGGCGAGAGCCGCAGCGTCCTGCGCCAGGCGATCACACAAGGCTCAGTCCGCACCACGTCCGTCGAGCACGCCACCGGTGGACCGGTCACCTACGTACACCTCGACGACGTGCTGGCGTTGAAACTGCAACGCCAGCCCGGTGACGACGGCATCTCGAGCGAGGAGGCAGCGCAGCTGCTCGCGATCTCGCAGTGGTCAGTCAGACAACTCATCCTGTCGGGTGCACTCCCCGCCATGAAGCAGGCCAACAACCGGTACCGAATCAGTCGCGCGGTCGTCGAAACCCAGCGCGACAACCTGATGCGCCTCGCCGCGCTCGGGGAGCGAGCAATCCGCCTGGCCGAGGCCGCCACCCGACTCCAACTGAGTACGCACGCCACCAAGCGCCTGCTGCAGGCCGGCAAACTCGAGGCCGATCCCGAGTCAGCGCTTGACCCGAACGGCGCCTTCTACATCACCATCGCCTCGATCGAACGCTACGAGGAAGACGCACGAGCCCGAGCGCGCCGCGCCCGCCGGTCGGACACGTTGCCCGATGACTGGCTCGCACTCGAGGACGTGATCGCCGCGAGCGGCAAGAACCGGGTCGAGCTCCTCGCCCTCTCCGGCAAGGGCCTCATCATCAAGCGGGATCTGAAGTACAAGTTCTTCGTGCACCGGGAGAGCCCGCTGCTATCGGTGCTCATCACAGCGGAGCAGTAACCAGTGATGCAGCACTCGATCGAAGATAGGTCGAGGTCCCCAAAGCACACGACCGAACTCGAGGAACAAGTTGCGGTTTTGCGACGGAGAGGCGATGAGTCGCCACGTAGTGAATCAATGGCGTAGTCAAGTCGCGTCGTCCATGAGCATCTTCTTGATCTTCGAGTACTGATCCGGTGTGATGTCACCCCGGTTGAGAGCCTCGGTCGCTCGGAGCATGTCGTGCGCCCGTTCCAGGCTGTTTCTGGTCCGAAGATCCTCCGGGGGTTGCGGCTGCGGCGGGGCTACTTGGCGTCGACGCAAGCGGAGTAGTTGGAGTTCACGTTGCGCTGCCTCGCGTGCGCTATCAGAGCCAGACGACGCGGAGATCACCTCGAGCGCCTCAGAGTCACCAAGCTCACCGAGTCGCTGCACGGCGGCAGCGGTGACCGTCTCGGCGCGCTTCGGATCCATTGCGATTGCAGCCAGGTGGGCCGCGTCGTTCGAAGCCCGCACCCCAACCACCCAGTACGTCTCGTCGCTCTGTTCGGCCCGACGGGCATTGGTCTGCTCCTCATCCAGTTGAGCAGACTCCTGCGCCAGCCGTTTGCGGTTTCGCGCGAAGTGGTCAACGACGCCACAAACCACAAGCACAATGAGCAGGGAGATAAAGACCTCCCTGCTGAACCCAAACTGCCTCGCGAGATCGTCAAGAACGGGTATCTCCGTCTCCTTGGTGCAAGAGGCTGGAATCACCCGGCCCCATCCAGGACTGCACTCTGTCCTGGTTGAGCACCCGGATAGGACGACCAGCACAACGCCTATGCCACCCCATCGAAGTACCTGCCGTTGCATGTCGAAGAGGGTCGGTCCTCAAGGGCCTGCGGCACGTGACCGACACGGCCTCAGTGGGCTCGCTGGGAGAGCGGGTGCCGGGCCACCTCGCCAGGCGAGGCTCTCACGGCACCGTGACTGGGTATGGCTGACCAAACGCGCCACACACCTGCCGTACCGTTACGTTCTCAGAAGTCGAAAGAGTTCCCTTCACCGGAAATGGCGGCCATGTCCGACACCCCCTTGATCAAGAAACACGCGGCGTTCATCTGGTCGGTTGCCGATCTGTTGCGGGGCCGCATCAACGCGACGACGAAGACGCCCCCAGTAGCTCTGTACAACACACACCCCGCGCACCGCAGCCGGTTCGTCAAGCCATGACAAAACCAGCACAACCTCCTGGTCGCGTAGCCTCGTCCCTTGTGGACATGGGGGTGAGCGAGAGCGCCGTCACACCCATGCCCCGGGCCAAGACGCGAGTGACTGCTGCCGAGAAGCGACGCGCTGAGCTGCTCGCCCGGGCCGAGAAACGACGCCACGAGGTAGCGACCGAACTCGACAGCAGCCAGGAAGTCCTGGCCCGCGCCCGGGCCTTCACTCGCAAGTACGACGGCATCACCGTCGAACGCGCCGAGAGCCAGTCCTTCTGGAACGACCTGCTGCTTGTGTTCGGCATCGACCGTCGTGCTGTCGGCGCCGAGTTCGAGCGCGTCACCAAGCGCACCGACACGGAAGGAACTGGACGCATCGACGTCCTGTGGCCCGGTGTCCTGCTGGCCGAGCACAAGAGTGCAGGCAAGGACTTCCCGACCGCGCTCGCCCAGGCCGACGCGTACGAGCTCGACGACCACGAACTGCCGCGCCTGACCGTCGTGTGCGACTTTGCTCGGTTCCTCATGCGTGACAATCACACCGGACGGTCCACCGAGTTCCCGCTGGCAGAGTTCCCCGACAAGCTCGGCTGGTTCGGCCCACTCGTCCACAACGAACTCACGGAGCTGTCGCCGCAGCGCCCCGTCGATGTGAAGGCCGCCGAGAAGATGGCCGACCTACACGACGAGCTCCGGGCAGCCGGCTACGCCGGGCACAACCTGCGCGTACTGATGACCCGCCTGCTGTTCTGCTTCTTCGCCGACGACGCCCGCATCTGGGCGCACGGCAAGATCGACGCATACCTGAGCTCTGCACCGCCGCAGTTCGCCGGCGCCGCCCTTGCGCAGTTGTTCGAGGTGCTGAACACCCCACCGGCCGAGCGGTCCGCGATGCTGGACGAGTCGCTGACGACGTTCCCGTATGTCAACGGCGGCCTGTTCGCGGAGAACCTGCCTATCACGAACCTCAACGCCGACCTGCTCGACGCACTCATCGCCACAAGTGAGGAAGTGGACTGGTCTGCCGTCAGCCCTGCCGTGTTCGGCGCCATGTTTCAGGGCGTCATGGACTCGACCGAACGCCACGACCTCGGAGCGCACTACACGTCCGAGGAGAACATCCTGCGGCTCATCGAACCGCTGTTCCTCGACGAGCTGTACCAGGCCATCGAGGACGCAACAACCGTAGCCGCGTTGGAGAAGATCTGGCAGCGCATGGCTGCCATGCGGGTCCTCGACCCGGCAGCGGGTTGCGGCAACTTCCTCGTCGTGTCCTACCGGGAACTGCGCCGGGTCGAGCGGCACCTGATGGACAAGCTGCGGGGCATGGCAAAGGACGACCACCGGTTCTGGGACAAGTACCCGTGGGTCACGGGGCAGCGCTACCTCGACAGCGCCGCCGCGTCGCGCCTGGGCGTCGGCCAGTTCCACGGCATTGAGATAGACGAGTGGCCCGCGAACATCGCCCAGGTCGCCATGTGGCTCACCGACCACCTCGCCAACATGGAACTCGAAGAGCAGTTCGGCGGCTACCAGACACGCCTCCCACTCGTAGACACCGCTCACATCACCGTCGGAAACGCTCTGCGCCTGGACTGGCAGGACGTCATGGGTGACGACCGCGCCACGCACATCCTCGGCAACCCGCCATTCCTCGGGACAAACTTGCAGAGCCCGGAACAGAAGGCCGACACGTTGCTCGTGTGGGGCAAGACGCGAGGTTCAGGGTCGCTCGACTATGTGTGCAACTGGTTCAGGCGCGCCGCCGAGTACATCGACGATACAGACACTCGCGTCGCGTTCGTCTCTACCAACTCCATCAGTCAAGGCGAGCAGCCGCCTGTCTTGTGGGGCTACCTGTCCGGGCTGGACATGCACATCGACTTCGCGCACCGGTCGTTCAACTGGACGAACGAGGCACGCGGCAAGGCCGCAGTCCATGTGGTCATCACTGGGTTCAGTCAGGGGCGCAAGCCTGGCAAGAAGCCGCTGTGGACCTACGCCGACATCAACAAGCCCGGCATTCGGTCCGAGGTCGTCAGCATCAACGCGTACCTCGCTGCTGCACCCGAAGTCATCGTGCACAGCGCCCAGATGCCTATCCAGGGGTTCCGGCAAATGTTCTTCGGGTCGATGGCCCGCGACGGTGGGCACCTCTTCCTCACGCCAGAGGAAGCGGCGGAGGTCCGCAAGATCGACCCAGTCGCAGCCAAGTACCTGCGCCGCATCTATGGGGCCGCTGAACTCATCCAGGGCAAGGAACGCTGGTGCTTCTGGCTGGTGGGCGCAGAGCCCGCCGACCTTCGCACCTCACCAACCCTACGGACCCGGCTGGCTGCCATCGCCAAGCTGCGCGCAGAGAGCCCGGCCAAGTCCACGCAAGATGCGGCGTCGACGCCTGGGTTGTTCGTCCAGAACGGTCAGCCGTCGGAGCGCTACCTGGCCGTTCCTCGCGTGTCATCCGAGCGTCGGCCATTCGTCCCCACTGCGTTCTTCGACCCCGATGTGATCGCTTCCGACGCGCTCGTCACCGTGCCCGGTGCGGACCTCGCAACTTTCGCTGCCGTCTCTTCGCGGCCCTTCGCAGCATGGAACCGTACCGTGTCCGGCCGGTTGAAGTCCGACTGCCGCATCAGCTCCGAGGTGACCTTCAACAACTTCCCATGGCCCAAGCTTGACACCGCACAGACCGCTGCGGTCGAAGCAGCAGCGCAGGGGGTACTCGACGCTCGTACCGCACACCCGTCCTCCACGCTCGCGGATCTGTACGACCCCCTAGCGATGCCGCCGAACCTCGTCAAGGCACACCGGGAGCTCGACAAGGTGGTGCTCGGCCTGTACGGGTTGAAGCCGTCAGCGACCGACGCCGACATCCTCGCCGTCCTGTTCGAGCGTTACGAGACGCTCGTCAAGACCAAGGCCTCGCCCGACGCGTGACACGCGCAAGCGCGGAGCTCCACCACTTCCATCACCAACCGAGTTTGCCGAGGGGTCTCGAGAGGGCAAAGCCGACCACGTCGGCGTCCTGAGGCCCAATCCACTCGAGCGGTCCCCGGGTAGCACCGGGCCCGAAGCTGACTGCAGCGGGGAGTATGCTTTGATCAACGGGGCCCTGTTTCTCGGACGAAAGTCGGATCCCAGCAACACCACGCCATAGGCAGCGCCTAGGCAAGCCCCGTCTGGGGCTCTCTGAGCAGGACTGATATGACCAGGAACACTGGTGGGCCAGGGGTTCAACTCCCCTCAGCTCCACGAATAACACCTGGTCACGGACTATTTCTGAAGGTCTGTTCGATCGGTGTTTTCGGTGGGGGACCAGCGGGGGGACCTACACGATTCGGGAGTTTGCTTGGGTCGAGCCGGGTCGTTTCGCGTCGTGCCTGGTCAGCGTGTTGCGGTCTGTGAGCGATTGGTTGACCTCTTCCACGTTCTGGAGTGATCAACGGTGCGTTGGTCCGGCTGATGAACCGTGGTCGGGATGTGGGGGGTCGTTGTAGGTTCGGTGGATGGTGTGGGTGCGCCGAGGGCGTGGCAGGCGTTGGGCGGCGGTGTGCTCGGCTGCCGCGGTGGTCGGGTCGTTGCTGTTGGTCGGGTCTGCAGGACGTGGCAACGTGATTGCGGCACCGCCACCGGTGTATACGCCGG
>WLDE01000214.1 GCA_009704985.1 Actinomycetota bacterium | reverse complement strand
GGTGCTACCCATCGGTAACCGCGATGGTCGGCGGATATCGTGTGCCGGTCACTCGCCCGAGTGGCGGAATGGCAGACGCAGCGGACTCAAAATCCGCCGATTGAAAGATCGTGTGGGTTCGAGTCCCACCTCGGGCACCGACTCCTGGACCCCAGTCCATGATTTTGACTACTCGGGCACTCCTGCTGTCGGCGATGCTGACGGCACGGAGCCACCACCCGTGGACGGGCAGCCGGAGAGACGTGTCGCGCTCACGCTGATCGACAGTGCGCGAACACCCCGCGGTGCCAACCGGGAACGCCGGCGTGACGCGAATGCCCCCGCTGGGCAGGTGCCGACCGTCGCGACGGTGCCCGCAAACAATTCCCTGACCACGGCCCGCCAGATCGACAAGACCCGCCGTGCGCTCGGCGGGATCACCGAACTCGCCGTCGGCCCCGCACCGGCGCCGTCGACCGGCCCGCTGCCGCGGGTCGTCACCCACGCCCCCGACCCGGTCGCGGCGTTCCCGTGCGGGGCGTCGACACGCCGGCTCGATGAGCCGCTGCGGACCAAGTTCGCGGCCGGCGACATGCACCTCGGCGAACTGCTCGGCTGGCGCGACGGGACGCTCGACACGGTGTGCGTGAACGGGTGGCTGGTGCTCACCCAGCGCCCCGACGGCATCGGTGCCGTGGGGAGCTCACAGCCGGATGGCCTGCCGGGGCTTGGTGTCCGCTTGCCCACCATTCCCGATCGCCGGAGTGGATGCCGGCGAGCCACAAATGTCCTCGTCACGCTCTCGTCTATTGTGCGCTCCGTGACGCGTCCTGAGAGTTCAATTCGGAATTGGTCGCCGTCTCGTGGGTGAACTCGAGACGTATGGCATCGATATGTCCAAGTTGCGTGAGATGTACGAACTGTGGTGTGAGGGAGCCAAGAAGAGCGAGCTCGAACGTCGGCATCTCGGGAGGCCCCAGAGTCATGGAAGTTGTTCACGGCGCTTGTGCGCGAGCACCTGGGTGTCGAGACGGAGCAGAAGTCTCAACTGAAGGCGGAGCGTGATGGCCTGTCGGCGGAGGTAGTGCGCCTGAAGGCTTTGCTTCGCGAGAACGGGATTGACCCGGAATCCGGGCCACCACTGCCATGATCGAGGGATCATTGCGCTGCAGTGAGTCCGCAAGTAGCGGCGCAGAGACCTCGAAGGTGCTCGGGTCCGTTGCTGCGCCTTTCAAGTGTTCGGAGGAATGAACAACATGCTCGAAAACGCGATCGTTGACAGCCTGAAGTCTGCGCTCCAGACGTGGAGCCGACCAGACGTAAGCAAGGGTGCTCAGGAGGCCGAGGCCTTGCGGGCTGAGTTCGTTGCGCGATTTCCTCTGACGTCGTGGCCGAACATGTCGGTCGACTCGTACGCCTTGGGGTTGACCACCGATGGCGGGACGGTGTGTTGGTGGCTCGAGTTCAAGACGAGGCCTGTTGCGAGCATGAGCGGTGGGTCATCCTCGAAGCACTTGGTGTTCAAAGGGTCAGGTGGCGACTGGCGTTACCCCAAGCAGTACTCGAATGTTGATGAGGCTTGGTCAGCTGTGCGGTCCGGCTTCGTCCAACTGTTCGATCTTGCCGCCCAGGGCAATTTCGATGAGGCGGACAGCATCACCGCTCTGGTTGGTGCGGCCGCCCTGCGGACCAAAGCGCTCTACATGTACTTCCCCGACGATCTCGTTCCCGTGTGCTCCAAGGGTCACCTTCACCATTTCCTGCGGACGTTGGGCGAGGACCCGAGCGACCTGCCCACGATTCGAGCGAATCGCCGACTTCTCGCCGCGCTGCGGGCCATCCCAGAACTCGCAGCGCTGAGCACACAAGAGTTGGGCTTCTTCCTGTACCACTGGGCAGACCCACGATCGACGGTTCGTGTCGTCAAGATCGCTCCCGGCGAACGAGCGTCTGAATGGTCGGACTGTCTGGCGAATTGCTACGTCTGCGTCGGCTGGGACGATGTCGGCGACCTCTCGCAGTTCCCCACGAAGGAGGCCTTTCGTGAGGCATTTCGTGAGAAGTACCCGTACAACGGTCATGAGTCTCAGGTGAGCCGCAAGTCCAATGAGCTCTGGACGCTGATGGAGTTGGAGCCGGGCGACAAGGTGATCGCGAACCGGGGGGTCAGCGAGGTGCTTGCCGTCGGCACCGTGAACGAAGTGGGCTACGTGTGGAGGCCAGAGCGCCAGCAGTACCGCCACACCCTCGGCGTCGATTGGGACACGAGTTTCGCCTGCACGATCGAACCGGCCCGCGGCTGGGCGACGACGACTGTGTCGAAGGTCCCCGCGGCCTTGTTCAAGGCCATCACTGGAGGTGCCGGGTCGAAGACTCCGATCGACGTCCCGCGGGTGTTCCTGGATATCGAGGAAGCCCTTGAACGTCGAGGCCAGGTCGTCGTCTACGGGCCACCTGGCACCGGCAAGACCTACACGGCCCGGCGCGCCTCGGTGTGGTTGCTCGAGGGCGGCAGCGCTGAGCCGTCTGCGGCCGATGTGCTGGAGGCCGATGACCGGTTCGAGGTTCGCGAGCGTCAACTCAGTGCCGGCAGGGCTCAGTCGAACCAGCTCTGGTTCATGGTCGCCAACCCGAGTCATTGGCCCTGGAGCAACTTGTTCAGTGACACGACTGTGGACTACGGCCTTGGCCGGCTGAAGCGGAACTACCCGAACGTCCGTGCCGGCGATCTTGTCATCGGGTACGAGTCCACCCCTACGAAGCGTGTGGTTGCGCTGGCCCGTGTGACCAGCGAGTACGACCCAGATGCGCCGCCGGAATTGGCACTCACGCTCGAGCCCGTTGCTCGCGTCAACGATGGAATTACCTACGAGGAACTGCAAGCAGACCCCATCCTTGCGCTGAGCGAGCCGGCACGGTTTCGATGCCAGGGCACCTTGTTCGCCTTGACCGCCGTCGAGGGAGACCGCCTCCTGTCGTTGCTCGCGGAGCGGGATCCTTCGTTGACCACGGTCGCGGCGCCCAGCGTCCAACAGCTCACCAGGGTGACGTTCCACCCCTCCTACACGTACGAGGACTTCGTCGAAGGTTTCCGGCCGGCACAGACCGGTAACGGGGCCCTCGAGCTGACGCTCACCGATGGGATCTTCAAGCGTGTCTGCGAGGCCGCTGCGGCAGACAAGGATCGTCGGTACGTGGTGCTGATCGACGAGATCAACCGGGGCAACATCCCCAAGATCTTCGGCGAGCTGATCACGCTGATCGAAAGCGACAAGCGAGGGCTCACAGTCCGCCTGCCTCAGAGCGGCCAGGAGTTCGCTGTGCCGAGCAACGTGCACCTGATCGGCACGATGAACACTGCCGATCGGAGCATCCATCTACTCGACACGGCGTTGCGTCGTCGCTTCTCGTTCATCGAACTGCTGCCCGACAGCGACCTCCTCGAAGGTGCCACAGCAGGCGTACTCGCTCTGGACGTCTTCCTTGACGCGTTGAACGCGAAGATACGCGAACGAGTCGGCCGCGAGAAGCAGGTCGGTCATGCGATGTTCCTGAGGAAAGGCATCCCGATCGACTCTGCCGAGGCATTTGCAGCGATCTTCCGATTCGAGCTGCTGCCCCTGCTGCAGGAGTACCTGTACGAGGATTACAAGGAGCTCGAATGGTTGCTTGGCGGGGTCATCGACGCTGAGAGCGAGCGGGTGTCGCAGCTCGCTGACGACCCCGAGACGCTGTGCGCCGAACTTGCCAACCATCTGGGTGCGAACGCAACAGCGTGATGACTCGAGAGACCATCGAGCTCGGCGAGTACAAGTCGGTGCGACGTACGGCAGCCCCACCGTCTGCAGCGGACCTTCGACTCGCCGACCAACTCGCCGGACGCGAGGGCGAACCCCGGCTCACCGTGCGTTGGCTCTCCAGCGGTGACGTCGACATCACCAGCAACTCATGGATCGGAGTCGTGCATTTCTCGCAGCTGGAGATCCGTGTCGTCCCCAAGCTCGTCGGCGGCGCGCTGCGGGTACTGCGCATGCTCGAGTACGCGTCCGGCGTCGACCTGCTCAAGCGTCTGCCCGTCGATCGTCCATTGCCTGCAAGCGGCGAAGACCTGCTCGACCTCATCTGTCTGCTGCTGGCGGAGGAGACACAGGTCCTCGTCCGCGACGGTCTCCTCCGCGGCTACCGGTCCGTCGATGAACCGGTCGAGGTCCTCAGAGGTCGCCTTCGCTACCGTGATCAGTACCTCCGCAGGTTCGGCCAACTGCACCCGCTCGAGTGCCACTTCGACGAGTACGACAGCAACATCCCTGAGAACCAACTGCTCTCGGCAGCATTGACGGCCGCTCGAGGTCGAGCCACTGACCCCGGAGTCCGCTCGTCGATTATGCGGCTCGTCGGGCTGCTCACCGACAGCTGCGAGGCCACGACCACTGACCCGACATGGTACGAGCGCGCCATTCGCTACGACCGTCGCAACGCGCGCTACCGCCCCGCTCACGAGCTCTCGCTACTGGTCCTACGTAGCGTCGCGTTCGACGACATCTACGACACGTCGTCAGGGCGAGTGGGTGCCTTCCTGCTCGACATGAACGTCGTCTTCGAGAAGTTCATCACCAGACTCGTCGAGGACGCGCTCAAGTCCACCGACCTCAGCGTGGATCGCCAATCACGGCTGCAAGCGGTCATCCGTGACGACACCGCCGGACGCTCCTACGCCGCGATCCGACCAGATCTCGTGATCCGCGACTCGACCGGAAGGTCGGTCCCTGTCGACATCAAGTACAAGCTCTACGACACCAAGAAGGTCGCAGCCAGTGACGTCTACCAGTTGTTCATGTACGCCTACGCGCTCGGAGCACACGACACGGTGCGCCGCGTCGGCCTGATGTACCCAGCAGCGACACCATCCGTCGGCCCGCTGCTGTCGGTCAAGCCTCTCGCCGGGCCCACCGCAGCGCGGATCACCGGAACAGGACTCGACATCCTGGCGGCACTGGACTCCATCGCGACAAAGGACGTCGGCCCTCTGTACGCATCCATCAGGGCTGCGGTCGGCGACATCACTGGCGACTGAGTCTGGGCCGGATCCGCCATCGTGCATGCCGGCCGGGACTGCGCAGGGTCTTGACGGCATCTCGGTCGAGCGGCGGTGCCGTTCGGGGAGGATGCTCACCTGCCCGAGAAGCTCCCAGAGGTGTTCCAGGGGCAGTTGGCGGGCGTCAGGCGAAGAGCGAGAGCACAGCATCTACTGTGCGCTGGTCGCGGATGAGCCGTGTCCCGAACCCTGGCGCCAGAGCGGGAGCGAGGGCACGGAGTGCCGCGACCTTCGGTCGGGTCGATGTCTTCACCGGGCTGAGCCAGATGATGTCCCCTCGAGGGTGATGTGCCACGCGCACGACGTACGCGGGTGAGCTGACATGGCCGTTGCGGATGTCGATGACCCAGTCGCCTGGCTTCGCAGCGGTTCCACCGGCCCAGATGATCGGCTGCAACGTACTCGGCAGGCCGCTGGCGCGCGCCGCTGACCTTGCCTTCCTGCGGTCGGAGTCTGTTGCCCGCTGGTCGGCCTTGGACGAGATCGCCTCGGTCTCGAAGAACCGAACCCGACCGAGCCCGGGCGGCAGCACCGCCGGAGGTCTCCTTGTCCGGGGGCCGCCTCGTGCGGGTTCGAGCTTGATCTCCTTGAGCCGCCGGATATCGCTCGAGCCCAACGCTGCGTCCTCTGTTGCCAGTCCATTGGCCCACGCATGAAGTTGCCGTGCCTGCGGTCCGGTGAGACGCGCTGACGCCTCGATGAGCCCATCCTCGGAGTTCTTCGACGCGTTCGCCGAACCGATCCAGGCGAACGCGGTCGAGGCGATGACCTTGGCGTGGAGGCCGTCCACGCTGAAGACAGCGACGCCCTTGCGGTGGAAGGTGGCAAGAGCAGCCGCGCTCGTCAATCTCCCGCGGATGGCCGGGTCCGACGCGTCGCACACGAGGATGTCTCCGCGCCGCAGCGGCATGACCGTCGGGGCATTGACGCCGATGTAGCCGACTGCAGCCACGACTGGCTTGCGGCCGGCCTTCACGAGGTCCTTGCGAATCGCCGGCCACGGACCAGGGCCAGGGAAACCAGACATGGGAGGAGCGTACGCAGTCCGCCGCATACGCTCTTCCGCCATGGAGCAGTACCGGGTCAACGATGCGGGCGATGTGTGTGCGCGCTTGAGTGGCATCGAGTGGGAACCCTTCGAACCGGAACAGTTCGGTTGGGCCAGTCCCGGAGGCCGGACGACGCCGGACGAGCGCAGGGCCCTCGACCAGTTGATGGCTCTGCCATCGTTCGAGGTGGTTGTCGCAGAAGGGCCGCGGTTCGTCCCTGGACCACGCCCGGCTCGACCTGTGCCGTGGGGATCCTGGAAGGACGGCGCCGCACCTCCTGCTGCGGCGGAGTCGAAGGGTGGCGTCGACGGAACTCTCGCGTACAGCGACCGTCTCACCGACGCGTTGGGCCTCGTCGCCCAGCGGCTCCCCGTCAAGCCGGAACGTTCGCCGTTCATCGTCCACGACTTCGTCGGCGGCCGACGGTTCGAGGTGTCGTTCCGGCCGCCCCCGCTGGGGCCGGGCGGCGAGGGTCAGGTGTACGTGCTGGACGACGGTTTCGCGTACAAGATCGGGCATACCACGGGGCACGTCGCAGCGAGGATCGCCGGTCTCCAGACCGGCAACCCGCGGACGATCCGAGCAGTGGCCACGATCTCGCCTGCGACGGATGCAGTCGAGTCCCACCTGCACGCTGCGTTCGGCAGCTGGTACCTGCAAGGGGAGTGGTTCCGCCGCGGCGAGATTCGTGCCGAGGTCGAGAGCGCGGGTGGCTGGGAAGGGTTCCTGCTCACCCACCTCCCGTCGGGCGCCTGGACCATCACCTTGTACCCGGGGCACAGCTGACCGACGGGACGAATGACGAGGCGGCGCAACTGCTCACACTGCGCCGCACTCCGGTGGGCGTTCGGCGCTATGGTCACACCCATGACCACTGAACCCCATCACGGGGTTCAGGCGTCGGAGCCCGAAGTTGCTGGACCGGAGCCCATCCCGGGTTCTCAGAGTCCCACCTCGGGCACCAGAGGGTCGGATCGCCGCCGGGCGCAGCGCCGAAGTGGGAGGGAGGTCGGCCCGGCCCCCGACGATCAGGTGTTGGTCGCCTGGGTGACGCCCATCGCGCCGTCGACCGGCAGGATCGCGCCGGAGACGAAGCGAGCTTCGTCGGACGCCAGGTACAGCACGGCGTACGCCGTGTCCCATGCCGTTCCCATGTGGCCGCCGAGGGGCACTTGTCGGTCGCGTTCGATTCGGACTTCGTCCTCGGTGCGGCCGAGCATCCGTGCGATGCCGGCGACGGCCATCGGCGTGTCGAGCAGACCTGGCTGGACTGCGTTGCAGCGGATGCCGTGGCGGGCCTGCGACTGGGCGACGCTCGTGGTGAGGCGGTTGACCGCGGCCTTCGACACCTCGTACGCGATCTGACCGCCTCCCGCCCGCGCGGCCAGCGACGAGATGTTCACGATTGATCCGCTCCGCTGCTCGCGCATCACCGGCAGCACGGCCTTCGTCACGTGCAGCATCCCGGTGAGGTTGACCTGGAGGATGCGTTCGAAGGCGGCCTCGTCGACTCGATGCGCCGGACCGTCGCCGCTGCCGCCGATGCCGACGTTGTTGACCACCACGTCGAGCCGTCCGAGAAGCCGCAGGGCGTGCTCCACCACTGCTGCCACCGCTGGCGAATCGGTGATGTCGAGATGGACGGCGTACGCCTCTCCACCCTCGGCTCGGATCGCATCGACCGTCTCCTCCGCGCTGGCGAGCACTCGGTCGGCGCAGATCACCCGGGCCCCCTCGCGAGCGAGCAGCATCGCGATCGCTCGACCGTTGCCGATCGTGCTGCCCGGGCTCTGACCGGCGCCGGTGACGATCGTCGCCTTGCCCTGCACCCGACCTGCCATCGGCCGGACACTACCCGGGCGTCGAGATGGTCTCGGATCCGACTGAGCCGATCGATCACGTCACCGCATGAACCGACTGTCGCTCCATGTGGTGACGTGTTCGTCCAATTCGCTCAGCCAGCCGCTTTGACGTGGGCGACGATCGCGTTGGCGTGGCCGTGGCCGAGGCCGTGCTCGGCCTTCAGCCAGGCGACGGTCCCCATGTGCTGGTCGATGCCCTGGGAGCGCACGAGTTCGAGCCAGTGGTCGATCGGCTTGCCGTAGGTCTTCTCGATCGACGGGAAGTACGACGCCGGTCCCGTGACCTTGCCGCTGTCCTTCGC